>CAZXFK010000001.1:0-46867 GCA_964640115.1 uncultured Gammaproteobacteria bacterium
CCCATTCGTAATTCGCGCAGATTTTAACCCTCCGAAGCTTTATGCGTAGGGGGTTCGTAATTCGTAATGTATTGTTAGATTCCGAGATCCGCAAGATCTTGATCGATCACCGAAGCTTCCTCGCTGCGAGGCGCTGTAGACTTTTGGTCTTGATGCGCTTGGCGAGCACCTTCCGGTTCGAAAATCTTGAGATTCACACGAGCATTTTCTTTGGCTCCGACCGTTTTTAACAAAATACGGAGCGCGCGGGCGGTTTGACCTTGGCGGCCGATTACATAACCCATATCATCTTGATTGATGTAAAGGGTAATGAGCACACCGCGCTCGTCAACTGTTCGTTCTGTACGAACATCATCCGGGTGATTCACAATGGACTTCACCAAGAATTCAATAAACTGCTGGTCCTTAAACTCTTCTGCCATATCGGCGAAATATCCGGACGTTCTATCGTATTCGCTGTTTCACAAATAACGACTACGCGCCTCGGATTCGAATTTTACAACTTGCTTTTTTTCACTTTTCATAAACCTCGCATGTTACATGTTACAGGTTCATTGATCATGTGTTAGTGCCGACAAGTTATTTTAAAGGTAATTAACTTATTTTAAACAGCACCTATGTTTAAAATATAAGATCACTATACCGGCAAAACCGCAAAATGTCAATTGAAAGCCACAAAAGCAAAAAAGAGCTTACGCTCTTTTATTGTTTATTCTGTTGTTTCTTTAGCCTTTTCTTCAGCCTCCGGTTCGGTTTTAACTTCTTCTTTGGGTTCCTCTTTTACTTCTTCTTTCTTTTTCGCGGCTTCAGCCTTAGCGGCTTCTTTGGCTTTATTGTTTTTAGCGATTTCTTCCCTGCGTTTGTTGGAAATCTTGATGGATTTGCGTTTTTCACCTTTCACAACTCCTTGATCAACCAATAAATTCCAAACCGTATTCGAACATTGCGCTCCCACGGAAATCCAATGAGTTATACGATCACTTTTTAAAGCAACGGTCGGTGGATTGGTTCTGGGATTGTAATGACCCAAAATTTCCAAAGCTTTACCCCAAGGATCACGTGATTTTTCGCAAACAATAAAACGATATTCAGGCTGTTTCTTTTTGCCGATACGGGTTAATCTAATGTGTAACATTTTATTTATAATTATGAATTAAGAATTATGAATTAAGAATTATTAGTAGCCTCCGGCATTAAAATATATTAATATCACGAAGTGATACCTTCATTCATCATTCATAATTTATAATTTTTAATTGATCTTCTGTGTTACCAGGCACAAAAATCAAATTCGCGAGCAAGTGATGAGGCTTGACCGCCTCAATCGATGATTGCCACATCATAGTCAAAAACCCGTTTTTTGTCAATTCCCTTAGCAAAAAAGAGCAATTTTCTGCTCTTTTTTCAATACTAACGGCCGTAACTTACGTCTCGTGGCTAGTAGCTGGTGGCTAGTGGCTAGCAGCTAGTGGCTTATAAGTTAGCCTCTATTTTAGCCTTAAGATCTTCTTTGGTCATTCCCCCAACAAATTGTTGAGCTACAGCACCGTTTTTAAACAATAACATAGTAGGAATGGACATAATACCGAATTGCCCGGCTTTGGCAGGATTTTCATCAACATTCAATTTACCGATTTTAACACGTCCTTCAAATTCACCCGCCAATTCGTCTATGATCGGAGCCATCATTTGGCAAGGTCCACACCAAGGAGCCCAAAAATCAACAAGCACAGGTATATCACCATTTAATGCTTCTTGGTCAAAATTATCGTCTGTAAATGCAAAACTCATAAATTTAAACGTATTTCGAATTTCGTATTTCGAATTTCGCCTAACCTAAACTGATTCAATATAGTTATGGCAAAATACGAAATACTGTAAACAAAATACAAAATAATAATCTTAATTCTCTAAGGATAGATAATCTTCAAAAAATACGCAACCCACTTAACAACAACTTATTAACAATAACCGAACCATGCACAGATAAACACCCCGCAAAATTCACTTCGTTCATAAACGGGGCAAGTAAGGTTTATCCCTACAAATGACCGTAATTCGTGGTTCGTGGTTCGTGGTTCGTAATTCGAGGTTTGTGATTCGTGGTTCGAAATTCGAATTAAACTACCTCGGTATTTCAACTTTTCTGGTTTTTGATTCTTCAGTGTAAATATCCAAACGATCTCCAACCTGAACTTTTTCTTTTCCATGATAAGAGATTCCGCATTCTTGACCGGCCATAACCTCTTTAACTTTTTCCTTGCCGATTTGCACAGATTCAATTTCTCCTTGGCCCATTGGCTGTTCTGCTTCACCATCTTTGCGCCAAACTATCAATTTTGCACCGGATTTTGCCATGCCATGTTTAATTTTGCATCCAAACACCATTCTGTCTTTCTCGGTTCTGAAAATGGCCACAACTTCAGCTTTTCCCAATTCGGTTCTAACCACTTCATCCGGAAGCATGGCATTTAATCTGACTAATACATCATCTATCAATTCATAAATGATTTCATATGTCGCCAGTTTTACACCTTTCTCACGAGCCATCAAAGAAGCTTGAGTTGTTGCCACTGTGTTAAAACCGTAAATAACCGAATTGCCATCCGTTTCCGCGGCTTCAATATCGCCTTCCGTAATATTTCCCAAACCTTTTTTAATCACTTCCACGGCAACCGCTTCATGTCTGATTTTATCCAACATGCCCATGATAGCTTCGAGCGAACCCAGTACGTCGGCTTTTAAAATAATATTCAAAGTGGCTTTTTGCTTACTCTCACCATCATCTTCCTTAATGCTTTTAACCGACATGAATTGATTACCTGTTTGATAACCGGTTTTACCCTTGCGCTTCTCCAAATCTCGCCAATCAACCGGCACTTCAAAAACATCTCCGACCGAAGGCGCGGTTTTGAACCCCAAAACTTTCACCGGAGTTCCGGGTAATGCCGTTGCAACCGCATCACCTTTATAATCGCGCATGGCTTTTACTCTTCCGGCCAACTCACCACGCATTCCCAAATAGTCATTAAGCTTTAAAGTCCCGACTTGAACCAAAGCCGTTGCAACCGGACCGGTATTTTTATCAACGTGAGATTCAATAATGGTTCCACTGGCCAACTGATCGGAATTACTGCGCAACGCCTCTTCGTTCAAATCGGCCAATAATAAAATCATTTCCAATAAATCATCTATACCTATTCCTTCTTTGGCTGAAATTTTAACCATTGGCACATTGCCTCCCCAAGCTTCGGTTGTAACACCGGCTTCGGAAAGTTGCGCCAAAACACGATCCGGATCAGCCTCAGGTTTATCAATTTTATTTAAAGCGACAATAAATGGCAATTTGGCTGCTTTGATAATATCAATAACTTCTCTGGTTTGCGGTTGTACTCCGTCATCGGCCGCTACAACCAAAATGGCTATATCGGCAACTTTGGCACCACGCGAACGCATAACCGTAAAAGCTTCGTGCCCCGGAGTATCGATAAAAGTTATTAAACGATTTTTACGAACAGCTTGATAAGCGCCAATATGCTGAGTTATTCCTCCGGTTTCTCCTTCAACCACATGCGTCCTGCGAATCGCATCCAAAGTTTTAGTTTTTCCATGATCCACATGTCCCATCACAACCACGACCGGCGGCCTTGGTGCGAATTCACCCTTGATATCATCTTGTATTTTGGCATGTAATCTATCTTCAGCCGCTTCGGCATCACGATTTTTTTCAACACCATCTTCTTTTAAGACAGCTTCAAAACCCAACTCATCGGCAATAATCGCCGCAGTTTCGAAATCCAATCTTTCATTCTGCGAAGCCAAAATACCGGCTTTCATCAAAACCTGAATAACTCTGGTTACCGACAAATTCATTTTTCCGGCCAACTCACGCACAATAATCACCGACGGAATTGTAATTTTCTTTTTTTGAATACCTGTTTCCGCATTGGTTCCCGGTTCATGAGCCAATTCCAATAATTGTCCGCGTAATCTTTCGCGTCTTTGCTCTTGCGTCCACTTCTTGAAAATCTGCTCGGCGGTTCGATTATCAAGCTTAACCGCGCGCGCACCGATATCAAAACCCAATTTGGGCAAACGCTCCAATAATTCTTGCGGCGTAACCTTTAAACGCCTGGCTAAATCACTTACATTCATAAAATGGAGCATAGTAAATTTTGGCTAAAAAGTCAAGAAAAAAACCGCTGTAAAGCGGTAAGAGCCAAAAAGAACAATTTATCCTGAAATGATGTGCCTTAAGCCATTCGACAGTTTTCACCGTCCCAGATAAATGGCTTATCCGAGTGTTTTTTTCTGCCTTTCATGTCACAACAAGCCACCGCCCACTCTAGTTTGGCTTCAGTGATATACATCACTTTTGCCAAGCCCGACCAGCGTCTTTTATCGGATTCTTTCAGTTCGAACAGATTTACCCGCGAACCCTTGCGGATAATCTTACGGCACACCGGACAAAGCGGACCAACTTCCAGTATCAACTTCTCGAAAAAACATTTTGGACAATTAAGTCTTTCCCTGTGTCCGTAGATTCTGGGATGCAAACCGTAATGATCAAAGACTACAACGTCTTCAAAGATACCGATATTTGCCAGCAAATTTCTTTTTGCCAGCGGTGCCAATAAGACTCTCGGCGGACGATAAATGTTGACCAAATCTCCTCCATGTCCGCAGGAATACTTGGGTCGGCTTTTGCCGTTCATGTATTCCAAACGCGACAAAAGAACAAACAGTCCACCTTGCTTATCCAAACTATCCAATGCGGGGAAAACCGGTTTCATCACGCAGAACCTCCTTAATTTAGGAATGCCCGCTCATTAAGACACAAATCACCAATCACGTCAACCCGCTAACTTTTCAAAAATCAACTACAAAAAAACAAATAATAAAAATTAACTACTCCACTCGCTTTATTATTTATTATTTTTTATTTGTTATTTAATGAAAGTACCACTCGCTTTATTATTTATAACTTTATTATTTGTTATTTATGATTTGTTATTTACTTCAGCATGAAACACTAAGCTCTATTTTCCATGTTCTAAACTACCTCCTGCGCCTAAGCTTCGGTGGGCACGCATGGTTCGAGGTTCATAATTCAAGGTTCGTGGTTCAATCTTTATTATTTGTTATTTATCCCGCATCAATTACTTAATATATCAAATGTATGCGGGATCCCGCCAAAGGCGGTGATTATTTGTTAATTGGTATTGTATATTTGTTATTTCCCGCTTATTGTTCTATGCTTTCAATATTATGACACCGGAACTCGATTTATTATTACTCGTCAATAAACCCGCCGACATGACTTCGCATGATGTTGTAAATATCATCCGCAAAAAATACAATATACGCCGAGTTGGGCACGGAGGCACTTTGGATCCATTCGCAACGGGATTGCTTATAATCGGCATCGGCAAAGCGACTAAAAAACTCACAGACATAGTCGGTCTCGACAAAACCTACGAAGCAACAGCCATACTTGGTGCCACCTCTGACACTTACGATCTAACGGGGGAGATCGTCAAACGTCAAACGTCTAACGTCCCAAGTCAGGAGGAAATCGAAAAAGTGATGGAAAATTTCCGCGGTACCATCGAACAAAAAGCACCGGCTTATTCAGCCAAAAAAGTCGGCGGAAAAAAACTCTATGCACTCGCACGTGCCGGCGAAAATGTCGAACACCTGCGTCCAACCAAAAAAGTGGATATTACTGAACTTGTTATCACAGATTACAACTTCCCAACCTTAAAATTCCGTGTCACCTGCTCTTCCGGAACTTACATCCGTTCACTTGCCAATGACATCGGCGAAGCTTTGAGCTGCGGCGCTTATCTCTCGGAACTGAAACGAACCCGCATCGGACAATACAAACTCGAAGATGGTCTGAATTTTGACCAAGTCCCACGAAGCTTTTAGCGAAATGGGATACTCTCGATTCTCGATCATATTAACTTGATTATTACTCTACTTTTCGAAAATAAAATAATAATCGTGTTAATCCGCCAAATCCCACAAATCATGGTTCAGACAGTTGACACTTAGCTCTTTTTCTGATATAAAAACAAATCCCGAACATTCACATTAAAACAACGAGGTGAAACGTGAATACTCCTGAAAATTCACATAATTCAATACTCCCCCGTACCTGGGGTCGAGAGTGGTTCTTGATCCGCGATAAAGAAATCCAAAAGAAACTGACAGCATCCGATCTTTGGTTCTCTCTCGGAGTCTTGCTGGCAATCCTATCTTCTTTGGTGTGCGGTATCCAATCATTAATCAGATTGGATGGCATTAGCGGAGAATTGTTTGCTTACATGTTTGCCATGTTCTCTGCAATGTTTACATTTATTTTCTCTTGTTCTTTAAAATGTATGAGTCGCGAAATTCTCCGCCCCTTCTATTTCTCCCGTTTGGCAAAAAAAACAAACGGGGATCGCGATAGCAAGATGGAAGCCTTCAAAAATATCATTCCTGAAGCAAAATACCGCGTCGCCTCGTTTCCGCCCCTTAATGACGCAAAGCAGATTCGCGCACTCCTTGATTCAAACCGCCCGCTCTCCCGCAAGCAAAAATCAGAAGCTGAAGCGGTTCTCGAAGCTCAAGCAAAAGCTGAAGAAGCTGAAGCTTACGCCAAGCTGGCCCAAGCTCAAATTCAGACCAACTCAGAAGCCTCCTAAAATGGAGGTCTTTTAATTTCTGACAACAAAACAGTAAACAACAACAACTTGATTTTTCCGAGTAGTGTGCTATTTTGATAATAAACGCACTTTCACAGAAACGAGCAAAGAAAATGACAAAAGAGAACAACAAACCAACAAGTACTAATCAGCAATTTCTCGACTTTCTATTAAATATTACATTATATATTACATTGTTTTCCGTAATCATCGGTTTTATTGTTATTTTCAACCATACTGATATTTTTCAGAACATATTAATGACTGCATTTGGTTTATTATGGCCCATGATAACGATAATAAATGTAATAATCATGGCATGCTGGACATTTCTGATAGTCAGCATTTTAATAAAATTCATTCTCAAAACCATCTTGCTTTTTGTAGAAAAATGGAAAATTTTCGCTCCAATAAAGTAAACCCATCATTCTCCAACTTCCTGCAAACGGAAGTTTTTTACTTTATTGCCAAAATCAAAGTTTCCTGCTACATTATTTGAGCAGTAATTAACGTTATTAACCGTCTCGGATGCACTTGTTCGCCTTGTAATCAATGAATCAATATTTACGGTTTCTCTAGATTGCGGCTGTTCGAAACCAACTTAACGAAATTCGAAATCATTCGAATATTCCGGAGATGAATATCTCCCAAATCCACAGAAGATGCAACAACCGCCAAACGCCAAACGGCGCATTGGCATCATTTTGGAAGAATTTGATGTATATTTGGCCACATAATCGTAAAGTAAAACCGTAAGATTTTTGTACAAACGAACAAACATTCCGAGCGTATAAATTATTATGTACGCATTTATAGCGTTGGCATTTGGTCTTGCGGCCGGATACGGCATAGCCGCATTCGTCTATCAGCAAAAAGCCAAATCAGCCAAGCTTTCCATTGAGGAAGCACAAGAAAAAGCGCAAAAAATTCTTAAAGAAGCCGAAACCAAAGAGGCTGATGTCATGGTTCGCGCCAAAGACAAAGCCATCAAAATTTTGGAAGATGCCCGTGTAGAAGAAAAAAAAGCTTTAGAAGATCTGAAAAAACAACAAAAAGAACTGAACGAACGCGAAAATTCCGTATCCAAAAAAATGCTGGATATCGACGACCTGAAAAAATCTTTGGATGTCAAAGCCTCGGATTTGGAAAGTAATCTCGCCGCGGTTGAAGTCATGAAATTGGAAGAGAGCAAAAAATTAGAAGAAGTGGCCGGCTTAACTCAAGAACAAGCTGTGGAACGCATGCTCTCTTTGGTTGAAGAACAACATCAAGATACTTTAATGAGCCGTGTTCGCAAATTGGAACAATTGGAGTCCGACGAAATCGAACGCAAAGCTCGCAACATTTTGGGCGTTACCATTCAACGCATCGCCGCTTCACATGTTACCGAAACAACAACCACAAATGTCGAACTTCCCAATGACGAGATGAAAGGCCGTATTATCGGACGTGAAGGCAGAAATATCAAAACAATCGAACAACTTACCGGTTGCGAACTTATCATCGACGACACACCCAACATGATCACGGTCGCCGGTTTCTCCCCCATCCGCCGACAAGTGGCCAGCCGTTCGCTCACCAAGCTTATTGCCGATGGACGTATCCACCCCGGGCGCATCGAAGAAGCTGTGGACGAAGCCAAAAAAGAATTACAGCTTGATATCAAAAAAGCCGGCGAAGACGCCTTGTTTCAACTTGGCATTTCCATGGCCGGTATTGATCCCAAGCTTGTGCAAATTTTAGGCCGTCTCAAATACCGCACTTCCTACGGTCAAAATATTCTTCAGCACTCCATCGAGGTTTCGCTTATAGCCACAGCCTTGGCCGAAGAACTTGGCGCTGATGTTGCGGTTTGTAAAAAAGGCGGATTATTTCACGATATCGGCAAAGCCGTAGATCACGATTTGCAGGGAGGCCATCCTGAATTGGGCGTACAAATTCTTAAAAAATTCGGTTTCCCCGAAGAAATCTGGTATCAATCCATCGGTCATCATGAAGATAAACCCAAAACCTTGGAAGCCGTCATTGTTAAAGCCGCGGATGCCATCAGCGGAGCCCGCCCCGGCGCACGCAAAGATACTTTGGAGCAATACGTTAAACGTTTGGAAGAATTGGAAAATGTCGCCAAAGGCTTCGAGGGCATCGAAAGAGTTTATGCCATTCAAGCCGGCCGCGAAATCCGCGTGTTCGTAAACCCCATGTCCATCGATGATTTCAACGCCACATCTTTGGCCCGCAATATCGCCAAAAAAATCGAGTCCGAACTCAAATACCCCGGCGAAATCAAAGTCACCCTGATCCGCGAAACCAGAATCACCGAGTACGCCAGATAAATCCCCCAATCCCGCCACGGCGGGATATCCCCCTTTTCTAAAGGGGGTTTTTAGTATTTAAGTATTAACTCACTCTAAATCTCTCTCTTAAAATAAGAGAGAGACTTGTTAACAAAGTTAACTTTAGTTAACTTGGCAATTTGCAGCCCCTCTCTTGCATTAAGAGAGGGGGAAGGGGGTGAGTTAATCCGTTACACCGTTACGACGTTATAAACGTTACGACATGACGACGTTATTGCCGTTACTCCGTTACAACGTTATACTATATCCATATGCGCAACATTATCCCCGTATTAAAATCCTTAGGACTTCTGGAAAGTGAAGTCAAAACTTATTTGGCCACGCTCGAACTTGGACCAAGCACTGTTTTAGAAATCAACAAAAAAATCGGCCTCTCCCGCCAAGCCATTTACACTGCCATTGAGTCCCTGATAACCCTCGGCCTGATGAGCTCGGTGGAAAAAGGTAAAAAAACCCTCTTCGCCGCCGAATCCCCCGAAAGATTACGATCCTTCGCGGAGACCAAACTTAAAAAAATGGAATCAACTGTCAGAGAGATAAAAGATATTACGAAAGATTTGTCACTTGTGCAACAGGGCGAAAAACCGATCGTCCGAATGTATGAAGGCAATGAAGGTATCAAAGCAATTTTTGAAGATATTATAAAAACTACACCAAAACATATTGATGAATTCACTAATGAAAGACTCGTCGCGGAATACTACAGCGATCTGGATCTGGGTCCATTAAAAGAAAAACTCGATAAATTAGGTACAACCACAAATTTATTAGCAATAGGCGATCCTGAAATTAAAACTCGTAAAACTACCAAGAAAAAATTAATAACCAACTCGGGCATAAAATTCAATGGCGATATTTCCATTTACGATTCAAAAGTATCGCTAGCATCTTTTAAAGGAAAAGCTGTGTCAGTCATCATCGAAAGCGAAGAAATCGCACAAACACTTAGAAGTTTATTTAAACTAGCTTGGGATAACGAAAAAAAATAGCCCGGAAAACAACAGATCGTGTCTTCCGAGCTTGAGCTCTCCTACAAGGAGAGTTTTTTCATCCGAAGATGCCACCTCCGGTACGTCCGAAGATGCCACCACCTTCGAATCCGAAGATGCCACCTCCGGTACGTCCGAAGATGCCACCACCTTCTTGCGTCGCGGATGCGTACATGAAGGCTCTGTGACTCTGCTTCATGCCGCCGAACATCGCTTGTGCGAGTCCATCGACGACTTGGTTCGCTGCGCTCGCGATCTCGTTGCCGAGTTCGCATGCTTCGCGCTTTACAAGCGCGAAAAGGCTTGTTCCAAAAGCAGATTTCTCGGGCTCGCAGATCAACTTGCCGGTTTCGACGTTGAACTCGAGCTCAATTTGCTCTCGGTGAGGTCGGCGGTAACAGGTGCCGTTCTTGGGGTTCTCGCAATCGGGACCGCAGTTGCATTCGTCGCCGCTTCCTCCGTTGCTGTCGCTATCATCGTCATCATCTTCGAAGCGGGCAACATCCAAAATCGACCTTCCATTCTTCTCCGCTTCGAATGCGACGGCGAGTACGAAAATAGCGGTGATGAGGAGTGCAATTCCAAGTACCGTCGCGAATCCTTGAAACTGCAAGGCAGCATTCATCATGAACACCGCACCGCCAAGAAAGACATAGGTGTTTACCACCTTTGCATTCCGTCTACGCTTTGCGTATTCCGAGCTCTTCAACAAGCTCGAATCATAGCCCGGGATATTGAAAGCGTAAGCTAATCCAACTCGGCCGCACCAAAGGAAGTCCTCGACTGAGTGCAAAAAACAAAAAACTCCGTTTTTCAAAAAACTATTTTCTTCCTTTTCGCTTTTCGATTTTTCCATTTTCTCTTCTCCTTTTCATTTTGATCCCACAGCGAAGAGTTACCGCGGGAACGTGCGAAATTGCCGAAGTTTCTGCTCGGCGCAGGCCTCTGACACTTTTCAGAGAACCGAATAATTTATCATATTTTTGGCATTTTGTCAAGGGTAGCAAGACAAAAACCACAAACAACAATTATCAAAATGCTCTTAATGTCCAACTATTGATTTCTCTTTGACAAAATACCGGTAAAATAATTTTATCTAATTTTAGAGAAATAATTGATAATTAACACATTTTATTGATATTAATTATCCATTTTGTCCCCCATCCCTTGACAAAATCCGCTGGATGTGTTAGTGTCAAATGTCCACTAGACAAAGAGTCTCTTGGATACGCAAATCGAGCGTCCGCTCGATTTTGTAAAACAAAATACAAAAACCACAATCGCAAATTACAAATCAATATTTTTGACGCATCACATCGTTCTTGCCTTCCCCGCAAGCCACGATAAATGACTCTTCCGGCATGCTTGTCCGGATGAAACTTCTGCGAAATTCGAAATACGAAATTCGAATTTCGAATCATGTCTGATTTCCCCGTCAGTAGCTCCTCACCAATTAAAGCGTCCGCTTGCGGACCAAAGAGGCGCGAACACGAATAATTGGAACTTGGATGCAAATCCATTTTAAACGATGCAATAAAAAACAAAGATCCGGATTAGCCAATCCGATCTCTTGTAGAGTTCGTCATCCGAGGAGAAATGATGAGCTCTACTAGAGAACACACGTAATAAATTAAAAATAATAAATAACAAATAATAAAGGTAAATACATTCGCTCGCTATATTATTAATTGATTTATAAATTAAAACAAAATATGTTGGAAACATTATTCAGACCTAAAGCTGCCAAGGTTGAAGATCATCCGGAGTGGTTGCCGATAGAAAGCCCAAAAATACATCTTGATAAATTCCCCGAAGAAATACTAGAACAGACAACCGGAACTGAATATCATCACGAAGCTGGTGCAAAAGTGGAACAAAACGAATTAATCGAAATACAATTACCGGAAGTGGAAATCCCCGAGCATCTGCCGAACTGGTTTGATGTGATGGCTGAATCCATCGATGACTTACAGAATGAATCGGCACTTGATACATTATCAGCTGTCGGTAAAATGGGCGCCCATGATCCGAATATCATTAAAAATTATTTGGAAAAAATCCCGCGCGCGACTCTTGAGCGCATACAAAAACATTGTATCGACATGGCTTGCGAACAAGCAAAAAAATTAAACGCTCATATCATGGGACGCGAAACTCTCGATCCGAAGACTCTGCAGGCCGAACAATATCAATTAAAAAAATTATTCAACATCGCCACAGTATTAACCGCCGGAGGTTGTGACGATTTAAGCCGAACACTGATTCAATTGGAATCTGCCCATCAAAGAGCGCGCCAAATTCAATAAATATCTTAAATTAAAATTATGTCAGAAAAATTTATACAAAAAAGTGAAAAATCAAACCATATTAAAATCTTCGACGTCAATATTGATTTTCCGGAAAATACTGATGCGGAAATAATCGCTCAACTGCAAAAAATTCAAACGGATTCTTTACAGTCATATTTAAAAGAAGTGGAAAAATATAATTTTTATCCTTCTTTAGTCGCCAGAGATGGATATGGAAAACTCATTGACATAACAATGCAACATGTTGAAGGCGGATATTCGGAAACGAATATTTTGGATATACCGCTCGCATACGTAGGTTATGCCGGACACAATTATGACGGTTATGCATTAATCAATGGCAACGGGACCGAATCAAGTGATTACGGAGGATTCTCGGAAACCGGTGAAACAGTTGCCGAAAAACAGCCTGATGGCCAATATGCTCATTTTATAGTCACGCAACAAAATCAATGGACCAATTGGTATCCGGAAAACCGAGAAATAGAACGCGAAAGAAAACGCATCGCTGATAAAAAACAATAAAAATCTCAAAAGCTTATGAAAAACGAATCATTCAATAATCAATCGGCTAATGACAATGCTTATGCGCCGATTATAGAATTTAAATCAATCGCACGTCCACTTGAGAAAAACTCAAATGAGACCTCAAACGAAGCTCAAGTAATCGAGTTTCGCTCCATAGCCAATAAACCGACCAATTATAATCCCAGACCTCCGGAAGCAGCTTAAAAACAACCAAAGGATTCGGGAACAATATGTTCCTCTCTCCGCCATACTTCATGTACATAGCCGCTAGCTACTAGCTACCAGCTATTTACATGATGTACGGCGGGGAAAAACAAACAAAGGAGATTCCCATGAATAACATGACCGGGACAGTACATTTCACTTTCACCGACGATAGCGATTCCGAAGAAGTCGCTGAGTCAACCTACAAATTCCAGGAGTATGTTCATTGTTGTATCAAGGGCTGCCACGTTCAACTTGTGTACGACGTGATTGCGGTTGTGTGCTATAAAGAGCGCAAAACCAAAGTCATCGGGCGCAACTTGATCGAGGCTTACGTTGACTCTCCCTGTGACAGAAAGAAATGCGGTCGTTACCGCGACAAGGAGGAACCCATTTGTTGGCACCAGTTTGAAAGAGATGGCGGCAATAGCGGGAGCCGGCTCATCTGCTTTGGAAACATGCATTTTGTTTTCAATTGCAGTGAATACGGTACGGGTTGGGACGCTGAACAAGCTCCAACTCCCTGCGACGGCTCTTGCGAACTCAAGGAGGTGACATTCACGGAAGAGGAAGAAGTGCTAATAACGTCGGTAATCGATGATTACAAGGAAAATAATCCCAACACATAAAAAGGAGGATAAAATAAATTTCATGTTAATCGAAAAAAAGCAAATGATCTTCACCTCACTCAAGGTCATCGCGGTACTGTATGTACTGACAGGCTCGATGGCACTCACCCGGTTGATCCTCGACACATTCCTCTAACCCAAATCTAGCGACACCCTCTGTCGCAATCTCCCCATGCCAAACAACTCAAATTGACGTTCGACGTTAGACGTTCGACGTTAGACGCTGTTTGTTTGCTACGGGGAGCTTGCATCTTTTAACAAAGTAATATAAGCTCGCCTTAGAGAGCCAAGGAAATAATCGCTTCATTCATCCCTCGGGATGGATGTCCTTCGAAGCATCAGCGAAGAAGGATCCCCATTGGTCCTCATGCGAAAAAAACCACTTAAACAGCGGTTTTTTTGTTTATTAAGATTATTTTCTGCAAACCGCATCGATTACGTAAATCCACAGAGCTTATATTTTGGAGGGTGATCTCTCCTCTTCATTCTCCGTCTTAGGCGGATGCGCATAGGACGTAGAATAATTAACAATAGTAGACGTTGAATGTAGTGGAGATTTCTCACGTACGTTCGAAATGACAAACCTTAGCTGGTAACTAGTGGCTAGTGGCTAGAAGCTAGTGGCTTAATAGTTGACATTTCATCTTAATAAGGTATATTACCCGAATCGCATTTTCGCGATAAAAGGAGGTTAAGATGGCACTTTCAAACAAACATTGTTGGATCGGATTGTTTGACGCTGAAGGCAATCTTCGCGACAACTTTTTGATGTATACCGGAATAGAAAACGACGCGCATTACATGCGACAATTCAAAGCGCTTTGCGCATTGGGCCGCATTCGCACCGAACATCTGTTCCATTCCGGGTGCCAGCTTTTGGCGCAAACCGAATACGGTTTGGCAAACTTCGCTTCGGTCAAACCGTTTTCAATCGGCGATTTCTTCCGCATTATCGGTGAAACCGAGCATCGCACTCTCGTTGGAGATATGGAGCATGCCAACGAACTCGCCGGTATTGAACGATTGCTGGCGCATAATGCCAATCACGAAGCCGATACGCCCATCTCCCCCGCCCATGATGACACACCAATCGAAATTCCGGCACTGGACAATTTTTTGCCCAACTTGCAATCCGCGCCAGAATGGCTCAAAAACTATGCTTCATTTTGCATCAAGAGCAATTCTCCTTATGAAATAGCGCAATTGGTTGGTCTATTCGCGCGCACCGGAAACAAATCCGCGCGCGAACTTGGCTCCAATTGGGCGAAAAAACTTTCTCACAAACAGCTGATTCGGCTGGGCAAGGCCAATATCGAGCAATTGTTTGCACTCACAGACGCGGCTTTGCGTTTGGAACCGGCAACCAATGCCATTCAAGAAAAACAATTAACCGAAACGGTTGTAATGATTCTAGCCATGCGTGATCATTGCGAAAGCATTTTCTGGATCTTGGAAGAAGCAAATTATCCTCCCATGAGAGATCTTTTTGCCATCGAAGACAGTCTTCTTTCCAATCCGCTTTTGTTTACCACGCCTCTTACGAACAAAGGCAACTGGATGGTTCAGTTACTGGCTCATGTACGCGAACACAGCCCCGTTTGCTGGTGGGCTGTCCGCGCCAATCTGGTCTAAACCATAAACCGCCAAACTGGCGGTTTTTATAGTTGACAAGTATCGATATATATTATACTGAATTCATATAGGAAACAAACACCAAGGAGTTTTCCATGGCTAATCCGCTAACCGCAGAACAAATCACCGAAATCGCAATTTCACAAAAAATCAAAAACATTATTGTTTTTGATGATACTCCGGAAACTGCACCGTATTCAATGCACTGCAGTATCTCCGATCCGGTTCATGAAAATGCAGTCATGATCATTTACGGCTATGCGCGCGTTCATCATTTCATATCTTCCGTGGATTCAAGAGTTGGCAGACACGAATCAATTATCATCCCCCAAGAATCTTCGGAAGCCGAAGGCTTGGCGGTAAGCGGATTTATTTTTGGCAGGGTTCTTCCTCGTATAACCTGCGGATATCAAATACTAAATCCGCAAACCGGACAAACATCCCAATTTTCGCATCACGAAATTCTCCCGGCTGAACACGAATCCGGATTAATCATAGTTGTCGATGAAAATCCCATTCAACAAATCAATTTGTATTTTGAAATAACAGCCATGCTCGAAACCGATACGGAAAAAATCACATTCGAAAATATCCCGCCCCTGCACACCGTACTCGATCAAAAAATCGATGAATGGTATCCCGACAAAAAACCGGTTCACAAGCTCACTGCCTTTGACAACCCGTTCGGACCATATACCAATTATATGGTTACACTCTAAACACAATCTCCCTTCAGGGAGATTTTTCATTTATTGACTGCAAACATCTCTGCATTTAAGATAAAAGCAAGAGAAATGGCATCGCACATTATCATTACCAAAAGGAGTACATTCATGACAGAGAACAATTTATTAACCGAATCCAAAAAAACCGAAATCGCCAAAGATCAAGTAAAACCCGCGATTTACAATCATTTGCATGTAAAACGCCGAATCTACTACGTGGATTCCAACGGATGTGTAATCTTTGAACTATCTGAAGCTTTATCAGCCAAAGAATCAAATCTGCACAATACCTAATCTACCCCTCTCAATCTGACTCTCTATCGCACAAGTCTTTCTTTGCCATATCTCTTGGCTTGTGCCCCTTCTTGAACGGAGATACAAATGTCCTTTCAAGAATTGTATGTCAAAACTAAACATCCTCGTCTTTGGAGATATTGTCGGCAAAATCGGACGCCAAGCTCTTGCTGCCGTTCTTCCCGATTTAAAATTAAAATACAAAACCGACCTCGCAATCGCCAATGTCGAAAATCTGGCACACGGCCGTGGTATCACCAAAAAAACTTTGCAAGAAATAAGCGATGCGGGCATCGATGTTTTTACATCCGGCCATCATGTTTTTGAAAACCAACAAGGCTTGCCTTTATTAAATGATCCGATCTGGTCACAACGATTGATCCGCCCGGCCAACGTCGGTCCAAACCTGCCCGGAAAAGGCTGGATCCATCTCAACATCAAAAATACGCTAGTCAGTATTCTGAATCTTCAAGGTCAACTTTTCATGCCTCAAGAACCGGCTTCAATCTTCCTCTCTTTCGACCGATTTTGGAAAGAACAATGCCCTGAATCATCAAAACGCATGTTAATTGTTGATCTTCATGCCGAAACAACCAGTGAAAAAAACGCCTTCGCTCATTATGTCGATGGCAAAGCCAATCTGGTCTTTGGCACCCACACTCATGTACCCACTGCAGACCTAAAAATCCTGCCTAATGGAACTGTTCAAATTACAGACGTGGGCATGGTTGGCGCTCATGATTCTGTTATCGGATTTGAAAAAAATAGCTCTATTAAGCGATTTTTAGCCGAATCTACAGCTCCGTATAAAATCCCCGAATCAGGCGAAGTCGATATCAACGGCATATTTGTCAGCTGGGATATTGAAGCAGGAAAAGCCGTAAAAATACAACAGATACGTGAAATAGTTGCAATTTAAGCCAAATTGTGCTATACTTAGAGCATAATTACCTAATAGCCCATTTCAGGGCTCGCGTATAAATAATTAATCTTTTACTATGAACAAAGCAGAACTCATCAATGTGATATCCGATCGCGTGGGTGTCACCAAAAAACAAGCCGAGGACATGGTCGAATCATTCGTTGATATCGTCACCTCCGAACTTGTAAACGATGGAGATGTTACCATCGCCGGATTCGGCCAATTTACGGCCCGCACTCGTGCCGGACGCACAGGTGTTAACCCGCAAAATCCAACCGAACACATCCAAATTCCTCCGGTTCGTGTCGCCAAATTCAAACCGGGTAAAGGCTTAAAGGATGCTCTCAAGGCCCCTAAGAATCAAGCTCCGGCCATGCAAGCCCCCACACCGGCTCCCGAAATGCCCAGCCAACCCGAAGCACCAACCTATCCATCAATGTAACAATAAAACAGCCGCAAGGCTGTTTTAAAATTGTCTGAACCTTGATTCCCTCCAAAGGCAAGCAGGCGCCTGATTAAATGATTCCAAACCGATTTTCAAATTGTATAATTGTTCTTAAAATTTCTTTACATTTGACATTCGACGTTTGACGTTAGACATCAAATAATCAAGTTAATCAAATAATCATGCGAATCAAGGTTCAGACTTCTTCCTCACAACCGCAACCAAGTTCCTCCCCCAAAACCTGCCCGTCCATCCTTTACTGTCATAAGCTCCTATTTTTTCGATTTCCCAATCTTGTTTATCAAAAAGTGACACAAACTCCGGTAAGGTAAATGCATGCACATAACGATTCTTTGGAGTTTTGCCCGCCTTCCAGATGTAATGCAAATCGCCTCTATCCCCTCCAATAAATCCGGGGATTCGAAACCATGCATGCTTTATCATGTTCCATGATAAAAACCTTTTGGCCCGCAAATTCCACACCGACAAAATCATAATCCCCCCGGGTTTTAAGATTCGATGCAATTCTTTAATCGATCTCAGACGTTCCTCATGAGATGGAACGTGATGTAATACGGCAATACAGGTAACAGCATCCGCAAAATCATCTTGCAAATCCAACTTAGGAAATCCACCATCTACAATCTTCGAGCCCTTGTGTTGCTCTAATCGACTCTCGGCAAATTCTCTAAGCGAGGCACTGGGCTCTACCCCCACATACTCGACTCCTTGAGGCACAACATCAAGCAACCGCGCATTCCCTGCCCCCACATCAACCAAAGTTTGCCCGGGCTTTAAACGGTCCATAAAATCCAACATCAATTCCCACACATGATGCCTTGTGTGACCAAATGCGGTACCCTCGGATTCATAAAACTCCGCAACCTCATTTTTAATCTGATCAATTGTTTCTTTTTCCATAATCACATCCTACTTTAACCCGCGTCTTTGGGCAATATCAAGCCCTTGATTAAACCCGCTTTTTCTGTCATGATACACGTCTAGTCGTAACGCAAATTGTCTGAACCACGATTCACTCGATTATAAGATTATCTTGATTATTCATTATATTTCGAAAGAATATTGCAATAATCCTGTCGTAGATCAAGAGCGCAGTCGAGTTGTTTAATCCTTGCGTGATAATCTTGTTAAGATTGGTTCAAGGTTCAGACATTTGCTAGTGACTGATAGCTGAATTTATGTTAATTAAACCTCCGTTGGAAATTGCCAAGACCGTGATAAAGACACTGGCTGATTTGGAATTGCCGACACGGAAGGATTTGATGATGGTTATACGCAAAACAATTAAAGATTCAAATTACGCTTTCCCAACTTCAATTCAACTTTGGGAGGCTTATCGCGATTTGCAATCTCAAGGATTTGCCAAAAATGAAAAAATTGAAAAAGTTTTAAAAGTTAAAGATGTGCGTACGGATAGTGGAGTGGCTCCGATAACCGTACTTACCAAACCTTACCCCTGCCCCGGTAAATGCGTTTATTGCCCCACCGAATACCGCATGCCCAAAAGCTACATCTCCAGCGAACCGGCGGCTGCTCGTGCTCTTAGCCTTGATTTTGACCCTTACGAGCAAGTTAAACAAAGAGTCCAAGCTTTGGAGCGTAACGGACATACGGCCAACAAAATCGAACTCATTGTGAAAGGCGGCACTTGGTCCGCTTACCCCAAAGATTACCGCGAGTGGTTCATAACCCGTTGCTTCCAAGCCGCCAACGACCTCGGTAACTCCCCCTCGTCAGAGGGGAGTTCAAGCCCTCTTGTCAAAGAGGGACATCCAGCGAATGCTGGATTGGAAGATTCCCAATCCATCAACGAAACCTCCGCTTACCGCATCATCGGCCTTACCATTGAAACTCGTCCCGACCACATCACTCCGGATGAAATCATCCACCTCCGCAAACTCGGAGTTACGAGGGTTGAACTCGGCCTGCAGATCATCAACGATAGAGTTTTAGAACTCACTGGACGCGGAACAACCGTCGCCGACGCCGAACTTGCAATCACATTACTTAAAAACGCAGCCTTTAAAGTCGATGTACACATTCTCCCCGGCCAACCCGGCGCTTCTCGCGAGGATGATTTGGAATCTTTCAAAACTTTATTCGATGATCCCCGCTTTCGCCCCGACATGATCAAACTCTACCCTTGTGTTGTACTCCCCAACTCCGAATTGTACGAAATAACCAAACGCGGTGATTTCAAACCGCTGGAAGGAGAAGATCTACGCGAGTTACTTATAGAGATGCAAGCAATGATCCCTTATTATTGCAGGGTCTCGCGCCTTATTCGCGATTTCCCCACGGCCGACATTTCTCACGGCAATAAACAAACCAACTTACGCGAATCAATCGAATCCGAGATGAACAAGCGCGGTATCAAATGCAAATGCCTGCGTTGCCGTGAAGTCGGCCACGTTCCGGGCGATCATACGAACGACAAAACTCAACTCTTCGAAGAACGCTACGAAAACGCCGGCGGAACCGAGGTATTCCTCTCGATCGAAAACCAAGATCGCAGTGCGGTTTTTGGTTTTTGCAGACTAAGACTGCCGAAAATCCCCCAATCTGACGATTCTCGTCAAATATCCCCCTTTGACAAGGGGGCGGGTTGCAAGGTTGATGAGTTAACCATACATGGCGAAACCCTTCCCTATAACATATTACTGAAAGAAAATGCAAATAAGCTGCGCAACAATCAAACACTTGCCGAAAAAAAACTTTGGTACGATGTTTTATCCAAAGATCAAACCGGATTTCGTTTTTTAAGACAGAAGCCTATTGATTCATTTATCGCGGATTTCTACTGCTCAAAACTCATGCTTATCATCGAGGTTGATGGTAAAATTCATGAAAAGCAAAAAGAATACGACGAATCTAGAACATATTGTTTAGAAGATTTAGGCCTAAAAATCATCCGTTACACAAATGAAGAAATTCTTCACAACCTCCCAGATGTAAAAAAAGATTTAGATCATCATATCCAAATAAGATTAAACGAAATTAAACAAGCAGCCGCCAAAAAAGCATCCATCGAAGCGCCCCCTCGTCAAAGGGGGATAATTGCACAAAGTGCGATTTGGGGGATTTACGAAGCTTTCCCCATTCTCAAAACCTCCGCCCAAATCCGCGAGCTCCACACTTATGGGACAGCTTTAAACATCAACCAACAAAATCAAGAAGCTTCACAACACAAAGGCTATGGCAGAACTTTGATGGCGAGAGCGGAAGAAATCGCTCAAAACGAAGGCTACGAACACATGGCCGTCATCTCCGGCATAGGAGTTCGCGAATATTACAAAAACCTCGGATATCACGAACAAGATACTTACATGGTCAAAGAATTGTAAAACAGCGCTCATGCGCTGTTTTTGATTATGCCAATTCTTTTCTCACTTTTAATATTTTATCTCTATCTTGTTCCGCATCTCTTAATCTTTGCTTCAAAGACAAAATTACATGCTCTTTGCTATCAGACTCGGATTCAGCTTTACGCAGATCTTGCAACAATCTGGCAATTTCCATTTCCTGCATCTCTTTGACCAAATCATTTCTTAGCAAAATAAACTCCAACTCTTGTTGTTTTAATTTATCCTTACCTTTATCTTTAAGTTTCTTGGCTATAAACTCCATCATCTGCCTGTTTATTTCAGCCAAAGAAACATTTTTGGATTTATACTCATTAGCCAGCTCCTCGATCAATCTGCGTCCTTCCAGTCCAAATATGGATTTGGATGAATATGAATACAAAACTTCCAAATCCGCGCCTTCTTGATGATCGGGTTTTGTTCTCATGATTTCTCTGTTAAACAAAAGCACAAATCTGTTAACCGTTTTATCACCTTCAACCAACGCATCCGCGGTATTGAGCAATTTATCCGGATCAGCCATTTCGGGATCCGAATTTTTTCCGTATGAGGATAATCCGAAATTAAATTGCAAAAATTCATCTTTATATCTCGTTCGGGCTCCGGAGTGTGGAGGAATACTTTCAACATCGTTTAATGCCGAAAAACGTATATCGTTTATTATTTGATGAACCGTTTCCAGATCATCCGAATTAACTGTTACAACAAATTCGTCCCCGCCTATTCGATAGGCTTGAGTTCCCAAATATTCGTATTTGCGAGCGATATTATCTAAAACTCTTCCCGCCGCCTTAATTGCAGCGTCTCCGGTTTGTTTTCCGCCTTCTTTGTCAAAATATTTTAAAAACGCCATATCAATCGAAACAACGGAAACGGGCTGTGAATCTGCCAAACGCGCACCCATTTCTTGAAACAACATCCCTCGATTTTTTAATCCTGTTAAAGTATCTTGTTTAAGCTTATTCACTTCCAACCGCAATTCAGCCAATTCTTTTTTCTTGCGAAACACTTGATTTTTTGGATCAACAGCTTCCGCTTCTTTTGCCAAGTCTAACTCATCTTCCAACTTTTTTGCCGATAATTCACCTCGCGACTGACCCAGGCCATCTAAACGCTTTTTAAAATCATCAACTTTATTTATATCTTCTTTTGTTACTTCCTTTTTACGAGATTTCGAATCCATTTTACTTAAATCTTCAACATTAACAACCATTCCTTCTCTCGCTGCTCTTTCGTGCAATTCGTCTATCAATTTTTTTTGCAAATCAATTTCCATCTTAACCGTCATTTCATGAGAATCTTGGAAATTCCTTATAGCTTCATCACGCGAAACCGTAAACTTAGTTTGATCCCATTGCAACTGATTATAATCCGCTCCCAAAACACCGGCACCTCTTTCTTGTAAGGCTTTTACAAATTCCGAATAATCAAAAGCTTCCGTTCTACCCGCTTCGGCAAACAATAATCCCAAAGATTTTTTTAAATATTTTTCGTATAAATCATTCGGATTCAGTTCATCGGGATTATTTATTATATTCACCATTCTATCCAACCTTGTTTTTATTTTTACAAATTCTCCCAAAACAAACATCCTTTCCCGCAACAAAGTAATCAATAAATTTTTATCTTTACTTGATTGGTCATTCTCATCAACAGTTTCTTTATCCGCAGTCTCAAAATCAGTCAATTCTTTCAATAACTCGAAACTATTATTCAATGTGATGGCATGAGCCGCCAAAGGAACGCTTTCCACTTTATGATCAGTTTCAATTTGTATAAGTCCATTCAAACTTTCAACGATATTGTCAACAATTTCCTTATCAACATCTTTTACTATCACGGCAAAATCATTACCGCTCATTCGATACACCTCAAACATTTGCGGTATTTTTTCCTCAAGATTTTCATCCTGTAAATGCCGTCTTATATTACCTGCGAATTGCTGTTGAATTTTATCATAGGCCAAACCCAAACCCACATCTCCCAGCCTGTGCTCGCCTATTGAATTCAATCTGTCCAATTCTCCCATATTAACCAAAATCAAATGATTTTTGTGCAGACTTTCAGAATCTTCAACAAAAGGTTTATCGGATTCATTTCTGCCAAGACCCATTTCATCCAACAAATCACCCAATTCCAATCCGAAACGCTGACCTTTTTTAGCTCCCGTAATATCTCTTTCCCAAATATAAAATTCCAACTCTTGCTTGGCAATTTCCAGATCCAAACTCAATACTTCTCGTTCTTCGTGCAATAACTTTTCCTCACCCGACTTTTCATCATCTGCGAGTAACTTATTTTGCAACTCTGCAACTTTTCTATTCTTAACTGCCGTTTCATTTATATATTGCTCGGTTTTCAACCGGCGCATTTCTTGAGGAATCATAATACGTTACGATTATATCACGCCGTATTTAATATAAACAAAAAACCGCCCTATGAGAGCGGACAAAAAGCGCGTCAAACTACGAACCAAGCATTTCCTGCAAGCGTTTGGATAAAGATGTCCGATCGAGCTTGTCGATAGCCGCAAGCACCAATTCCGCATCCTCATCACTCAATTTTTTTATGGATAGCGGGCTATGAAAACAAATGTCTCTGTCATAAAGCCGAAGCATTACATCGTAAAGACGCATAATGCCAACCATATGGCTGATATTGGCTTCTCGCAAATATTCCATAAACTTGATAAAAGCCTGCTCTTGCTTGGACATCTCTTGCTTGGACATAATCCCTCTCAAGGTGCTTGTTCCAACATGACGTATTTTTTGAATTTTGTCAAGAGGTTCAGTTGAATAATTGGAAAATTTCATCAAAAGCCACTATTTTCGCTTCATTTTCAACTCTGGCCTTAACCTCGACTCCGTTTTGATCTAAAGATTTTGGCGATACTAAAATCCGGAGTGGCAAACCCATCAAATCCGCGTCTCCCAACTTTTCTCCGGCCGAAGCATCCGTTCTGTCATCCCAAAAAACCGATTTACCCGCTCTTTGCAATTCCTCATATAATCCCTGTGCTGCAACTTGCACTTTTTCATTTACAGCTTCTTCTTTGGAATTCAAAGTTACCAAATGTACATCAGCGGGCGCGACTTCGATCGGCCAAATCATACCTTTTTCATCATGATGCGCTTCTACAATAGCCCCTACCAAACGTGTTGTACCGATGCCGTAGCATCCCATAATCGGAGTCTTCTGTTCACCGTTTTCATCATTATATTTTACTCCGAATGCGGACGTGAACTTTTCATGCAAATCAAAAATATTGCCGATTTCGATTCCTTTAACGGCTTCCAATTTGACTCCGCAGACAGGACAAGCATCACCCGCTTTCATTGTGGCTATTTCAATATTTTGTGCAAAAGTGCAGGCCGGACAAGCCAAAATATCATCCTCGCCCGCGGGCGTAATAACTTGAAACTCATGGCTGAATTTTTTGGTAAAATCCCCTCCCGATGACTCCACAACCTTGGCATCCAAACCGCATCTCTTAAAAATCTTCAAATAAGTATGCTTAACCGTTTCGTAATACTTTTCCAAATCTTCTTGCGTAGCATGAAACGAATACAAATCTTTCATACCAAACTCGCGCCCGCGCAAAATACCGGACTTGGCTCTAAGCTCATCCCTGTATTTTGTTTGAATTTGATAAACCGCGGTCGGCAAATCTTTATATGATTTTACATAAGATCCAACCAAAGGCGTAACAACTTCCTCATGAGTCGCGCCCAAAGCATATTCACGCTCGGTCTGTGATTTTAATTTAAACAAAACATCAACTTTATCCCATCTGCCGGTTGTCTCCCAATTTTCTTTGGATTGCAATGCGGGCATCAGAATCTCTTGTGCTCCTATTGCATTCATCTCTTCGCGGATTATATTTTCAACTTTTCGTAACACGGTTAACCCCAACGGCAACCACGAATAAACACCCGCCATCTCTTGCCTTACAAAACCGGCTTGCACCAAATACTTGGCATTGGCCGAATCCGCGTCATGCGGAACATTCTTGCTGGGTTTGGAAATCAAATTGGAATATTTCATATTGTTTATCAGTATTTTGTATCATCTTAATGCATTTTAAGCAAGACGAAATTTCGCAATCAAAAAAACCGTTCATCATCAAAACAAACGGTATTCTCATTTCCCTTTACATTAAACACATAAAAGAAAAACCCTCGCTAAACCCACTGATGACCGCATCATCCGTATCAACCGGATAAGAATGGCGTGCCATCCGTATCTACCGGATAAGGATGGCGTGCCATCCGTAGCTTTAGCGAAGGATGGTGGGCAAGGAGGGACTTGAACCCTCATGACCTTGCGATCGCAGGATTTTGAGTCCTGTGCGTCTACCAATTCCGCCACTCGCCCTTATTCTTTAAATGTTGCACCATATTATAACAATTAATATTTTTTTGCAAGTTAGCATCCCAAGAAATCCGGCATTTTCTCAAAAACACTGATAAATACCAAAAAGACATGAACAGTCATTGACTTTTTACTCTAAATGTGCTTTAATGATGCGGCAAATCACCCAAGGAGGAACAACGGGTCATCTAAGCAACGAAGATCGTGAGGCTTACAATCGTCTGCGCAAACAAGAAATACTGCTGGATGTGGACGCTCACCGTTTGAATCTGGCGGATGGTGTCATCTTGGTAGCCTGTTCGGACGGAGATCAACTGCCCGATATTTTCAGCAACATCTCCCACTCATTCGCCGGGCAAAGATCCTCTCCGCGGATTCACACCATCGCTTTAAACGGCGGTGCCCTGCTCCTTCCCGAAGACTCTCCTTTGGTCACCGCTCATCGCGAGGATGAAGTCTTGCTAGAACACATCAAAGTGGCGCGCGAGTTGAAAAACATTCACACCGTCGCCCTTTACACTCACGCTCCTTGCGGAGCCGGCACTTTGGCCGGTCTCACCTTGGAACAAGAGCTGAATCTGCTTTTGGCCGCCAAAGTCAGAATCAAAGAACATCTTCCCGGTATCAAAGCCGCCTGTTTCTGCCACATAGACAGAGGCGAAAGCAAACGCACCTATTTCGTATCCCGAAACAAATGGATTTTGCAACACATGTATCCTGATAATCCGGATATGTGGCTTCCCTGAATTCACCACCCGCAATCTTGTTGCGGGTTTTCTTTTTATAAAAATGCATCAATGGTAAAATACCATTAACATGAAAAACATCCTTATCATTCAAGGTCACCCCGACTCTGACAGTTTTTGCGGAAGCTTGGCAAATGCTTATCAAAAAGGTGCCAAACAAGCCAAACACAAAATCCAGCGCATCAATCTTGGCGATATCAAATTCGATCCCATCCTCCATAAAGGTTACAGCCAAATTCAACCTTTGGAGTCTTGTCTTGTTCAAGCTCAAAAAGATATTCTTTGGGCCGATCATATTGTTTGGATTTTTCCAACTTGGTGGGGATCCTTACCCGCATTATTAAAAGGCTTTATCGATCGCACCATCCTGCCCGGCTTTGGTTTTAAATATACAGGCCCCAATACTTGGAAAAGTTTTCTTAAAGGCAAATCTTCCCGCATCATAACCACCATGGGAGGCAAAGCGTTTTTATACAAACTCATCGGATCCCCCGGAGTCCGCGCCTTAAAATACCCGACTCTGATTTTTTGCGGGATCTCCCCTGTTCGCACCACAATGTTCGGAGGCATCCGCAAAAACACTCCCATTAAAAAACTGAACAAAATAATCAACAAAGTAAACAAACTCGGTGCAAAAGGAAAATAACCGGCTATAATCACTTTAAACTTCATTCTTTCCAAACTGTCTACCCGAAAACGAGCCAAGCGAGGTCTTCAGGGTTATCGACTAAATAAATTTTGCAAAATTCTCATCCACGAAAGTCAACAAAGTTAATTTAAGCACGGATAAACACGAGGTTTATCCCTACGAGTCATTTTAAGTGCATCTCTGTCAGCTGCAACTGCAACGTAGAAAGATGATGGATTGGGATTAAGCTGGTGACTGGTGGCTGGTGGCTGGTGGCTGGTGGCTGGTAGCTGGTAGCTCGTAGCTAGTGGCTTAAAAATTTATGAAACCAAGTAATGAATTATCGAAAATTCTGTTGGAATTTTCCATCTATCACTCTATCAAAGGTGATGCTTTTAAGCCTCGGGCTTATGAACTGGCCTCCGAATCGGTTGCCGGCCTTGGAGATGATATAAAACAAACTTGGCAAACCGGTGGAATCAAAGCTTTAACGGCTTTGCCGGGCATCGGCGAAAGTATTGCCGAAAAAATTGATGAGTTTTACCGCACCGGAAAAATCAAGGCTTATCAAAAGATAAAAAAAGAAATTCCGGTCAACATGTACGAGCTTTCGCAAATCGAAGGACTTGGACCAAAACACATTGCCGAACTTTGGAAATTTTTAAAAATCAAAAACATCAATGACCTCAAAAAAGCTTTGCAATCCGGAAAACTGAAAAATTTACCGGGCTGGGGCGCGAAAAGCGAACAAAAAATTTCCCGTCGTCTCAATCTCTACGAGCAAGAATCCAATCGCATGCTGCTGGGAGACATTCTGCCGATAGCCGACGAAATCGTAGACTGTATTTCGCGCATCAAAGGTGTTAAACGCTGTTCATACGCCGGCTCGATTCGCCGCCGTCAAGAAACCTGCGGAGACATCGACATCATCGCCACTGCTGATAACCCGAAAAAAATAATCAACGCTTTTTGCGCACTCCCGCAAATCAAATCCGTACACGAACAAGGCGCAACCAAAGCCTCGGTCAGACTCAAAATCGGCATCGACGCCGATATTCGCGTTGTACAAGACCAAGTCTACGGCGCGGCTTTGCAATATTTTACCGGCGACAAGCGCCACAACGTTCTCCTTCGTCAGTATGCCCAAAAAAAAGGATTTACTCTTAACGAATATGGACTTTTTAAGAATAAAAACCGCGAACCGATCGCATGCAAAACGGAAGATGCTATTTACAAAAAACTCGGCATGCAAACTCCCCCGCCCGAACTCCGCGTCGGCGGAGACGAGATGGAAACCGCGCGAAAACATAAATTACCCAAATTGATCGATTACGGATCCGTTCAAGGCGATCTTCAAGTACAATCCGATTGGTCCGACGGCAACACTTCCATCGCACAACTCGCCAAATCAGCCAAAGCTCTCGGCTTAAAATACATTGCCATAACCGATCACACCAAATCACTCACAATCGCCAATGGCTTGGATGAAAAACGCTTGATGCAACAAGCACGTGAAATCGACAAGTTAAATAAAAAACTTCACGGTTTTAAAATCTTAAAAGGAACCGAATGCGATATACTGAAAGACGGAAAACTCGATCTCTCGGATACGTCTTTATCAAAATTGGATTTTGTCGGCATTTCAATCCACTCTCATTTCAACCTCTCCGAAAAAGATCAAACCGCGCGCGTAATCAAAGCCATGAGCAACCCCCATGTCCACTGCCTCTTCCACCCAACCTGCAGACTCATCGGTAAACGCGAAGCCATTAAACTCAACATGGACGCCATAATCTCGGCCGCCAAAAAATATCACGTTCTCCTCGAAATCAACTCCATGCCCAACCGTATGGACTTAAACGACCACTGGACCAAGTCCGCCATCGCTTCCGGAGTCAAACTGGTAATCAACACGGATGCCCACTCCCCCGAACATTTTTATCTTTTACATCTCGGCGAATCAATCGCCCGTCGAGGCTGGGCGAAACAAAATGATATTTTGAATACAAAATCAGCTAAACAGTTGTTAAGTTGGTTAAATAAAAAATGAAGGAAAATCCTTCATTAACGAGTCACTTTTTTTCTTTATTTTGAATTTCATTCAAAACCGCATTCCAGCGATTATTGATGTATTCGGCGGCCGCATCGTTCCCGGCCCAACCAATGCTCGTGATAAGCCGAACATCACTATCGGCACCACTGTCTTCCCAAGCGGAGGGAACGTATCTGACACCGAATGTTGCAGTCATATCGTTGAAAAGAGCCAGCGAGCCGCCAAAACCACCCGAAAAACGCAAATGATCTATTGTATCATTAAACTCCGGTCTGTCGCCAAAAGCTACAGTCCCCGAGCCATCTGCAAAGACAGAGTAGATGCTGGCACCGTAGGAAAACTGCGACCCTAACTCAATAGGAAAGTACTTATTACCGGAAACGTATCTACCATTTAGTAAATACGCATTCGAATATGCGGAAATCGACGCACCTCTACCAAGCAAAAACTCAAATACGTAAGATGGCCGTAGCAGCACACCATTTGCGGTCGCAAAATTAAGTGATGTTGCATACCTAGCTTGATTCAAACAAGTATCACGTAAGTCGATGAAATCAACCTCGGCTTTATTTGCATCGTTTGATGATTTCGTTTGCGTAGTAGCGAGTGCATCTTTAATACACTTACTCATGCCAGCATCTAAGGTTGGATCCAATTCATTTGCAAGATCCCAACCGATGGCTATTGCCTTATTCGTATCAGATCCTTCTTGATTCCATTTTGGACCTTGAGCCGCGCCAAAAGAAAACCAAAGCGCCCGCCAAAAATTCAATCCGCCTTCAATTGCCAGAATTGGTTGCTTCTTTCCTTGCGCCTTCTTCCAATCATCTTGCAAAGAAAGAAAATATGGCTTAATCCTGCCACCCACCGAAGCGTAAGCTGTACCACCATCCATCACAATCGGCATTTGCAAACTCGTCATGCGAGTATCGCTTGGCCTGATGGCATTGGTAAGCCCGGCTGACAACATCGGTTCAGTTGGCACTTGCGGGGGAACCGGAGGGTCAACTTTTGTTGGTGGTGTTCTGTCATCACCCGTGGGAGGTGGCGGTGGAGGCGGAGTGCAAGGCTGAGACGCGGTAGTTGTATGGGGTGGAGGTGGCACGGTGATACCGGGGCATTGCCCGGTTTGGCAACAATTGCATTGCAATTGCCCCTGCATATTCAATGTTATGTTGGCCGGTAATGGTACATCAAACCTCATAACACCGCACTCAACCAACCCCTCGCTTAGTGATGCCGCATACAAAGGAATCAGTCGCTCTGGCGTAAAACACAATTTAGGATCAATCAAAATTTCATTCTGTTGGCCATCAATACCGGTTACAACAGACCTGAAGTTTTTTCCATAACACGACCTGGGATTACTACTGGTTCCATGATTTTGATGTTCAACCACTTTCTGCGAATATTCTCGCACCTTTCGCAAAATCAGCCTATCCAAATCTTCTTTGGATTTTGGATGTTCAACCGCGTTACATTTTTCTCTGAGCTGTGCAGCCATCACATTTGCATATATATAGGCATTACTGCAACAATTTGCAGGCCTACCATCTTGTGCTTTAGCATCAATGACAAGCAAAGAAACTGCCGCAAAAACGATCATCATTTGTGTATTTATGTACTTTTTCATACCGGTTTCCCTTTCCAATGTGAATGTACCGCATATTTAATATACCCTTTCTTGTTCTATGTCAATACCAAAAACTTAACAATTAATAGTATTTGACATCTATTTAGAGTAGTGTTAAACCATATTCATGCTCATTTCACACGGGGAGAAGTAACATGCCCGTCAAGGCATCGGATTTGTTGAAATACATACAAATCAGCGGTTACATGCACTCTTTCGAACCAAAACTGTTACGAAACGCAACCCGCTTATGGGATAATACCACTCCGTACATCGTTCATCCGCTGTGGTGTGCCGTTACGATCGCATTCGAACAACGTCTAACTTCCGAAGTGCGAGCTCGCGGCATATTAATTTTACTGTTTCACGATATCTTGGAAGATACGTGCGGTGAAATTCCGCAAGATTTGCCTACTGAAGTCAAAGAAGGTATTAGGCGCATGACCTTCTATACAAGCAAAGTCGAACGAACCCGCATTTGGAGTCTTCCTCCCGAAATCAGATTGTTCAAATTGTACGACAAAACCTGCAATCTGTTGGATGCAATCGAAACAGACCCCGAAAAAATCAAAAAAAACAACGAGCTCGTCGTCGAGCTGATCGCTGATGTGGAGAAAAATTACGGCACTCTGAACATAACCAAAATCGCCCGTTCGCTGGTTAAATCATGATTATTTCATGATTCCATATCGCACGCCTGACTCAAGGCGTTTTTCTTTTTGATTTGCAAAACAAAAAAACCTCCTTATTGATACGAGGAGGCTGGTGCACCAGCCGGGAATCGAACCCGGAACCTTGGGCTTAAGAGGCCCCTGCTCTAACCAATTGAGCTACTGATGCTTAACGTAATTTTGTGGGTATATTATGCAAAGATTCTCTTTTAGTCAAGCTATTTAAAAACTCGAATCGGTAGCGATTCGAGTCAACGAAGTATGAAGGCGCCTATTGAACAAATGTTCTCGCCTTGGTTGTTGGCCACAGCCCTGACCAAAACCGCTTTTCCGGGCAGATAAGCAACCGCAAACACGCGATCGCTTTGATCATCAGCCGGCATTTGTGTATTGGTACGCGCATACATGAGTTTGTCCATGGATTGTGACGCAAAGGGTATGTTTTTCTTGGCGTATTTCAATCCGCGATATTCGGCCAAAGCCAAAAGGTACAATATTTGCACCAAGTTTGGCACCGTTAACACTTGGCGATAAAAACCGCTTTGCTTAACGTGTTCGCGATGCTCTTGCTCGTTTGCATAACACCGTTCCGCGGCCGATACTATCCAAGCATCTTTGCCCGCCTGAAGTCCCATTAGTACGTCTTCCGTTAAATCCGGACAATCAAACAATATGCTCCGTGAAACAAAAAAAGGATACAAGTGATGCATAACATTGACTGACTTTGGACACCAATCCAACCGTCTTTTGCCAGCATTGATTTGCGTCAGCAAATCCAATGATTCGGGCACCGTAACCGGCTTGGGCATGCTGTAAGGTATATTCCACTCCGCAAAAAACGGTTGGTATACCTGCTGCCACCTGAAACCGTAATTCGCGATAAATGCTTCGGAAGTGATCTGTACGGGCGTGCAATCCTCGGCAGCGTCCATTCTCATGCTTAGGCCTCCATTTAATGTGCTGAATATATTATAGCACAACCGCACGCATGATTCGCCATAATCCACTGACAGTGATATTATCCAAAAAATATGAAAACCATCATCTCCTGCGCCATAACCGGAGCCATCCACACACCCAGCCTTTCTCCTTACCTCCCGGTAACTCCGGCAGAGATCGCAGAACAAAGTATAGATGCGGCAAACTCCGGCGCCGCCATCATCCATCTGCACGCAAGACAGCCTGAAGACGGCAAACCGACCAATAATCCGGATATTTTCCGTCAATTTTTATCAAAAATAAATTCCGCAAGTGATGCAATCTTAAACATCTCCACGGGCGTGGCCCTTGGTATGACTCTTGACGAACGCTTGGCGGCCGTCAAAGAATTCCAACCCGAGCTCTGCTCGCTAAACATGGGCTCTATCAACTTCAACGTCTCACGCGCGGCTAAAGCCGATGTAAACTGGAAATACGATTGGGAAAAACAATTCCTGCAACAATCCGAAGATATTGTCTTCCGCAATACTTTCAAAGATATCGAGTACATAATCAAAACAGTAAACGAATACGGCACAAAATTTGAATACGAATGCTACGATGTAGGGCACCTCTACAACCTCGCCCACTTTGCCGAACGCGGACTTATCAAACCCCCATTCTTCATCCAATTCATCTTCGGTGTCATGGGCGGTATCGGCGCCGATGAACAAGCTTTCGCCATCATGAAACAAACCGCCGACAAACTCTTCGGCAATAACTACTTTTTCTCGGTCTTAGGCGCAGGCCGTCACCAATTCCCAATCGCCGAACTCTCCCTCAAATCGGGTGGCAACGTCCGAGTCGGCCTCGAAGACAATCTCTACCTCGATAAAGGCGTTCTCGCCAAAAATAATGCCGAGCAAGTCGAGAAAATAAAAAAGATGGCAATAGATCTTGGACGCGAGATAGCGACTCCAAATGAGGCAAGGGAAATGTTGGGGCTGAAAGGGAAAAGTGAAACGAAACTTCCATAAATCTCCTAACCCTCAAAGCCTCATAGCTTCTGCGAAGTGGGTTAGCAAAGTTGATCGGCGAAGTGGATTAGCTTTATTATTTATTATTTATTATTTGTTGCTTTATTATTTTAAAATCGCCCTAAAGCGATTTTACCTGGTGCACCTCAGACGATTCGAACGTCTGACCTCTTCCTTCGGAGGGAAGCGCTCTATCCAGCTGAGCTAGAGGTGCTTGATCGAATAAATGTGATTTCGAGTTTTTTTGTCGATTCGAACATCTGGCCTGTCCGATGGACATCGGACCGCTCTATCCGGGCTGAGCTATGGGTACGTGCGCAAACAACTATGCGCGATTTTTGCGGATTGGTCAACAACCGAATATGACTGCGGTAAATATAACCGATTTAACCTATTTTTACGGCACTCATGATTTTATATTTACCATTTCTGACTCTTCCTCCACCGGCATCTGTGTAAACATATGGAGCCCTGCTGTTACGGCTGAATAAATCCATATTTTTAATTCCTTTATCTTCCGCCTCCATTCCTTCCAGGGAATGCGAATACAAACCCACCCCCATTTGCTTGGCTTTTTGACTCGCAAATTTAATAATGGCTTCATTGATCTTAATATGCGCGTTGGTGGAATATACTCTTTCCAAAAACAATTGCGGTTTTCCATGAGGATCCGCCAACAACCTCATCGCGGCGCGTGAGATGATTTTTCCGGCCTCATCGTAAATCTGAATCATCCTTACATTGGGATCTACGGAATAAGATAGTAATCCGTAATTCAAGCTCGAATCCGAATCAAAATTTTGACATGACGGCACGGGCTCGGAGCCGATTCTGATATATCTGGTTGCATCAAATTTATCGGTAATGGTTAATTCGGCTTTGGCGATTTTTGATTTACCGTAGACTTTCTCAAAACCTTCAAAAACCGTTTCTTTCAATCTTTGCAAATCTCCGCCAAAATCCGGATGCTCGTTGCCGTACACATCTTCCAACAATTTAAACACTTGCTTAAATGGTATTTTGGTTTTTTTATAAATGATTGATTTGCTTTGCAATTCCTCGGCTGTTAAATCTCTCAATCTATACAGATAGATATACGCCTTTATCTTATCAATTTTTCTTTGATTTTCTTCCAAGTAATTTTTCAAATCTTCCCTCAATTCTTCAAACTCCCGCAACTCGTCATCCGCAACAAATCGTGCATTCGGATCATTTTTTACTTCTTTCTTTTGCTTTTCCATTTTCCTTCCTATTTCTTTTATTCTTGTATTAAGCGTTGTTATGGGCAGAATGGCTTTTTCATAATCTAAAACCACGGAGTCAAAAGGCCTTTCCACATCTTCTTTCTTTACGTGGGCGTCCGCAACAGCTTGCTGCAAAATCGCCTTCACTCCCAAACGAATATCATCCATATCGTATTGCAACACTTCATTCAATTCTATTTCTTGATCTGTTGTCCAAACTTCATATTGAGGTAAAGTCATGTTTTCCGGTACCAATCCTTGTTTTTGCAAACTTTTGATTCTTTCTTCTTTTTCCGTATCATTTTCCGGCGCCAAACCATCCCAATTTCTCCACTCTTCAAAATTTCCTTGAAGCAATCTATGCACATAATTTGTAACCGCTTTCGCCATGTCATCATCTTTCTTGCAGCGTCCGGTAAAATAAACAATAATCGCTTGTATGGCTTCCATATCCATAAAAATATTTCCCGAATCAAAACTCTGACGGTTTCTTTGTAAGGCAGCTTCATTTTTCTTGGATTTTTCGCTTTCACTCACTGTTAATTCATCCGATTCTTTACCCTCTATCTCGAATACTTTTTTCAAATAATCCATAATACAAATGGATATTTGTTGCATAACTTCCTCCGGATCATCCGTTTCCAGATCAAAATCCAACTTTTTATCCAACTCATAGTAGGAAATAAATGCCAACAAAGGCAGCATTGTTTTTCTTTGTTGTGCGTCCAAATTCAAAATTGCCGATTGATTTTTCCTGACAAGCGGACAAGCGCCAAGCAAAGAACATTCAATGCATAATTTTGCAAATTCATGATTTATGCCCGAATATCCGGCATCCATTCTTGGTCCGTTCAATTCATTTTCTTTATCGGCGATTTGGTTTAATCGCTTTCGGTACAATTCAAAAAACAAACCGCCCTCCATCAAGTCCAATACATATCTGTAAAAATCCTTTTCCAGAGTTAAACGATCTTGCGCTTCGGCCATTGGGTTCATCTTATATATTTGCGTTATGCAATCATCAGACATGACACTTTTTAAAAATCTGTAACGGTTTCTGCCTGTTTGTGTAAAAGCTATAATTCGCAAATGTTTTATTATATGTTTTTCCAATTGATCTTTATAACCCTCCTTGGTCCAAGAATTATGGCGCATTTTTACACTGCCTCTGAATCTGTTTAACAAATCGTTTAAAATTGCGGGATTTGTCGCCAATGCATCATCAATCACATCGTCCAAAATAGGTACGTTTTGTAAAGCTTTTACACCAAGGCCTTGAGAAGATACCAATAATTTGGGATTGTCGGCGCATCTGTTTCCGACCACATCACTCAGTTTTCCGTTGGCAAAAGCCAATAATTTTACTTCATGTTTTTTTAAAATATATTGCCTGTGATACTGATCATCGTGCCATTTATTTTTAACCGCGTTTTTATTCTTCTCCTGAATTGTTTCTATGGTCGATAAAATAAATAATAATAAAGAATCCGATGCCCGTTTGGCAATCGCTGATAAAAATTTATTCAAATCTTTCTCTGATTCAATAAATAATAATATTATCTTCTCCGTTGCCCATTGATTATCCATCGTCAGCCTGTCAACATTTTGAATAATCAATTCTTTAAACTCAACTTTTGTATATATCAACGAATAACCGCTGAAATCTCTTTCAACAAATAAACCGAATGCATGTTTATCCGCCTCCAAAATTTGTCGGATTTCTTTTCTGTATTTTTCAGGCTTGTGTTTTTTATTCATTTGGCGCATTAAAGCGTTTATTAAATCCGGATTTTGACCGTTATGCAGGCTCTCGCGAATAATCCGCTCTTGTTCCGCCAAATCAAACACCAGGTCGGCTGTTTTTGAATAATATAAAATTTGCAAAGGATTGGATAACATCATGCCTTGCACCATTTCCTTATATTTTTTCGCATCAAAATGAGAATCCAAACCGGCAGACTCCGCTTCTTGGGCTTTTTTTGTTATAACACCGTAATTTGTTAATAAAATATCTTCTTTTTCGGTTGCTTTTTCCGCCAACTCTCCAACCGTAAACAAATTATTGTCAACCGCATAATTGATGCGTTTTGCGTCATCGGTCCAAACACTCGCCGCTTGAAACTTTATCAAATTCAATAATTTTTCTTTATTTTCAGGCGTAAACCAATCAAAAACAACATTCGCATTTGCCGTCATCAGCTTCAATACCGGATCTTCGTTTTTATAACTAACAATATCGGTCATTAATATCTGCATCACTTCGGGTTCAAAACCCGCATCTATCAAAGCCTTCATATCGGACAAATTACTTGCCAAAAAGACTCTCTCATTCAATTCATTTAATCTCTTCAATAATTGCCTCACAAAATCAGCGCTCGATTCTTTATAATTCAGGTATGTAAAAACGGGAAAACCCACTTCAATCAAATTCGTTAAAAATTTAATTTGAATTTTCAAATCAAAATGACGTTGAATGAACGAAAAATTTTGCACTATATGCTCTGTTGCTCTGGCGCGCGAAGAATCCTGTATGGATAAATATTCTTCATAAGCATCTGGCATATCGCTTAAGACGTAAGAAATGGAATCCATGCTATTCTCATCTTTTCTCTTGGCAATGGCTTCCAATTTTTTGTAACCGCGGGATTCCTCTTCGGATCTGTAGAATGCATCGGCGTTAAAAAACCGCACCATTTCCAAAATCTCATGCAATTCTTCCGGATCAATGATTTTAAGCTCAATCAATCTCGGCAGGTACGGCAGCAAAAAATGCGCATGATTCTTTAAGTACCATTGATAATATTTCTGCAAATATATTAAACGAGCGCCATCATGCAAATCTCCCGTTTGTGCCGTTGTTTCATCCAAAAGCAGTTCAAACAAAAGTTTGGATTTTTCAAAATTTCCGTAATATTTGGCCAAAAAAACCTCCGGCTTCATTTTCTTATCATTAAACTTGGCTTTAAGCTCTCTCAATTCATGAGGCGGTAAATCCAAATCGCTGTTTTCTTTTTTAACCGATCGATATTCGTGTTTGGTGCCGGCTGTCATTTGACCGGATTTTGTTAAACGCGGTTGCACCGAAAGCCTCGTTCCGTCAACAAAGGGAGCGATAAAATGAAAATGCTCCGGCTCTTCTTTTATGAAATAATCAGTTAATTCATCCAAAATGGATCTGATTTTGCCGTATCGTTTTTCAGCCTTGGCCGAATCCGGAAATTGAAATCTCGATTTTTCCCAATCATGCTGAATATCAAAACTGTAATCATAAATATCGGCGTAGCAATAATGAAACACTCTGACATATTTATCATCCAATAATACCTTGGCGATAAATAAACCGATTTTAGCCCTTTCAACCTTACCCATTTGGGCAAGCAGTGCCATAGCCTCTTCATCCGAAATCAATCTTGCGGTTAAAAACTTCTCCATCAATTCAATACGTTCCTGAGTTTCCATTGTCTGCATGCTTGAATTGAAACTTTTTAACAAAATCTCACGTTTCTTTAGATCCAATTCCATCAAATCTCGATTTGCATACATTTTTAATACGTCAAAATCGAATAGATCATTTTTTTGTGGCAAAATTTGCTCTTCGTATTTAAAACTCTCGGGTCTCCTCTTTTCAAAAGGATTAACAGGTTGAAATGATGCTTCTGGCATATTAATTATTTCTTAATCGAATCTATCAAACACCACTTACATTGGCTTCATCAGTCTTCGGAAAAATACCAATCTGTACAACGGCAAATTCATTGGTAAATCCCATGTACCAACCAAACACTTGCGCTCCGCTCCCCAGCCCATTTTAAACCTCGTGATTCCCTCCCAACTTGCCTTATACAACGGCGTTGCCTTACTTTCCGGATTACATCCCCAAAAATCATACCACTTGGCACCTTCGGATTTAGCCTGTTTTATCGCCTCCCACTGCAAGGCATAAGGCGCCATAGCTTGGCGAATTTTAGAGCTGGATGCGCCGTATAAATAAGTCACCGTATTGCCGTAATTAACCTCCAGATTAGCCGCCAGCATGGCTCCATTTACTTCGGCAACTCTTAAACGCGCCATATGTGCGGCCGCCAAAGTATATAAAGTCTTGGATAAATATGCCGAATCATGTTGCACGAATCCGTCACGTAAAGCCGTTTCATCCATCAATCTAATAAATTGATCCACATCTTTTGGATGATTTGTGGTTCTGATGGCAACTTCGTGTTTTGCCGCCACTTTAATATTGTAACGCGTCTTTTGATGCATTGCCGAAAGCAAGTCATTTTCAGTTTTGGATAAATCCAAAATAGCCGTACAAGCCGGATTCATAGCCGGCACTCGATTCATACGCGGAGGCAAAACTCTTACGTTTGATTTGGGATAAACAAGCGGTTCCATCCGCCAAAACAATGATTTCGGTATTTGATTCTTGCCATATAATTCGCGGATAAAAATTTTCAAATATTCTTTTCGCTCTTCCTCTGTTACCCGCGGATGAAATTGCGGCCCGCGCGGTGTAAACCAATATCCCAATCCGAATCTTTTTGACCTGTACTCCCCCTGCGCCGCCATAATCCACCGTCCATCTTTATCAACCAAGGCAAACCGTTGCACCGGAAAACCCAAAGATTTTCTAAACTCCCCCCAAACCCAAGACTGCGGAAATTGCATCCAAGCCTGCTGTGATTGAAACGCCTCCCAATCCATTCTATCGGTTATTTCTTTTATAAGCATAACTCGATTATAACATAAAAAAGTCGTAACGTTATAACGTTATAACGTCGTAACGAAAATTGTCTGAACCTTGATTATCAAACCGATTACCAACCTAATTAACTTGATTACTAATTGTCTGAACCTTGATTTAAAAACCGATTACCAACCTAATTAACTTGATTACTAAAGGTAGAGATAATCATATACATATAGTAATCAAGTTAATATGAGCGTGAATATGAGCGGTAATCCCCCTTCGCCTTTGGCTACGAGGGACACGGTCAAGGTTCAGATAATAGCTAGAAGCTAGAAGCTAGAAGCTGGTAGCTGGTAGCTCGTGGCTGTTAATTATCGGCTTAGATACTTCAACGCAATCCTCACTCTTTCCGATGAATTGGTAATCTCCACCGGCACATTCTTGGCCGCTTCTTTTGCTTGCGCGGTTTTATAACCCAATCCTTTAAGCGCATCAATCAGTTCTGTATCCATTTCCGATTCCGCGTCGATTTCTACAAGTTGACCCTTGAGCTCAAGAATGATTTTCTGTGCGGTTTTGTTGCCGATTCCCGGCAACGTGGCAAACCAAGCCGCGTCACTCTTCATAACCCTCTCGCGCAATTCCGATGGAGTTGCCGAACCGCAAATTGCCAAACCGGCTTTTGGGCCTATGCCGTTAATACTGATTAAAATTTCAAAAACCTCCAATTCATCCCTTGATGGAAAACCGTACAAATCATGGGCGTCCTCACGAATATGCTCGTGGATAAAAATCGTAGGTTCATCACCCACCGTGAGATCCCCTAACAACCGCAAATGCGCCCGCACTTGATATCCAACTCCGCGTACATCCAAAATAAAAAAACTTGTTGTTTTTTCTATAACTTCGCCTCGTAACATTCCTATCATATAAACATAGATTAAATGCCAAACAACTTACTGGCAAGTTTTGTAATATAAAACCCCAAGCGAGCGCCTGGGGTTGCCATTATTGGCCGATGACTCCGGGAATGTAATCCATTCCTGGAATGGGTTGAGAAGAATATCCGGTTTTGGTTGAATGAGGTTTTGTCTTCGACCGCTTTTCCGCATCGGCTTTTACCGTTCTTGAATCAGCCGTCTTCTTCACAGCCTCCTCATCCAAAATCTCTCCCGCATCTGCGGACGATTCCGGTGAAGCGGATGACTTTGACACGGCGGATACGGTGACCAATCGTCGAGACTCATCGATTCCCGCTGACTTCACGGGATCAGTCTTAACCATTGGCATTTTTTCGGTTTGAGCGTTGTCGAAAAACGGCAACGCACGAACGCGAAAGTGAAAAATCGCGGTTCCCGAAACCATCAAGACAATAAGCGATGCAATCAGCAATATGCTGAAATTTGCAGATGAACGTCGAGCTTTCTTGCCTTCATTCGCAACTTCCGGGACCGGCTTTTTAACCGTCGGCTTCTCGAACATGATTTTGGGATCCATGTTCAAATGGCTGACGCGCGGCATATTTACGGGAATCGGCTTCGGAGGAGTGGAAGGCGCGGCCATTGTCGCCGCCTCCGGGTCTGTGAGCATTTCTTCGGGTTGCAATGAAGCCGGAGGAAACTCGCTCATGGAAACATGCGGCAAACGCAATTCCATACGGTTCAATTCCTCCAAAATCTCATCCATGCTCTCGGGACGCTTGGCCGGATCGTGCTCCATGCAATGCATCGCCAAGGCTGCCAGCAAAGGATCAACGCCCAAACAATAAGTATCAATCGACGTGGGTTTAACGTCGCCGAAAGTCACTTTGGAAAGCACGCTCATGCGGTGCTCATCCTCAAAATCAAACGGCGAAACACCGGTGATCATTTCGTAGAGAACGACACCGAAAGCCCAAATATCCCCTTTCACATCAGGCCCGCCTCCGCGCGCCTGTTCGGGGCTTAAATATTCGGGCGTGCCTCGGAAAAATCCTTGTACGGTGAGCTTTGAATGCTTGGCATCTTGTTCTTTATCGAAAAATCTCGCTATGCCAAAATCCATCACACGGACAAATGCATTTCTGCCGTTGCCCGCGATCAAAACATTGGCCGGCTTAAAATCCCGATGCTGGACTCCGCGCATATGGGCGTCGCGCAATCCACTGCCCATCGATATGGCGTAATACAACAAATCACCGAAAGGAATGCACGTGCCTCTATGCAAAGCCGCGACCGGCATCAACTTTCTGGATTCGTTGATTATGTTTTCCAAAGTCCTGCCCCCCGAGATAAACGGAAACACGAAATACGGATAACTGTCATTGCCATCCATATAAATTCCTGCATCTTCTAGAGGCAAAATATTCGGTCCCTTAACGGTTCGCAGGATATGCTCTACCCGGCGAAACCTCTTCATCTCCAAAGGATCTTCGATCACGTAGTGTAACTTGATGGCAACCAAATGACCGTCACCCAATGACTTGGCTTTGTACACCACAGCTTCACCGCCGGAATTGATTTGCTTTTCCAGCTCATATTGACCTTTTCCGGCTTCACCGATTCTTGTACCACTCGGAAAAATCTTAATCACACTTTCTTTTGGATCCGTTGTCATTTTCCGACCTTTCGTTTGTAAAGAGCAAAACCTTGCGCCATTCGCGCAAAGTTCAGGTTCATCCGAATACATCAATCTAACTCATTTTAGCGATAATGTCAATATCTTGGCTTAACAAAGACCAAAAAACGCGCCATATAGACGCGTTTTAAGTGTTTTTCAGATCTGAACTTATTTGATGATTGCGATTTTAATGCTATTGCCCTCATAAACCAACTCCGCATCAGCCTCTTGATTCAGCTCCGATCCGATATAAATTTCATCAGCTTTTACCTCTTTGGCCAAATCTTGTTTCATCTCATTCAACGTTTCCATCAAACTCAAATCATCAATGGCCAAATTAACTTTAATTCTGTCTTCCGGAGTATATTCATTTTTCTTGCGCAATTGCATAATGTGACGCACAACTTCGCGAGCCAAACCTTTGCGTTTTAATTCCGGAGTCAACTCCGTATCAATTTTCGCTTCCCAGGTTTCCATGGTTGCCGTATCGGCTTTGGTGATGATTACTTTTTCAACATTCAATTCTTCGGCAATCAAACGATGCAAATCCTGTTTCTCTATCACTCTGCCATAAAGCTTCTCATCACGAATCATGACTGCGATAGAGGCTAACGCTTGTCTGACCGGTAACTTGGTTGCAACTCTTTGTTCCAAACCCGCATTTACAACATCCCTAACCCATTGCATGTCACTCAATAAACCTTGATCAACAGCTGATTCATCGGCCTTGGGCCATTTATCCAAATGCACCGACATTTTTTCGCCTTCCAAATCTTGATACAATTTCTCCGCAAAAAACGGCGCAAACGGAGCCAACAATTTGGAAAAGGTCAACAATACTTCGCGCAATGTCCTCACCGCATCGGCCACGTCATCAAGATCTTCGGTCTGCTTCATGCGCTCACGGGATCGTCTAAGCCACCAAGTTGATAAATCATCAACAAAAAGTCTTATCGGTCTAAGCGCATTCGCGAATTGATAATCATCCATCTCGCGTGTGATGTGCAATGTCAATTCATCCAATCGCGAAAAAATCCATCTGTCCAACACATGCAAACTGCGCGGAGTCGCACCCGAAAGCTCAACATCCTTGGAATACGTCAGATAAAACTGGCGCACATTCCACAATATGCCAAAAACCGATCTCTGAATTTGCCTGCACTCATCATCTTTAAAACTTAAAGCCTCGGCTTGCATAATCGGCGACGCAAGCATGTACAACCGCAACGAATCCGCGCCGATAGTTTCCATCAATTCATACGGATCCGTATAATTCTTTTTCGATTTGGACATTTTCTTGCCATCCTCGGCCAGCATCATGCCCGTAACCACGATATTTTTTGCCGCCGGCTTTCCCATCAAACCCACAGCCAAAACATGCATGGTATAAAACCAACCGCGAGTTTGATCTTGAGCCTCACCGATAAAATCCGCCGGAAAACGATTCACAAATTTTTCAGCATTTTTAAAAGGGTAATGAACCGAGGCATAAGGCATGGCACCCGATTCAAACCAACAATCAAAAACATATTCGACCCGTTTCATCTTGCTTCCGCATGCGCAAGGAACTTCCACTTTATCAATACCCGGGCGATGCATATCAAAACCTTCCGGAAATTCTCCGCCTACCGCTTCTTTAAGCTCGGCCATTGAACCGAATACACGCCTCTCTTGGCACTCATCACAAATCCAAACCGGCATGGGAGCCCCCCAATAACGCGTACGTGAGATATTCCAATCGGGCGCCATTTCCAATCCTTTGCCAAAACGACCTTCTTTAATATGCTCGGGTACCCAATGAATTTTTTTATTGGCTTCAATGAGCTTGGTCTTCAATTTTTGCACGTCCACAAACCAAGCATCTTGCGCGCGATACATTAGCAAGGTACTGCACCTCCAACACTCGGGAACGGAGTGAGTGATGGTTTCGCGTTTCAACAACAAACCGCGTTTTTCCAAATTATCCATCACCAACGGATCCGCATCTTTGATTCCCATGCCTGCAAACTCTCCCAACTCGGGCATCATTTTACCGTCCGCATCAACTGTCAACAGCACCGCCAAATTATGAGTCTTGGCCGCTTGAAAATCCTCTTCACCGAAAGCCGGCGCCGTATGCACCAAACCTGTTCCGTCTTCCGCGCTCACATAAGGCATGGCAACAACCTTATACGCAATCTTTCCTTCGGGTACGGGTACAAAATCAAATAAAGGCTCATACTCCAAACCTTCCAGCTCGAATCCCAATACACGCTTCTCGATTTTCGCATTCAACAAATCATCCCCCAAAACTTCCTTAATACGATCTTCCGCCAAAATCCAAGTCTCACCGTTATTTTGCATCTTGAAAATCAAATACCACATCTCCGGATTCACGGCAATGGCCGTATTGGCGGGCAATGTCCAAGGAGTCGTTGTCCAAGCCAATAAATATTCATTGTCTTTACCTTTGATTTTAAATTTGATGGTAATCGAAGGATCTTCCGCATCACGATACGAGTGCCCCATGGTTATTTCGTGATTGGATAAGGGCGTCGCACACCGCGGACAATACAAAGAAACGCGAAAATCTTTATAGACCAAATCTTTTTTGTACAATTCCGCAAATGCCCACCAAACCGATTCGATATAATCATCGTTCATGGTCATATACGAATTATCCATATCCACCCAACGCCCTATTCTGCTGATATATTTTCGCCAATCTTGATCGTATTTCAAAACCGAAGCTCTACAAGCATCATTGAATTTATCAATACCGTATTCCAAAATATCTTTACGGGATTTTAATTCCAAATCTTTTTCAATCAAATTCTCAACCGGCAACCCATGACAATCCCAACCCCAAACTCTCTCAACTCTGTAACCTTTCATTGTCCAATATCTGGGGATGGCATCTTTAATCGTGCTTTGCAAAAGATGGCCGGGATGAGGCAAGCCGGTTGCAAACGGCGGACCATCGTAAAAAGTAAAAACTTTATTCTCGGATTTTTCTTCAATCGATCGCTCAAAAATATTCTTTTTTACCCAAAATTCTTGGATTTCCTCTTCCATTTTCGGAAAATCCGGTCGATTGGATGGTGTTGGTTGTGGGTTGGACATATGGCTCTTATATTGGCGGAAAATTCGGGATTGGTCAACTAAACACATTCTTAACGTTGATAACGTTCTTAACGTTTATAACGAGTTAAGCGGTTAATTTGGCACAACCTCCTAAATCCCTGTCCGCAACACATTGCTTGCGAGGCAGGCGGGTTCTTATCAGAAGAATTTATCCATTTAGTCTTCATGGCAAAGCTCAGCTTAGCTGATGAATTTAGGGTTGCGCTAAAACAACCAGTAACACCCCCTTTAATAAAGGGGGACATTTTTGTCGCACGGTAATTATTTGAACTGCGACAAAAATTGGGGGAATCCTCCGAAACAACGTATTCAAAAACAAAAACCCCCGAAAGTTTTCGAGGGCAGAAAAAAATAAGGTAAAAAGAAGTAAGGAACAAGAGTTAAAGTGCGGTGCGGGCGCGGAGGGAATCGCCGGCAGCGACGAGGTTGTAGCAGTCGACAGAGAGCTTGTCGCCGCACCAGCGTACGCTAGGCACGCCGCCGTAAGAAGCACGCGAGCCGGCACAGAGCGTAACGTTCTCGATATCGAGATGCTCACCTGTCTTCCAGTGATACCACAACTCCATCAACAAGCGCTCAAGCAGGATGATGCTTTGTGCCTCCCGCCTCGCAAGAGCATCAGCCGAGAGGTTTTTGTTTTCCTCGTCAGCTTCCACGCAATCGCGGAAACGCTTGGCGTAGGCCGCAGACGACGTGCGATCATTTGTGGGTATCGCCTTATCCAAGTCATCGCCAATGTACGAATACGCACGGAAACGCTCCCCGCACTTCGCCCACGCCTGATTCAATGTCAAACCCCGCGCGACCATCACTACCCAGCCAAAACCGGGCTGTTCGGGCGGAATCTCAACATCTGCGAGATTCACTTCGAGGTCGAAAACATCTTGATAGAAACGCTGCCACTCGGCGACCCAACCATCAGAGGGAATGAGGGAAGTTGCAGACTTAGGAGTATCGAGAATTCTCACAAAATCTCTCATCTCGATGATCTTCTGCATGTAGCGCAAGACCTCTTCCGGATCTCGCTGTCGATGCTCTGCATCACCAATAGTCATAGCACTGATCGACGCCCACGCCTTGAACAACTTTTCGTACACATTGCCACTGCTCATGGCTCACTCCCTTCTACGAACAAACTCAACACTCTCTACTCAAGAGCGACCGTCAAACACCATGTTTGAAAACGGCTTAGCTGGCGCAACCCTCTAAATCTCACTTATCAAGGAGACTTGCGTATCTGGTTTTTAGCCCCTGATAAGGGGTTGGGGTTGTGCTAATTAAGCCGTTTTCAAATCACAATTTCAAGGTTCAAATTTAACGAAAGTTACCATAAATAAAGCATTTTGTCAATGCTTTAGCCATAAATGCTTAAATGCGCTAAAATGTCATTATATGCAACTCTTCCTCGCATCCGACCATGCCGGTTTTAAACTCAAAGAAGCCATCAAAAAAGAACTCGGCAAAACACACAACATCATCGACGTAACTCCCGTTTTTAATAAAGACGACGACTACCCTTTAGTCGCCAAAAAACTCGTTAAACATCTTCGACGTGGGACAAGCGACGCGGGACGAGCGACGATGTCAGTTTTCATCTGTGGCTCCGGTGTTGGTGCGGCAATAGCCTCAAACAGATACAAAGGCATTCGCGCCGCCCAAGGCTACGACAAAAAAGAAATCCAACTCGCCCGCGAGCATAACGATATCAATGTCCTCACTCTCTCCGGCTGGAACACAAAACCAAAAGAAGCTCTTGCATTAATCGACGTCTTCCTCAAAACCCCAACATCCAAAGCCATTCGACATAAGAGACGGATAAAACAACTGTCTTGAACCACGATTCGCATGATTTCCGCTCACAATTATCATGATTATTTTATTGTCTGAACCTTGATTATCCCGAACTAGTGGAAAGTTCATCAAGTCTAAAGTTTATCAAGAGAAGCTTAGGTTACTCTTGATGAACTTGTTACTTTTAACTTGATGAACTCATCTAGTAATCAAGACACGTCGTTCGCGAACGACAGTGTCAAGTTAATCAAGGTTCAGACG
>CAZXFK010000002.1:0-25513 GCA_964640115.1 uncultured Gammaproteobacteria bacterium
ATCCCGCATACGTTAATATTTTATATATAGTTGTTGCGGGAAGAGAGAGATTTAGAGTGAGTTAACACTTGATTCACCTTGGTTTTTCTGATAAAAGAAATGAGGTACTTTACAGCAAAACAGAGAGGAGAGTGTGATGAGCAGTTTGATAGATCCGGCTCTCCCTTGGGAGATCAAAGCCGCAATCGGTTTGGCGGGTGGATTATTACTGGCTTCCGCATTGCTGATGATTCCAAAAAGATTTTTGGCTCGCATCAGCCGAGTGCCTTTTTGTTCTCCGAATTGGATTACGTCTTGGAGCGTGGTTGTTTATGTAATCGGTATACCGATTTATATTTGGCTGGATTTTTATATCGGTCTTTGGTTGCTTGTCATCGGCGGAGTTTTGGACGTGTTGGACGGCAAGCAAGCCGTGGCCATGAAAGAATATGGTGTACCGCGAAGTCTTGAAAGCCAAGAAATCGGGGAGTGGTGGGATCCATTGGCAGACAAGTTACGACAACTTTCCGTGATTTTTTTCATGGCGCTGTACGGAGTATTCAATCCGATTTTGGTTGCATTGGTGATTGGAGTGGATGTGTTTGGAACCTTGGTTCGCAAACCGTTTATTAAGCGCAAACCGTTCTCTCGCATGCAAAAATACATGCGCCAATCAAAAGCTTCCGCAGTTGGAAAGATAAAATCTTTGGTGCAAGTGTTTTGTATAATAGTCGCGGCTCCCTATCAGCAGGGTTGGGTGGAATCCGGAATTTTGCCCGATGTTTTGTTGATGCTGGCTTTGATCTTGGGAGTATTGAGTGTTATCTCGCGCGTCAAAATCAGCCGTGAAGTGGATCAGGTTGTTGATGAAGCGCATTCTTTTTTCAGGCATCAGGATATTTGATGCACCCCGCCCGTCTTGGCGGGGATTTTTTATTAACTTGCATTATGTGTGAAAGAAATATAAGTTTTTTGCGTATGAATAGATATCAAATCATTATGAATAATTATTCTTTTGCGTTAATTGCTTTATTTAGCATTTTTTTATTGCCCGGTTGCGGAACTGCGGATGCGAATACTGCATCAGATCAGTCTCAAGAAGAGGTTTTAGCCGTCCAGAGGCCGGAGAGGGAACCGGATATGATGGGAATGGTAAGTGGTATGGTTGGCAATCAAGTAACCATCTTATTATTTAATCAAGAGGATATGCCGTTTGGGCAAAGGTCCGCAACGGAGCAAACGTCAGATGACAATAAGACAGATCAAGGAACTGCATTGAATCCGGCAACAGTATTTGGTTCGTCAGGTGGAACCGCAGGTACCGGTATGGGCCGTGGAATGGGTGGAGGTTTCAGAGGTGCTCCTCCGGGCAGTGAGGGTGGAACCGGTACATTTGATAGAGAGGCAATGCTTGAGGCACGGAATGAAATGTTAAAAGAGTTGAAAGCTAAAAGTATTGGAACTGAAACAATTATGATTCCAGTTGGGATTCCTATTATAAGCGGAGGAAGACCGGGTGGTGAGTCGGGGGCACAAAATCAAATATCATTTTCCGATATTCAAAAAGATAGTTTAATTACAGTTTGGTTAAATCCCGAAGTGCAAGATAAAAAAGTCGCGGAATTTGTGGCCTTGATGGGCGGGGGTATGGGTGGAAATCGAACAATTAACGGAGGAACCGGTACACAAAATTAATATGTCGGAAACAACATCAATTTTGGAGGAGAGTAAGAAGTCGAAAGTAATTGGGGGAGTGTTTAAGAGATTGACTTTACCAAAAATATTGGGAATTATTGTTATATTTGCAGGCGTTTCGGGAGCTGTTTGGTATTTTTTATTGCGTACGGATACAGGGTCAAAAGTCGTCGAGGCCAAGCAAGAGACTTGGGTTGTTAAGCGTGATGATGTGAGGGTTGCCATTGAAGCGGATGGAAAAGTTGTGGCCGATGATATGGTGGCGTTGTCGTATCCGGTAACAGGAGTCACCATTAATGATGTATATGTAAAAGAGGGTCAACAAGTTAAAAAAGGTGATAAGATCGCCACAATGGATACGGGTTCGAATCAATTTGATTTGAGAAGCGCGCAAAATTCTTATCAATCGGCTTTGAATAATTTGGAGTTAAAGATGCAGCCGCCGACAGATCAAGAGATTGCTTCGGCTAAAGCTGCGATTGAGCAAGCGGAAATTTCTTTGGAGCAGACGAAGATATCAAATGAGCAATCTAAGGCAACTGCGGAGCAAAATATTGCCAATGCGGAGAGGAGTGTGCAAACGGCGACGTTGAATTTACAAATGAATCAGAATGCGGATACAAGCCAGATAATTCAGAATGCTTATGAGGGTTTATTTAATACGATTCAATCCGTAGCAATTACAATTTCCAATGCCATCGCCAAGTCGGATGAGATTTTGGGAGTTGATAATGAAGCCAGAAGCTATACATACAGATCTTACATGGGTGTATTGGATTCCACTTCTTATGATGCCGCAAAATACACTTACGAAACATCTAAGATACAAAAAAATATTTTAGATTCGGCAATGGTGGGTTTAACGGCAGAGAGTTCGCATGAATCAATCCAGTCAGCAGTAGATACGGCTAAGACGGCACTCGAGAATTTACAAGCGCATTATTTGGATTTGCAAAGGGTTTTGGATTATTCGATGACCGGAGTTGATTTTTCGCAAACGCAATTGGATTCCATGAAATCTTCCGTCTCATCCATGCGATCATCCATCGCGAGTAATTTATCATCCATATCATCAGGTCGGCAGAATATTATTTCCGCACAAAACAGTTTGAGTAATTATCAGATTAATTATGAGAAAGCGGTGGCGGATTTGGAAGCGACCAAGAAAAAAGCGGAGCAAGATTTGGCTACGTTGGAGACAAACTTGCGCTTGAGAGAGATTTCTTTGGATCAAGCTAAGATTTCTTATGATACTTTGATGGCACCGCCAAAAGAGATTGATTTGGTGAGTTCGCGCATCGCGATTGATAATGCGAAGATCAGTTTGGATAGAATATTGTACAACATCAACCAGGCCACATTAATATCTCCCATTGATGGCGAGGTGGTGACATTGAACGGTAAAGCCGGGGATTTGGTATCCAAGGAAGAATCCGGTGCTTTTGTGCAGATATTGAATAAAGACACCTTGTTTATAGAGGTGAACATTGAAGAGGTAGATATCAATAAAATCAGTGTTGCGCAGAAGGCGTATGTAACCTTTGATGCGATTGAGGATGTTACGATTGATGGCGAGGTTAGTTTTGTGTCTGTGATTTCCGAGCAGAGCCAGAACGGAATTACCAGTTACTTGGTAAGGGTGCTTTTGGATCAAGAGGGAACAGAGGGAATCCGCGAGGGTATGACGGCTTTTGTGGAGTTTGCGGTAGCAGAAAGTAATGATGTACTGGTTGCACCTGTTTCGGCTGTAAAGAATGTAAGTGGTAAGCCATCTGTGCAAGTTGAGAGCGGAGAGTGGGTTCCTGTGGTAACCGGATTTACCGATGGTAAGATGGTTGAGATTATCAGCGGAGTAAAAGAGGGTGATACGATTGTTTATTCGCTATGAGCAAAAATCCGGCAATAGAATTAAAGAGCGTTTGCAAGTCGTATTTTTTATCCAATGGTGATGAAGTGCCGGTTTTAAAAGGCATAAATCTAAAAATCGAGGATGGGGAGTTTGTGGCAATTATGGGTTCTTCGGGAGGAGGTAAATCCACTTTGCTAAACATTATCGGCTGTCTGCATCCTTTATCCAACGGAGAGTATCATTTTTTTGGTGAGGATATTGGCAAGGTTCGAGATGATTATACATTGGCTTTTATCCGCAATAAAAAGATTGGTTTTATATTTCAGCAGTTTAATTTGTTTTCCAAATATACGGCGCTTAAAAACGTTGCTATGCCTGCGCTTTATGCCGGTCAACCTCGCGTAACAAGATTAGCTAAAGCTAAAGGTTTGTTGAATGATTTGGGATTGGGAGAGCGTATGCATCACAGGCCAACGGAATTATCGGGCGGGCAACAACAAAGAGTTGCTATCGCGAGGTCGCTTATGAATGATCCGACTTTGCTTTTGGCTGATGAGCCGACGGGCGCATTGGATACTCAAGCCAGCAAGGATTTGATGCAGATATTTTTAGATCTTAAGAAACAAGGACGAACTATTGTGATGGTTACGCACGAAAATAGTGTAGCTAAATATGCAGACAGAGTGATTTATCTAAAAGATGGCGTGGTGGTTGATAATGATTATAAAGTATGATTTGGGATTTGTATGTTATGGCGTTTGATGCGCTAAAATCCAATAAAGCACGTACAGTTTTATCCATGCTCGGCGTTATTATCGGAGTATCGACTGTAATTGTTGTTTTTGGAATTGGAGAAGCGGCTAAACAGAGCATTGCCGATCAATACAAGAATTTGAATGTTACATCGCTGTTTGTGATGGGGTCGATGGGCGGCAGAGGGCCGGGGACCGCATCATCAAAATTATCGGAGGAGGATGTGTCTGCTATTTTGCAAGGAAGTGATAAAGTTTCGCAGGCAACGGCTATGCAACAAGGAAATGGGAGCGTTTCTTATGGATCTGTAGATACGAATTATAGTATTTATGGAACTTATAAAGCTATTGCATCAATCACTAATTTGGAATTACAATATGGGCGATTTTTTTCGGATGAGGAAAGTGAATCACGCTCTAAAGTAGTAGTGCTTGGGCATACTGCGGCCGAAGCTTTGTTTGGTGATGATGTGGAGTCAGGGATTGGGCAGATTATTTCCGTGACAAATAAAAAAGTTGAGGTTATTGGGATTTTGGCAAAGAATGGTGCGAGCTTGCCCATGCTGTCTTTTGATGAAGCTGTGTTTGCGCCATATGAAACCGCGGAGAAATCACTTTTGGGATCAGGAGCAAGATTCAGTTTATTGGTTTTAGCGGATTCGCCTGAAAATGTCGCAGGTGCTATGGATGACATGACAGCTATTTTGCGGACACAGCACAAGTTAAAAGATACTGCGGAAGATGATTTTAGGATTATGGATGCGGGAAGTATGGTGGGCGCCGCGCAATCATCCGCTAATGTTATGTCGTTGCTTTTAACTTCGGTTGCGGCGATTGTTTTGCTTGTATCGGGAATCGGAATTATGAATGTTATGCTCGTATCTGTCGCGGAGCGTACTAAAGAGATTGGAATTGCCAAAGCTATCGGTGCCAAAAGAGCAAATATTATGTTTCAATTTTTAGCTGAAGCGGTTTCGCTTTCTATGGTGGGAGGTTTGCTTGGCATCGCTCTTGCCGCAGTTGCCGTACCGATCATATCTAATATGGAAATTTTGACGGTTGTGATGTCGCTTACTGGGTCAATAATAGGATTTAGTTTTTCGGTGTTTGTGGGAATATTTTTTGGGATTTATCCGGCGTGGAAGGCGAGCAGGTTGGATCCGGTGGATGCTCTGCGTTCAGAATAAACATATTAAAATTATCAATTAAGATTAAAAATTAAGAATTAAATATTAACTCACTTCGCTAACTCACTTCGCTGATCTACTTTGCTGAAGCTACGAGGATCAGGAAGCTACGAGGGTCGGGAGAATTCAACATGAAGGAATCACTAATGCGAGATTTTTTATAACAAAAATCCGCTAACGAGTAGCGGAGAAGCGGGAGGTGGCCAAGGAGATTATTTCTTGGTCTTCTTGATAAGGAACGTTGAGGCGAAGCGACAAAGATTTGAGCATGGCCGTGCGAACCGTATTGGCTGTGAGCTCGGCGAGGCGAGTGTGCAGGCCTGCGTAATTCAGAGTTATCTCCGAGTTAGAGTTCCAGCAAACCGCATTGCAATCCGTGCCGGTTGCGAGACAAAGTTTGCCGTTGCGCCGGTTTTTGAGATTCAGCTCGGCCATTACCGAGGCTTTCGTCAAAGTGATTACACTCGAAAGTTCCAAAGCCGCGTTTTGCGAAAGGTTGCGGTTTAGCGAAAGCATGATGTTGATGGTGCCTGCTACCGGTGGAGGCTGATCCAACTCTTCATCGTAAGCGGTGTGCTCGCCGGGGGATACGGCATTGCCGAGGCCTACGGTTGCAATGGCCCATATTTTAAATCCGTTTCGATTTTCTTGGAATGCGGTTCCCAGATATTGTTGTGAAACGGTTGTTACCATAGCCACGGTTTGATCGGAATCAATCTTCAAATCAGCAATAAACGCAGTGAGATTGCCGATGATTGCAGGCAATGGCTCGATAGTATCTTTGGGCAAAGTGCGATTGAGAAAATATGTGATGGATTGTTTGAATCCACCGCCGAATGGGGCCCAGCTTAAGCAGGAAACAGGTTCGTAAAAACGAATCAAGGTATGTTCTGAAGAACCGGAAACGGCAAACATTAATCCTCCTTGAATGGTTTATGTTATGGCTGGCGGGTTGCATTGTTGCTGGTTTGTAGGATAATGTCAATGAATGGAATATATTTGGATATTATTATTGGCAATTCTTTTGGACGTTATGTTCGGCGATCCAAAATGGTTACCGCATCCTATCAGATGGATGGGTTTTTTTATTGCGAAATTGGATAAAGGATTAAGGGCAAGGATGAATAATTTAAAAATAGCGGGAATCGTGCTGTGGTTGATCATCGTTCTTGGGACAGTCATCGTGTCATTTACTGTTTTGTTAATGGCCACTTGGATAAATGTTTGGTTGGGAGTGTTGGTGAATATAATCATGATTTTTTACGCGCTTGCCATCAGGTCGCTTACGGATGAGGGTAGAGTTATTCGGAGGTTATTAAAAAGTGGAGATTTGGAAGGAGCGAGAATCCGTTTGCAAACAATAGTAAGCCGTAATTGCTCTCGAGAAGATCAAAGAGGAATTATTCGCGGAACCATAGAAACCATTACCGAGAATTTGTCGGATGGAGTTATTGCGCCGTTATTGTTTGCCATGCTGGGCGGAGGGCCGTTGGCATTAACTTATAAAGCGGTGAATACATTGGATTCGATGGTGGGGTATAAAAATGAGAAATACAAAGATTTTGGTTGGTTTTCGGCGAGGGCGGATGATGTTATAAATTATTTTCCGGCGCGGATTACCGGAATACTGATTGTCGTCACCGCGACAATAACTTTTCAGCATCCAATAAAGGCTTTGCGTTCTTGGATCCGCGATGCACAAAAAGGTCCGTCGCCAAATGGAGGTATACCGATTGTTGCTTTTGCCGGAGCGCGTAATATTAAATTGGGTGGAGATTGTTTTGCGCAAGATGGGAGTAGAATTTGTATACCCGGTGTTGGCGGAGAGCGTGAAGAATTGTTGGTTGATGATATAAAGTGGGCGAATTGGTTTGTATACTTTGCGGTTATTATTCTGTTGGTGCTATATTTCTTGTTAATTGCATTTTAAAAGTTTATACTTATTTTATTATGAAGTTGCAGTCAATAGTATTGGGCAATGGTTGTTTTTGGTGCAGCGAGGCTGTGTTTAAGCAATTGCGTGGCGTAGAGTCTGTTCTGCCCGAGTATGCGGGTGGGAGCGTTGAGCATCCCAGCTATGAGCAAGTTTGTACCGGGGAAACTGGGCATGCGGAGGTTGTGAAATTGGAATATGATGAAGATATTATCAAGTTTGAGGATTTGCTGACCGTCTTTTTCGCAACTCACGACCCAACCACTCTAAATCGCCAAGTGCATGATGTTGGCGAGCAGTATCGGAGTGTTATTTTTTATACGGACGAAGTGCAGAGGTTGGAAGCGGAGAAATTTATTGAGAAGCTGGAGGAAGAGAATCTTTTTGATGGCAAGATCGTGACTGCAGTGGAACCGCTTACGGATTTTTACGAGGCGGAAGATTATCACAAAGATTATTACGCTAAGAATCCGGATCAAGCATATTGCCAAGTGAATATAAATCCGAAGCTCGCGAAGATGAAACAAAAGTTTGCAGGATTGCTTAAATAACCACTTAACTCGTTACAAACAGCCTGCCCCGAAAACGAATGAAGTGAGTTCTTCGGGGTTATGAACGTTATAAACGATTTTAAAAAAGTTATGAAAAACAACAATGAACTGTCGCCCGAGCTTCACAAAGTAGCCCGCCTAGGCGGCACAGAAGCTCCGTTTAGCGGTGAATATTGGGATAATCACGAAAAGGGGATGTATAAATGTGCAGTTTGTGGAACTGAATTATTCTCGTCAGATACAAAGTTTGATTCCGGTACAGGTTGGCCGAGTTTTACGGAGCCGGCAAATTTGGAACATATAGAATTGAAAGAAGAAAATAAGTTGGGAATGAAAAAAATAGAGGTCATCTGCAAAAATTGTGGAGCGCATCTGGGGCATGTTTTTGATGATGGGCCGGCTGATCGTGGGGGTAAGAGGTATTGTATAAATTCTGTTTGCTTAAACCTTGATAAAACGGAGTAAAGGCAAAAGTCTAAATTTCAAACTGCTAAGAGTTATTTTGGTTGCTACGGAACTCTTTGTAGTTTTTAGTTTACGACATCCGTAGCTTCACGCGAAGGATGTTGTAGTTTATACTTGTTGTTATGACAGGAAAAACTCATTTTGTATTGGGCGCTAATGTCGCATGGGCAGCGTATTTGATTGTTCCCAAGGATATGTGGTTTTTATTATTGCCGCTTATCGGCGGTATTGCTTCGCTTTTGCCGGATTTGGATAATCGTCATGCCACTGTGCATCAATGGACCAAAGGATTGCTAAGATTGTTGCTGATAGATCGTGTGAGGCACAGGTCTTTGTTTCATTCGTTGATAATCATTCCCTTGGTGATGTTGGGGTCGGCTTTATTACTGCCGATTCATGTTACGGCTCCGTTGATTTTTACTTTGGGATATATGTCGCATCCGTTTATAGACGGGTTTAATCCGCAAGGTTGTGAGTTTTTATATCCTAGCAAGAAAAACTACAGGTTTTTACCAAGATTTTTATGCGTTGATACGGGTGGATGGGTGGATAGTGGATTGTTTGGATTGGGTATTTTGTTTTTTGCAGTCTATTATGTAGTTTTCTTTGAATTGATTAATGTCAGTTTGGTTTTGTCTTGACATTGAATCGGGAAGCGTGTTTTAGTATTTGCGGTACATTGATAATTTGCAAAACGGAGTAAACGGATGGGACGAATAATGGAAGAAGATAAGAATTCAACTTGGTTTGATTTAATCAAATTCGCAGGAGGAGCGTCTTTTGTTATAGCGGTTATTTATTTTTTCGGATCTTGTGTTTTTATGCCGAGTTATAAGACGCAGGCCATGTCCGGTAATTATATTGTTTTTGATCAAGCCATTGTTGGCAAAGGTCCGCAGGGGGCGGTGTTAAATAAGGGTTTGCTGGAATTGGCCGAAATTACCAATCAAGGTATTGAAAAATCAGATTTGAGCCAAACGATAAGCAAATTGGATGCTTTTCAGGCAACTTGTACAAAAAAATGTACAACTAAAGAAATGACGCTGATACAGTATCCGGGTTTCTATTATCCTCAATATGAAACCACCTGTACCTACGACGTATCTTGTACGGAAGCCGAATATAAAACCTATGAGCATCTTCGCGATATGCTTGATGCCGGTGTTTTAAGTAAAGATAAGATGAATCATTATCTTTCCAATTATCCCGACTATGGATCATGGTTTATGCGTGTCATTTGGGTTGGGGTTGGCGGATTTGTTTCCGTTTTGGTGTTGTTGCTCGGTATGGTGTTGTTTTTTTGGATCGATCAACTCGTGAAAGATAAACAATATGCCAAAGCGCAAAAAATTCATGATAAAGTTAGAGTCATGATAACTTATAAAACTCCGGGATTTGCGGAAAAAGTTTCATCAAAAGATTTAAGGATGGAATTGGAAATGAATCTTATTGATGAACAGGATCAGCGAGAGGCTGTACGCGCCGTACGCTTTTTGGAGCGTAACAGCCGTTAATTTTTTTAGACGCTTAGTTGGCGTCTTTTTTATCTCAATAAATTATAAAACCTGAATTTGTTATACGAAAAAATTGAGAATTCCCTTATAATAGATTGAAATATAAAAGTAAATTGATAATCGGGTTAAGTTATTATAATCCTGATTATAATCATACCTGTAACCGGATAAAGCGAAAATATTAGATTTTATTATTTTAATCACCAAAAATGAAAAACAATTAAACAGATCGCGTTTTGGTTAAGAAATATGTCATAAAAATATTTGGAAAGCCTGCTTGAGATGATGCATGATTGACTCTTTATAAGAAAGATGGTTTGATTGTCTTGGTTTAAGAAAGGAGATGGTGATGCGAATACACTTTGTTCTTTGTATAATGTATTTTATGCGGCTCGCTACATGGCCATCTTGGAGCGGATACGGAATAACAACCTCATGGCCAAGCCCCAAATGCCGTAAAGAAATCAAAAGAATTAATTGGTTGTTAAATTTGTTGCTTCCGCATGATTATTTCGCAACAGATCCCATGTTTGCAGCCGGTGGGGCGTTGGTAATATATTTTTGGCGTAAAGATGATCCACGAGCGGTTTTGCAATTAAAACAGATTACACCGTATAGGGATATCCATCGTTCATTGTTCTTGCTGTGACTCTTGTCGCAGTTTTTTATTAGCTCGATTCTCAGGATTGCGCACCAATTATCAGGATTGTAAATATTTTAATTAATATAATCCCATAAAAATTATGGTTAATTTATATAATTATGGTTAATCAAGGTAGACTTGACATTGATTACTATATTTGCTAGTATTTATTGATAATTGATATTAACTCATTAAGTCTATGAAAAATATATTGCCACAAATGAAGACACAGGCTTATATCCCCGGCGGGCGTGTTTTTGATGCGTCTGTATGTGGAGTCAAAGAATTACATAGGCAATATATTATGAGTTTTTAAATACGATTTTATTTAAATATTCAAGATATCTTGCCTAACGGCAGGGTATTTTTTTGCTCAATTTGAGCAAGTACCTTCACAATCGCAAAGGAGAAGAACCATGTCCGAAGATGCCGATCTCAAACGCAAGGCTCCGGTTACGATTCGCGAATATCTGGGCGACATGGCGGAAACCGTCAAAATTGCCAGGTGGGTATGGAGCGAGCGCCATACTTGTAATTCACGTAAATACTTTCAACGTTATTTGGTGTTTGCGCTGATTTCGATGATTTTGGCCAGTTTAACGCCATATGCAGTAAGTTACATTTTTGATGGCATCCAGAATCAAGATTCGGATTTGGCCATCAAGGGTTTTATTGCTTTCGCCTTATGCTACGGCGGGGCTGTTGTGGCAATGCGCTTGCTATTTCGTGCCAGAGAATTGTTGGTGGGCGAGCACATGATGCAATGGAATCATCGCATCACCGAACGCATGTTTGAAAAATCCGCCGGTCAGCATATTCAGCATGCTTCTGATTTGGGCGTGTCGAATATCGATAAGGGACGTTGGAGAGCGCATGAATTGGAAAGTATGGCCATCTTTGATGGTTTTCCGGTTATAATGAGTTTGATTATTGCTTATATCTTTTTGTGGTTTTTAAGTCCGATAGCGGGAATTTTGGCAACTCTCATGCTTTCCTCGCACATGATTTGGACATTGTTCTTAAACCAACGTACTCTAAAAGAGTGTACTCCTCTGGAAAAAGAGTTTCGGAGAATTAATAGATATAGAGTGGAGCGTTGGGAAAAGATTGAGCGGGTTAAAGTTAATGCCAAAGAGCAAAATGAACTTGATGTTTTGCAAAGAGATTTTTGGGAATTGCTAAAACTGGATCGTAAATACTGGCTTTGGTATCTCGATCAAATTTCGGCGCGCGCTTTCGTGAACAATGTGTTTACGATAATCATCATGGGTTATGGAGCTTGGCGCGTTTGGAACGGTGATTGGAGCATGGGCTTGCTGTTTGCCTGGACGCAAAAGCTTACGGATAACATGTGGCGTGTTAGCGAAATTGAACATAAGTTTAATTACAACATGCCGTCCGTAAAATCCATGCGTGAAGCTTTGGAGATTGAACCGGCGGTTGTGGAGACCGTGAATGCGGTAGATCTAAACGGAGCAAGCCGGTTTTCCGTTGAACTGAAAAATCTTACGCATACGTATCCGGGGCAAAAGAATGATGCAGATGATGAAGATGATGATAGAAAGAGCCAAACCTCAAAAAAAGATCCGAGGCCGGTTCTTAAGGATATCAACTTCACTATTTTGCCCGGAGAAAAGGTTGCGTTGCTTGGGCTTTCCGGTTCGGGCAAAACAACAATCATGCGCATGTTGTTGCGCTACATGGATCCTCAATCAGGATCGATAGAAATAAATGGTAGTGATTTGCGCGATCTTAAACTCGCTTCGTGGTTAAAACATGTGGGTTACATCGCACAACAGCCCCAAATAATGGATAACACCATTAAGTACAACCTGCTTTACGCTTTGTCGAACGAGGAGCGCGAACAAATCACCGATGAGGAGATTTGGGAGCACATGCGCCAATATCGTATTGACTTTGAAGATCGATTGACGCATGGATTGGAAACCAGAGTCGGTAAAAACGGCATACAACTTTCGGGCGGCGAAGCGCAGAGGTTGATGATTGGCGCGGCCATGATTAAAAAACCCGATTTCTTGGTTATTGACGAAGCCACAAGCAGTTTGGATTCCTTGACCGAATGGGATGTTCAGCAAGGGCTTGAATTGGCACTAAAAGGAGAGCAAAGCGCTCTTGTTATCGCGCATAGATTGAGTACGGTCCAACGAATCTGTCATAAGTTCGTCGTTCTTAAGCCGGCCAACAAACTGATAAATGGTGAATCGCAAATTGAGGCAATAGCCGGTTCCTTTGATGAGCTTTATGCTCTTTCTCCCACTTTCCGCGCCTTAGCGGATAAGCAAGGATTAAAAATCTAAAAAAAGACGCCAATCGGCGTCATTTTTTTATCTATAAGCCAAGTGTTCGATATGGCGTTTTCTTGCCAGAGCTATTCTTTGCGCGTCGCCGTTGCTTTTTTCCAATAACATAGCCGCGTAGTTGCCTCCCAAGAAGTGGGGGAGGATTACGTAGGAACTGCCGTTTTTATATAAAATGTTGGCTTGATCGACGTTGCTTGCGATGTTGATGATGGTGGCGTTGGGGTTGATTTTTTTGATTTTGTTTAAAATCAACAGGTTGGCGTCGATGTCAGGGATGGTAACTACAATGATTTTGGTTTTTTCCAAATTCAGATCATCCAGAAACTCGTTATCGTGAGCATCGCCGTAGATGGCTTTGATTTTCTTTTTTTGCAAATTGGCGATTACTCCGGGATCAAAATCCACGACCAGTAATTTGTATTTGAGTTTTTTCAGTGTTTGTAAAAAATCGGTTCCAACGCGGTGACAACCGAATAGAATCGCATCGTATTTTTCTTTTTTGATATTGTCTTTTAATAAATTTTTACGTTCAAAGATTGTTAGGATCGGTGAAAGGAGTTTAAAGATCGGATCCGCGTATATTATCAATAATGTTGAGCCGGTGATGGTTATAATGCCAACCATTGTAACCAACGAAACAATCTCTTGGCTAACGAAACCGGAGTTTTGTGCGAGAAGTATCAGTATAAAAGAGAATTCACTGATTTGGGCAACGGTTAAGCCGGCGTAAAAACCGGTTTTTTTGGTATAGCCCATGATACCCATCAAGATCATGACGATAAGCGGATTGCCGATTAACACAAAAGATGAGAGAAGTGCGGCTTGAGCCAGCATGGCGTTAAGATTGTTGAAGGTTAAATGAGAGCCTAAAAGCACAAAGAACATGATGATGAAAAAATCGCGCAGCATTTTCATTTTAGAACTTATTTCGTAATGATAAGGAGAGGAGGCGAGTGCAATGCCCGCGGCCAAGGCGCCGATTTCAACCGAAAGGCCGATGATGTGAAACAATGCGGCCAAGCCAACGCCCCAGCCGATGGAAAACAGAAATAAAAATTCTTGTGATTTGGCGAAAAGTTTGGTGATTTTTGGCAGGATGTAGATGCTCATGAAAGCCAAGACCAAAAATATGATAAAGGTTTTGGTCATAATGGCGATAAGCGTATCCATGGCGCTCAATCCTTGATTTAACGAGGAGACGAAAATTAATATGGCCGTTGCTACAACATCTTGAACCAATAAAAAGCCGATTGCGATTTTGCCGTAGAGCTTGCCAAGGTCGTGACGATCGGATAAGAGTTTTAAGACAATAATTGTACTGCTGAATGTGAGAGCGATGGCAATGAAGATGGATGTGATGATGCCGAATCCCAGCAAATAACATATTCCGAAACCTAAAATACTGGTAAAAATGATTTGGCCGAGGCCGGTGATGATGGATATTTTGCCGACTTCGCGGATAACGTGAGGGCTCAAGCTTAAACCGACAATGAAAAGTAAAGCGGTAACTCCGAGTTGAGAAAATATTTCCAAAGTTTCAGCGGACTTGATGATGTTTAATACAGTGGGGCCGGCAACAATGCCCGTGATGATGTGCCCAAGTATCAATGGCAACCGCAGTTGTTGCATGATAAGCGCCATGATGGTGGCAAATCCAAAGATCAAACTGATTTCAATAAAAATATCCATAGTGAATTACCGATATTATAACATATCAGATAAGGAAGTCGTAACGTTATAACGTCGTAAAGTCGTAATGTATAAGTTCATCAAGTTTTTGTCATTTCTGCTCCTTAGATGCATCCGTCTTTATCAACCGCAAGCTTCTAGCTACCAGCTGCCAGCCAAGCAAACCAAGGTTTGTCATTTCGAATCGGATGTGAGAAATCTCCACTGTTATTACTGACTTTAAATGGTTAAGTGGAGATTTCTCACATGCGTTCGAAATGACGAAATGGTTTATTGGTTGGAGATTTCTCCTTTTCGACCGTTCAGAATCAAAATGACAAATTTATAGACCGGTTATAAAAAATCCCCCGTTTATACGGGGGAGATCAGTAGATGTTGTTTTCGGAGAGGAATTCTTCCGCGATGTCGACGTGATTGCGAAAAATCGTGAATCGGTCGTACATTTGCGGGTATAATCCGGTTGGATCGTAAAGAGCGGTTTGCATGCCGGTTTTTGAGGCGCCATGGCAATCGGCGTAAATATTATCGCCGATGTGCAAAAAGTTTTCGGCTTTGACACCGCAACGATCCATGGCACGGACAAAGATTTCCGGGTCGGGCTTTGCTACTCCTTCGACGGCACTGTCTAAAATGAATTCAAAGTATCCGGACAAGCCAAAACGATGTAAATCGCGTTCCAGTGTGCCATGGGCATTACTGATAACAATCATGCGGACTTTGGCGCCGCGTAACATGCGGAGAGCCGTCAGTGCATCTTCGTAAATTACATTGAAGAAGTTGTGCTCGTTATGATAGAAACGGCAAGCTTCGCGGAATATCTCCAACTTCGCCGCGTTTTGTTTTTCCGTAAAACGCGGATCGATAAAGTCGAGTAAGCGGCACAGGACATCCGAATAATGGGTGGTTTGAGATGTATGGCTTTTTGCGGGATCCCGCAAATAATCGGTGCGCATCCTGTAATCGGCGAGCATGATATCCGCGACCCTGTATTCCGACTCAAAACTCGCATTGATCAGTTTGGTTATGACTTGGGCATTGACTCCGAGTATGGTGTATCCCAAATCGTAAGAAATGATTTCCACCTTGGTAAAATCGATTAGTGACCAATCCGTTTCCATGAAAACCTCTTTTTGTGAGTGTGTGCCGTCAATGCTTAACAAAAAACCGTAAAAATGTCAATCCGTTGAAAGGAATCCGGAAATGTGGTAGAAAATATTCAGAACGTCGACAAACAACGTGTTTGAAGGAGTCTGTCATGGTCACCATCGAAGATTATCTGCGCTTGGGATATCGCGGTATTGTATTTTTGCACCGCGAAGAGTCCGAGGAAAAAATCGGTTATCAAGACGAGCATACAATTCATACCTTGGCTTGTTATGATAAAGACGGAATACCTCTTAAAATCACCATGCATTGGCTGGAGTGTTTCAGGCCAAATGGAGGCAAGCGATCTTGCACAATAGAATCTAAAGAAGTTATCGGACAGGAAGATTATGCTCTCTTGGTTAAGCGGTATGGAGTCAAAGATGATTCTTTTTATTATCAAGCGCGCGCCAAAAAGGAAAAGCAAAAGCGCGAAGCCGAGTTGAAGTTGCATGAGATGACTCCCAAATGTCCGATCTGCGGAAATGGCATGATCATCAAACATAGAAATAAGGATCAACAGCCGTTTTGGAGTTGCGTGGGTTTCAGTAAAGGCAAATGTCGCGGATCCAGGTCAATTTTGAAAAGCGATTATTCGAAATTCAACAGATTGCTACAAATCGCCAATCAATTATGAACGTGTCTCGCCGGGTATGAACTCGGCTTTTTTATTTGTTGATTTTGGTATAAGCTGATTATTGATATGAACAAATCATTATTGATATTAATGGCAATAATTATTTTTGCCGGTTGGGGGTGTGATAAGAAAGATTCGAATCTTGCGAATTTATCATCAATTACTCTGCAAAATGAAGCTCCAATCGAGATCATTGCCGTTAAAGAATCAAGCTACAGAAAAGAGTCTGTTTATGAAGAAAATACGGGAATGAGAATAGATCTGGAATATCCGATTTTTGAAGATGGCGGTGATGAGTTTGTGAAAATTAATGAGGAGATTAAAAAGTTCGTTGATGAATTAAAGGAAAGTTTTATTACGGATTACAATGGTTTGGATCATGAATATGATTTGGGAGTTTGGTTTTTGGAAAGTTCGTTTACAGTACCAAGAAATGATGAGTCGTTTATCAGTTTGGTATTGGAAGGAGGGATGTATACGGGCGGAGCTCATCCCAATTATTTTTATAAAACGTTTTTATTTAATATGGAAGAAGAGGGGAGTTTGATGAATACGGCGGATATATTCAATCCCGAAGCGAATGTTTTGGACGAGGATTCCGGGGCTTATGTTGATTGGTTGAATTACATTTCGGGTCAGGCACGGTTAAGATTAATGCAACAAGATTATGCGGATGCCGATTGGATCAACGAGGGAGCAGGTCCGCAAGCCGCAAATTTCGCTTTGTTATATTTAACGGATAAAGAAATCGTTTTTCTGTTTCCTCCCTACCAAGTAGCACCTTATGCCGCGGGCCCGCAACAAGTGCAATTTACAATTGACGAACTCGCGGAATATCTCCGAGCGTACAATTTCTAACAATAGATGCCGTCTTCTCTTCGTAGGGATAAACCTCGTGTTTATCAGTGCCAAGATAACCTGTTTGACCTTTTGGTGACGGTTTTTTAAAGTTGTATAGGTACATTGTTATAGGAGGCAGAGAATGAAAACATTGTTTTTTCAGGATAAGATTGCTTCGCTCGATGAGTTGGGAGTTTTGCTAAAAGCTGCGAATTATCGAGAAAGTGTCGATTTGGTCTGCACGACCGGAGCTTTTGACATGTTGCATCCGGGGCATGTCAGATACTTGTGGCGGGCGGCCGAACAAGGTGATTATTTGATTGTTGGCATTGATTCAGACGCCAGAGTTCGATCGGCCAAAGGTGAACATCGTCCGTTTTTTCCGGAACAAGATCGGGCGAGTGTTGTTGCCGGATTGGGTTTTGTGGATTTTGTGTGTATTTTTGATGACATGAAAACATTGTTGGACATTGTTTTGCCGTCCATTTTGGTTGTTTCGCCAACATCAACCGAAGATTCGTCTTTTAACCGTAAGATATATGCCAAGAGTCGAGGCATGACAGTCGTTGAAATTCAGGAACAGGCAAAAATGCATACTACGGATTTTGCCGATCGCATCATGCGAAAAATACGCAATATCGACAAGTCGTAGAGATCTTGATTCCATGTTAAACTAAGCATGGATTTTTATTATGAGAATATACGAAGAAGGGCGGGGCAAGTATAAAACCACGTATAAATCACAGGGTTGTCAATTTTGCGATAAAGTTGTGATTAAAGATCAGGAAGTAAAGCAACTGGAAGGCGAGTATTGGCGCGTTTTGGCATGTAAATATCCTTATATGGATGGTAATTTGATGATAATTCCCAAACGGCATGTAGAGCGTACCGATAAGTTGAGCCAAAAGGAGTGGGCGGAATTTTCAGATATGTTGCTTAAATCTCAGCATTTACTGTCTCAATTGTTCGCAACCAAATCATTTAATATCATGATGCAAGTTGGACCCAATTCCGGAGCTTCAATCAAGCATTTGCATTGGATGATAATACCTCGTCCCAAAAAAGTATCTTTGACCGGATGGAACGTGTTGCAAAATTTTTATTTCGTATCGCTTTCGTATAAAGATTTATTGAAAAAAATCAACATGTTTTACTCCAAATCAAAATTGAGTTAAGCTACAAATTGTTGATTGAGTTATTATGAAACAAGTAAATTATTTACCATACTGGAAATCGCTCTTGGGCTTTATTTTGGATAAAAATACCAATTGGAAACCCAAAGCCGGAGTCTTACTTGCGGTTTTGTATTTGATTTGGCCCATTGATTTGATTCCCGATCTTATGCCTTTATTCGGCTGGCTTGATGATATCGGAATTACGGCGCTTGCCATTTGGTATCTGGCGCATACGGTCAATAAATATATAGCGGAGAAGAACGGGGGAAATCGAATTTTGAACGTCGAACCATGAACGTCCATCCTTCGCTGAAGCTACGGACGGCGGGCGAATGTCTAACGTCGAACGTCGAACGGCGAAACACGAATCACGAACCACGAACCTCGAATTTGGAACTAGGAATTAGGATCTGGGAACGGGAATAGCTTACACGGAGCACCTCCTTAGTAAGGAGGTTGGGAGGATCCGCCGTAACTAAATACGAACCTCGAATTTAGAACTCAGAACTAAGCATTTGTACGATGCACAAGGTACTAGGTACTAGGTACTAGTTTCCGCACGTTACGACTTTACGACGTTATTACTTTACTACTACTATGCAAGATTTTTTGATAGCAATTATTTTGGGAGTTGTGGAAGGTGTGACCGAATTTTTACCGATCAGTTCGACCGGGCATTTGATTTTGTTTAACGAGTGGTTTGCTTTTGAAGAAAGTTTTACAAAAATGTTTAATATCGTGATTCAGTCCGGAGCGATATTGGCGGTGATTATTATTTTTTGGAAGGATCTGTGGCCGGAGAAGTTGAACTATAAAGCCATAGAAGCAAAATGGGGAAAGATATTTGTTGCGTTTGTTGTTACGGCCATATTGGGTGTTTTGTTGAGTGATTATATAGAGGAATATCTTTTTTCACCGTGGGTTGTGGCAATCGCATTAATTGTTTATGGCATCGCTTTTTATTTTATTGAAACAGCTCGAAAAAAATTGCCGGATTTAAAAAATGAGATTCAGGATTCGATCAGTTACAATCATGCCGTGTTAATTGGTTTGGCTCAGTCTTTGGCTATGGTGCCGGGCACTTCGCGCTCCGGTGCTACGATAGTTGGATTGTTGTTGTTGGGTTATTCAAGAGTGCTTGCGGTTAAGTTTTCATTTTTGTTGGCTGTGCCGACCTTATTGGCTGCCGGAGGTTATTCATTATTAAAATATGATGGTCGTTTATCCGTGCATGATTTTTGGCTATTGACTATCGGTTTTGCGGTGTCGTTTATTACCGCTTATGCGGTTAGTAAGTGGTTTTTGGGTTTTATCCGAACCAATACACTCATTCCTTTTGCGTATTACAGAATAGTCTTGGGTTTATTGGTTTTGGCTTATTTTGGCTATAAAATGATGTAAAACAGAGGTGTTTTGATGCTTGTGAAGTTTGCGTCCGCCTTGACAAGGCGGATTATTTAATGCAAAGTGGGATATCCTTGATCTCCTCGGATTCGGGAAAAGAACATCGAAAAATATGCGCAAGATGAAATAATCTCGGCGCATCAAAAAATATCAAAAACGGAGTGAAGATGAAACAAATCAAAAATCGGCTGTTTTCGTTATTCTTGTTCTTGCTGATCATGCTAGTTTCCGCTTACGCCAATGCGGAGAAAGATGCGGGAACCGGTAATTCGGGAATGCGCATCTTGGGGCCGGGTGATTACGGCTACGAGCGCTACGTGCAGATTATCGAAACGGTCAGGCACGATCCTGACGCGGTGCGTTGCGTGTTCCTCATGTGCCAACAGTTGAATAACTTCGCACCAAGCACTTGGCGCGAAGGCAAGTATTATGAAAGATGCTTGTCCGATCATAGTGCCCGTAAAAACGGAGCTGATTATCGGCCGATGCAAAATCCGCCGACGGTGCAGGCGTTGTTATGTTCAAATGATCTGGGAGCGCGATTGCCGACTTATAACAAAGAGGTTGGCGAGCGCGTATTCAACAAATACGAAACACCGGCACCGATTCAGACTGCATATCCCGATGACAATCGGGATGCCGAATCGGCTCTGGCGGAATTGCGAGAGTTGGAAAACGCTCCGGCGGTTTCGGCTCCATCAGCCTTGCCTGCGCCGGCGCCAAAAATCGCACGAGCGCCCAAGAAGGCCAAACCGGATTTGTCGTATTTAGGGGATTTCGCCAAGACACAGCCATTGGCCGCAGCCCAAGTCGAAGTGCGTAATGCCGAACGCCGCAAAAGTATACGCTGTATTCCCAAAAATACGGAATTGGTTCAACTGGATCCGGATGGTGATCTCTACCTCTTCATTCGTCCGGGTGCCGATGTCGCGGATTTGAAGCGTTGCTTGCCCAAGCATAGCTTTGAAGCGAATCAGGTGGCGCATAACAATGATGCGGCGGATATCATTCCGTATTACATGGAGGATGAAACCAAGCCGGTTCGCGGTAACAACCTGCGCTTTCATGAAGGGCGCTGGAATATCAAAAAGCCTCAATGGAAAGAGTCCGGACGAACTTTTTACGCGGATTGGTTTAAGGAGCATAAAGATAAGAAGTTCGGTTTTGCTTTGCAGGCCGGGCAGAAAATCTTTTTGCGCATGGCCGATACTTGGGTAACCAATGATGAGGCGGAAACGAATCCTGCGCCAAGTGCGGAACCGGCAAAGCCGAAACAAGGGTACAATCAGGCTCCCGTAGAGCTTGCGCCTGAAGAGATTGATCAAAGAGTGCAGTATCGTTTGACGGGGAATACCGCCACGAACGATTTGAACTCTCATTTCTCCGCCGATGTTTCTCGAACCGTGTTTGAGAGTACATCAGCTTCGAATCAATATGTTGATCACGTTGATAACGTTCATAACGTTTATAACGTTCATAACGTTCGTAACGTTCGTAACGTTTATAACGAGTCGAGTAGAAGTTTCTTTGTAGGGATAGACGGTACAACAACGCAAAATCAGTCCGCCGGCAGGGCTTATATAAGAGCCGGACCTCGGGTAGACCGAGTTATGTACATTTCGCAAGAACGGTATCGCCAAAAAAATGGCGGGGCCGATATGAACAAAAATTTCGACAATGTTCACCTCTTGTCGCAACAAGAAAAATTGTTGTGCAGAGGGCGTTATGGAGCCTATGCTTTCAGCTAGAAGCTTTCATAACATCTATCAAAAAAATCTTTTCAATCAGCCGCTGACTAACAATCAGCGGTTTTATATTTGTGTAAAAAGAAAAACATCGCCGAGATGGGCGATGTATGATTAATCCTGGAAATATTTTATGACGAATTGAATTGGTTATGAATCCAATTCTTCGGCTTTGGCTATCATCTCCGCCCACATTTGTTTGCGGGTTATTTCGCCATTTTTTTGACGTTCCATGATAGCTTTGATTTCAGGGTGCTGAAACAAATGGAGATATGTATCGAATATTTCTGTAAGAATTTTTTCGTCGGGGAGAGTTGTTTTGTTTACCCCGGAAAAACCCAGTTGAGCCGCCAATATTTGAATTTTGTCAGCCATTGTTTCAGGTTCCTTTGTTAAAGTGAAAGGATTTTGCATATTAAATGTATTTGTTGGTTTTGTCAATAGTCATTGATTAAAGCCGTTTTATTATTGGTTTTCCGGCGTGATCGATGATAGACCAAAATTCGGTATCACGAGTAATGTATGAGGGGTGGTTGGGATCAAAATCAAATTGTTCTTGCAGGGCTTGGATTTTTTCGAGTGACGGCAAATATCCCAAGCACCACGAATGCAATGCTAAAATCGTTTTTTGCTGAGCGAGGCTCAATTTGTTGTTTGAGTTAAATGTAGTTACCAATTCTTCAAAAGATTTGCAATGAAAAAAAGTATATAACATGTGTAAAGAAGAATCGGGCGCATAAATATTTATATATTCCTCCAATGAATCTTCGGAAATATCAACCGGCGGTTCGGCTAAAATGGCTACCATTAAATCGTCATAATGCGCTAAGATTTCAAAGATGGCTTTGGGAGATTTTTTTTCTCTAAACGCCAATAAAATTTCATTAAATTTTATCTCTTCCCGTTTAAGCAATTCACGGCTCCATTCGTAAGAAGCTGCGTAGTCTCGGGTGGCTAAGCTTTTTACAAATTCAGCATGTTTATCTTGAATTATTCTTATTTCTTCTGAATTAACTGGGGGTCCTCTTCGGCTTTTTACTTGGTGCAATTCGATTTTTTTGGGAGCTTGTTCGGGTTCATATTCGATGGAGATAACGTCTATGGCGGATTTTGCGTCCAATTTATTGTTAGTACCCAAAAATAATTCAGTGGATGATGATGTTTTACCGGCCAGTCTGTCTTTGCGAAATTGCATTTCCAATTCTCGCAACACTTCGATTACAGACTCGATGCCTCTTAATAATTTATCTTTTGTAGTAGCGAATGTTTTATTCATTCCCGGTCTGGATGTTGTTTTTTGAGCTTCAGTGCTGATTTTTTGCAATAGTGGATCTATCTGTGAAAGCGGTTTGTGCAGCATGTAGCGGATTATGCGGTTTTGGAATTCGGTTTCTATTTCACGGGATTCGCCTTGGCGATTCGTCTCCACACTTATACGAAACAACTGTATCGCTTTATTATAATCAAATACCGCATGCGGTGATGTTTCCATGGATTCGAGTCGTTCTTTAACTACGGCATCGGGTCTGTTTTCAACAGGCTCTCTTTGTAATATGACGTGAGGATGCTTCATCCTTGGTTCCATTTGGGGCATTGTTTGCATAATATTAATAATTATAGCATTAATTGGTGATTTGTTCGATTGAAAGTATTGCGTTATTTGTTGCGTACTATACAATTACCGCTATGAATGCGGATTTATACCAAAATAAAACCGACGAAGAATTGGCGCAAGCGGTTTTGGCGGATGCGCAGGCTTTTGTACAGTTGATTCGACGCTATGAACCGCGTCTTTTGGCGTATATTAGGCGAATCAGCGGTTTTTCTTTGGAAGATGCGGAAGATATTTTGCAGGAGGCGTTTATGGATGCTTATAAGAATATCGCTGTATTTAATCCAGCGTTAAAATTTTCCAGTTGGATTTACAGAATAGTGCATAATAGAACGATTTCCACTTACAGAAAAAAGAAAAAAGAAATGGGAGATTTTTCGATTGATGACGAGGATGAGGGTATAGCACGCATATTATCCGTACAAGACGATTCTTCGCGGCTGGCCGACCAGTCTTTAACGGCCGAAGCGGTAAAAAAAATATTGCAAGAATTACCCGAACGCGACAGAACCGTGTTGATTTTGGCGTATATGGAAGAGAAGACGTATGATGAAATCAGCGATATTTTGCGCGCGCCGGCAGGTACCGTGGCAACGTGGATTCGCAGGGCAAAAATAAAATTTCAAAAATCAGCCGACAACAGGAAAATTTCAACCAATATATGACAAGCGTAGCAGATCAATTTGAATCCAAGATAGAGCACGGCGAATTGCCGGCTCCTTTACCGCGTTGGCGCGTGCAAGCAAAGTACGCTTTGCTTTGGATTGTGTTTGCTGCGTTTGTCATTATGGGAGCCATGTCTTCGGGCGTTGCCATGTGGTTTATATCCGATCCGGGGGGTTTATTGTTTGAATATAAAAATAACGGTACTTTATCAAAGATTTTGGATGTTTTGCCTTTGTTTTGGATTTTATTGAGCTTGATAATGATTTATGCGGCGGTTTTGATTTTTGCGCGCGCTCCAAGGGGTTATAAATATAAAACAGCCGTGATCGGCGGAGCCTTGTTGTTGGCTTTTACGGCCTTGGGCGGAGCCATTTCCGCTGTCGGATTATCGGAAGATATCGAAGCAACGGCATCGCGCTTACCGGGTTATGAATTATTTCAAAGACCGCGTATAAACAGAATGATAAAAATAGATCAAAACGGAATTGTCGGCGTAATTCAGGAGATTGGCAAGGGTAAGTTATTATTAAGAGATCCCGGAGGAGTTGTTTGGATGGTGGATATAAGCGGATGCGATCAAATGCATCTTGATTTTACGAAAGAACAAACTTGCGTACGTGCTTTCGGCATTCCCAGTACAACAATAAATTCTTTTCAAGCCGAAAGAATCATGCCTTGCCCCAGAGGAATAAGGATGCAACATATTCAGCGGGTCATGGACGATCAAGTGAAAGAATTTTCCCGTTAGAATCGTATAGTGTTTTACGGACACGGTGGGAGGAGGCTAGCCGCCGGCCGAGTCCGATCCCTTGTTGGGAATAAGATAATTAATAATTGAATTTTTTTTGAGCATGGCATGAGCTTTAACAAATTTTAGCCGTTTATCGCATATGAACATCCCGAATATTTTATCGGGATATCGGCAACAAATTTGTTACATGCTACATGTTTCATGCTACATGTTATGACCTACGATTTTTGGAAAAAGGCCGGTGTAGTTACCGGAGTAATCGGTACTTTGGCTATTGCCGGTTCAGTGTTAGCCGGTGACACAAATGTTAATACTTTAAACGATCAACAGAATCAAAACGGTGCAAATCGTGGAATGATGCAAAGAGGCGCTTACCAAGCATCAAACGAAGCTCGTCCGTTTATGCATACTGAAGAGGAGCGCGAAGCTATTCACGCGGCTGCATCAGCCGGCGATTACCAAGCATGGTTCAATCTTGTTTCACAAGATGGAGAATTGCCGGAACATCTGAAATCAATTACAGCCGATAATTTTGCCAGATTTGCTGAAATGCACCAACACATGGAAAGCGCACGTGCGATTGGCGAAGAGTTGGGATTAGAACATCCCGGAAGAGGTAAAGGAAAAGGTATGGGTAAAGGAATGGGAATGGGTCGCGGAGCAGGTTGCCCTATGGCTCAATCTGCAGACGCTCAATAAACGTCCGCCAAGACAAAATCCGCCTTCGGGCGGTTTTTTGTTTGCGTTGCAGTCATTTTATTTGTCTATTGGCGTTTTTCTTAATGACAAGATACAATTGCTTACATACGTAATAAATAATAAATTAAAAATAATAAATAATAAAGATCAATCTCTCCGCTTGCTTTGTTATTTGAAAATTTATTATTTATTATTTAAGAATGTAAGTACCGCTCGCTTTATTATTTATTATTTTTTATTTATTAATTAAATCAGTTAACAAA
>CAZXFK010000002.1:25613-27701 GCA_964640115.1 uncultured Gammaproteobacteria bacterium
ACCGCTCGCTTTATTATTTATTATTTTTTATTTATTAATTAAATCAGTTAACAAAGGCCGTTATGTTTACAAATATTTTTTTAAAGTCTTTGGGTGCTTTGATGGCAACCATGTTTGGATTATCGCCCATGGCTCAAGTGGTGAATATAGATTTTTCCATGCCCGGTCAAGATGTTAAGCAGGGTGAAGGTGTGCAGAGATTTGCATCATGTTCCGTGTTAAAAGAACAGATTAAGAAAGCGGATGATGGACGAGCTATGTATAAAACCATGGATATGGTGGCTATGCCCATGGCCATGGAATCACACACTGCGGAAAACAGCTCTCCTGCCGCCGGCGCGAGTGATTACTCGGAAACAAATGTGCAGGTTGTAGGAGTTGATGAAGCGGATATCTTAAAGATGGATGGAACGTATGTGTATCATCTTTCGAAAAATAGAATCATGATTTCGCAGATTTTACCAACCGATTCAGCGCGACTTGTCGGTCAAATTGATTTGGAAAAAGAACTTTCAGCACATGATTTTTATGTCGATGGCGACAGATTGATGGTTATGGGTCAAAAATATGAGGATAGATTTTATCCCATGCCGTTGATCGAGGGTATTGCACGTGAAATCGCTCCGTATCCATATGGAGGATCGGTTGCGATTGCGCAGATTTGGGATATAAGTGATAAAGCCGGTCCGAAAAAAGTCAGAACAGTGGAGTTTGACGGATCTTTGTCTTCTTCGCGCATGATCGATGGAAATGTTTACTTGATAATGAATTCTTGGAGCGGGTGGAGGACTTTTGACATCATGCCAACAGAAAAAGAATTGGTACCGGCTTTCAGAGACAGCGAAAGAGGAGTCGATTATGAACCAATGGCGCGATGCGGTAATGTCGGTTATTTTGATCCGGAACCCAGCCGTGAATATTTGACAGTGGCATCGGTGCCAATGCATGGCGCGGGTGAAGTACAAAGAGAGGTGATATTGGGTTCAAGCGAAACAATTTATGCCTCGCTCGAGAATATGTATGTGGCGCGTCAGGATTGGCAGGCGCGTCCGTTTTACGACAGCATGGTGCCCGAGGATCGTGAGCAGACAAATATTTACAAATTTAAATTGGATGCCGGAAAGATTGAATTCGTTAAACAAGGTTCGGTGCCCGGGCATCTTTTAAATCAATTTTCTTTGGACGAACATAAGGGCTATCTGCGAGCCGCGACGACGATCGGCCAAGTTTGGCGCACTGCAGCCGATTCAACCAATAATATTTTTATTTTGGATCAGGATATGAAGCCCGCCGGAAGCATTAAAGGTATTGCTCCGGGAGAGACGATCTATTCCATGAGATTTATGGGTGATAAAGGTTATATGGTTACTTTTAAAAACACGGATCCGTTTTTTGTGCTGGATTTGAAAGATCCCAACAATCCATCAATTTTGGGAAAATTGAAGATACCGGGTTATTCGGATTATCTGCATCCCATGGATGAAAATCATATAATCGGAGTCGGTAAAGAAGCGGTGGAATCATCAGATAAAAATTTTGTTTGGTATCAAGGAATGAAAATTGCGGTTTTTGATGTTACGGACGTGGAAAATCCCATTGAATTGCATAAAGTGGAAATTGGAGATCGCGGAACCGAATCCCAAGCATTACATAATCACAAGGCTTTCATGTATTCGCCGACCAAACAATTATTGGCTCTGCCGATACGCATAGCTGAATTGCCGGCTTCAGTAAAAGCCGATCCGTATCGCGAGGGTGGTGAATATGGGGATTTCACTTTTCAAGGTGCTTACGTTTATAAATTGACGGTGGAAAATGGGTTTGAGTTTTTGGGCAGAATTACGCATCATAAAGATAATCAAGCGTTCTTGAAATCGGGTTGGTACTATGGAAATTATGATGATGATATAGATCGCGTTGCTTATATGGATAATGCGTTTTTAACTTTATCCAATTCCGGAATTCAAATGCATCAGCTCTATGATCTCACCAAGCAGGGAGAAGTAACTTATCCGTTTGTGGATGAACCCGGATATAGAGATGATTGGGAGTAAGCTCAATCGAACCTCGAAATTCGAATTACGAACC
>CAZXFK010000002.1:27801-29963 GCA_964640115.1 uncultured Gammaproteobacteria bacterium
TATCAGAACAAAAAAAGATAAGAACTTTTAAAGATTTGGATGTTTGGAAACAGGCCCATTCGCTTGTGATTAAGGTGTATATTATTACAAAAGATTTTCCCAAAGAAGAGCAATATGGGCTTGTAAGTCAGATGCGTAGAGCTGCTGTATCTGTTACTTCAAATATTGCGGAAGGATTTGTTAGAAATAGTTACAAAGAAAAAGCGCATTTTTATAACATGTCCAAGGGTTCATTGGCTGAGCTTCAAGATCAATTATTGATAAGTAAAGATGTAATGTATTTAAGCGAAGAAAAATATAATGCGATTGAATTGGATTTAATACGTGTTCAAATGATTTTAAGTAAGTTTATTCAGAAGACCGAATCATTTGTACGACAAAATCGTGGTTCGTAGTTCGAGGTTCGTGGTTCGTGGTTCGCATCAACATATGTCTCAAGGTTCCAAACGCACTGTTATCGCCCATTTAGTCAGCATGATCGGTTCATGGTGGGGGATTGCGGTTGCAACGGGATTGGTTTATCTGATTTATCCCATACCGGCGGAAAAATTATTGTCGTATATAATTTGGATTGCCGTGCCTACGATATCATCAGAGCTGGTTAAGTTTGTTATCAAGCGTCCTCGGCCGGTAATGCGCGGAGAGGCGGTAAAAGTTAAAGCTTACGGTTATTCGTTTCCCAGTTCGCATACTGTTGCGGCTTTTATGATTGCAAGCTGGGTTTTGTTGGTTCCGGAATTAAGAGTTTGGTCTTACCTATTTATCATCTGGCCTTTTTTTGTGGGATGGAGCCGTGTGTGGTTAAGAGCGCATGATACGGTGGATGTATTGGGAGGATTCGGTTTTGGCGCTTTGGCAAGTTTGATGCTTTGGTTTATTTTTTAACTTCAATTTTGCATAATTACGCCTGATATTTTTTTAATACACTCCTCTTGACATTTCCCCCATTTTTTGCTTAAATACAGCATTCTTGAATAAACACAAGAACGTACTCTAACAAAGCTCGAAAGAGCGAGGAGAGTGAGATGAGCAAAGAAAATAAAAGCGAGTGGGCGCCGCCCTCTGTTGAGGAATGTGTTGTGATGCTGAAGAGCGGGCACAAGGGCGTTGAGAAGTGGAATCAGATGCGTGATGAGCATCCTAATTGGCAACCGGATTTGAGCGGGCAGGACCTCTCCAGAGCGGATCTCTCCCATGCGAATCTTATTGGTGTAGATCTCCGTGGAGCGGATCTCTCCCATGCGAATCTTTTTGGTGTAGATCTCCGTGGAGCGGATCTCCACGGGGCCAACTTCTATAGTGCGCATCTCTACATGACGAATTTTTCTGGCTGGAAGGTGCCGAGTGTTAAGGAATTGGTTGCATTATTGAAGAACGAACTGGGAGGAATTGCTAGGTGGAATGCTATGCGTGGACAGCAACCGGCGTGGAAGCCGGTTTTGAGAGGGTATAATCTCTCTGGAGAGGATCTCTCTTTTGTGGATTTATCAGGGGCAGACCTTTCTGGAGCGGATCTCTCTTTTGCGGATTTATCAGGGGCGGACCTTTCTGGAGCGGACCTATCTGGAGCAGACCTATCTTTTGCGGATTTATCAAAGGCGAAGCTCATTAGGTCGAAGCTCAAAGGGACGGATCTCTCTGAAACGTATATCAGTGAAGCAGATTTTTCCTCTGCGGATCTAACTGGGGCGAAGCTTTCTGGGGCGAAGCTTGAGAATGTGAATTTCTTTGGGGTCGACCTTCTGGGGGCGGATCTACGCGGGGCGTATTTTTACTTACGAGGTGTGAAGCGAGTTGATTAGGAAGCTTGTGTAGAGAGGCTTAAGGCATCTATCGAATTTGCTGACTAATCTTTCATGTTTGGCTACCAGCCGCGTGCATTTGTACGCGGCTTTTGTTTATCTCGATTATATTGTCTGAACCTTGACCGTGTCCCTCCGAAGCCTTTGGCGAAGGGGGATTGTCGAACCGATTACCGACCTAATTAATATGATTACTTTTTGCAGAGATAATTATATTCCTATAGTAATCATGTAAATTTGAGCGAGAATTTGAGCCTAAATCAAGGTTCAGACAATGTAGTAATCAAGTTAATTTGAGCGAGAATCTGAGTGAAAATCAAGGTTCAGACAATAATGCATCCTCTTGACATTATCCTCTTT
>CAZXFK010000003.1:0-25873 GCA_964640115.1 uncultured Gammaproteobacteria bacterium
AAATTTTAACGTTGCGTTTTTACGGAGGTTATAAAACGGAAGACGTTGCCAAAGAACTGGACATCTCCAATAATCATGCGGCGGTGCTTATTTATCGTGCACTCGGAAGAATGCGTAAAATTTTATTACAATCCAAAGCATAATATGAATAATACAGAGCAAAATCGAGCTAACAGACTCGAACAAGAGTTGTTGGGCAAACAAGCGGTTCAAAACGACAACTTGCCCTATTTCAGGATGGCCAAAGCATTGGAGTTGGATGCCAAGGATTTGACGCAAATGGACGAAAGCGTCATGAATGAACAGAAAATGCATTTATTGCAGATGGCTAAGAATATTAAAGAAAGCAATATGCAAAAAATATCCAAAAAAGCGGAAGCTGGTTCCAACAAGGCGGATAACAAGAATAAACAATCTTCACCCAAAAAGCCTTGGTATCTTTGGGCTGGGGCTTTTGCGGTTACGGCCGTTGTTTTGTTGGCCGTATTTGTTACGCAAAGCGGAAAGTTTCCTTTGACTCCTTTTGGTCAAGAATCTTCATTCATGGGTAAAGCGACTTTATCGGTGGTGATTCCGGCAGCGCATGCGGGAGATGCTTTTTCGGTTTTGGCCGATAAAGGTAAAAATGAAGCCGCGGAAACGGATACGACTTTCAGAATTTTCAGTAAAGTTGATGTTGATGAACAAACTTTAAAGCAAAGTTTGCGGATAGTCCCCGTGAACAGAGAGGCTGACGGCGTGTACGTTGATTTCGATCTGAAAAAGGCCGAAGACGGTGTTTATTTATTGACTCCCACAAAAGATTTGGAGCCGGGCGAAGTTTATAAAGTAACAATAGCGGCCGAAGTTGAAGATGAAAATGAAACCAAACCCAGAGAATTTTCATGGGCCATACAAACGCAAGATACTTTTAGGGTTTTGCGTTCGGTGCCCGGAAATCAAACCGGTTATGTACCCGTTGATACCAGCATAGAGATCATGCTGTCCAAAACCGGATGGGTAAAGCCGGATCAATATTTTGAAATCAGCCCCGCGGTCGCCGGACGCTTTGAGGAACATGGACGAACTTTGGTGTTTATCCCCGAAAAACCATTGGCTCCTGCCACGGTATATACCGTTAAATATAAAGCGGGTTGGGGTATATCTGACGGCAAGGTTTTGGAAAAGGATGTGGTTTTGCAATTCGAAACCGAACCGAAAGCCGAAGAAGTTTCAACAGGATATTTTGATGTATGGAATTTTGTATTTGAAGCCGCCCTGAAAGACGAAGCGATTATTCCGATTTCAGCTTCGGATGATTTGAAGAATACCACCGTGACCGTTACCGGTTATGCTATTTCTTTGGATGATGCCCGACGAGCCATCGCCGAGGTGCAATTAGTTCCGCATTGGGCTTATTTATCGATTCAAAATGAAAAAATAAATACATTTAAAAGCATGGCAAACCATCAAGCATTTTCTTTGGAAGTGCCATTGGAAGGCGATGAAAATTCTTGGGAAAAGTTGATCAGATTGCCGGCAGATATATCTAAGGGTTGGTATGTGGTAACAATGACCGCAACTACGGGTCAAGAGGCTTGGGTGCTGTTGCAAAAATCGGATGTGGCCGCATTTTCAATGATTGATAAAGATCAGGTTTTGGTTTGGTTGGTTAATCATGATACATCCAAACCTTTGGCCAACATGGAAGTATCGATTGATGGTGCAACCGCAAAGACGGATGCTGTGGGAACCGTGAAATTGCCAACGCCCGAAATTTGGAAAGAATTTGAAACAAAAGATCTTTGGGAAGGCATGAACGCTCCGTCGTCTTTGATTACTGCGGGTGACGCAAACAATGGATTAATTTTGCAATTGCAATATCCGGTATGGGGTTGGTATTTCGGAGATGAAGATTTGCAAGCTCATGCCGATAATTGGTCGTATTTATATCTGGATAGGCCGTTGTATAATCTTAAAGATGAAGTGCGATTTTTCGGCATCATGCAAAACAGAAACGGCGGACAGGGTGCGGGAGATATAAGCGTGGAGATCAGATCAAATGATCTGGATTACGGCACTTATACGAAAAAAGTTTTGGCGAAAGTTGATTTGAAAACCGATGACCGGGGATTTTTTGACGGCAAGTTGACTTGGGCGTCTGATATGACGCCGGGTTATTATACGGTAGCGGTGCTTAAAGACGGCAAAGACGCTTACAGAAGATCAGTGGAAATCAGGGATATTATCAAACCCGCATATTCAATCAATGTAACAACCAATAAACAAGCGGTTTATGCCGGAGAAACGATTTCCGGAAACGTCAAAGCTTCATTTTACGATGGTACTCCTTATGCCAAATTAAAACTTAATTTGGAAGGATTTTCACAAAGTTCCGAATTTTTGGTCAAAGAAACAGATGATGCTGGTACGGCATATTTTGAATATAAAACAGTTGTGCCCAATTGTATTACTGAAAATGAAAATGTTTATTGTGATGATTCGACACCATTCACCATCATGGTTACTCCGCAACAAGGAGAGGAAGCTGAAATATACGGAAGCGCTTGGGTTACGGTTTGGCGCGGAATGCATAGTTTGCAGAGTAAGGATGTTAAAGTCACAGATAAAAAGGCGGAAATCAAATTAAAAGTTGTGGAAGTGGATCCGGCTAAAATGAATGTAGAAGCCGATTCGGTTTTTGGTAATGGAGTGGCTCAAGCCATGATTGAAAGCGAAGTGTTGGCAATCCATTGGGATAAAATTGAGGCCGGTACTTGGTATGACGCAAAGGAAAAGAAAGTTTATCCCAGATATCATTATGAAAGAAGGGTTGAATCCGCAGGCAAGTACAATTATAAAACCGATTCGGCCGGAGACGCGACTTTGGAATTTACGTTGCAAGATAAAATAAATTATGTGGTTGTTTCCAAGTATACTGAGGCAAACGGTGTTCAACATGCGGTTAATACTTATGTATACGGAGGAATGGGATATTATTCGGATTATTATGACGAATCCAATTCGATTTCATTGGAATCTCTGCGAGCCGATAAGAATGATTATAATTATAAAACCGGAGAAAAGGTTGAAGTTGGTTTTGTAAAAAATCAGGAATTGATGAATGAAGATAATTCGGTGTTTTTGTTTGCCAAGGCACAAAACGGAATCGTTGCTCATACGGCCGGATATCAGCCCGCATATTCATTTGTTTTTGACGAAAAAGACACTCCGAATGTGGTTTTATATGGAATAGTTTATTCAAAAGGAGGTTTTGTCCAAACTCGTTACGACGCATACTTTGATCCTGAAGAAAAAGGTTTGAATGTGGAATTATCAACGGATAAAAACAGTTATGCTCCGGCTGCGCAAATTGTTACCAGAGCGAAAGTAACCGATAAAAACGGTAATGCGGTTAAAGGAGTGAAAATTGCGATATCGATTGTTGATGAAGCTTTGTTGGCGGCCGCCAATGTAAGCATGGAACCTTATGTTTTAAGCGGTTTGTATAAAAATGTATCCGATGGAATATTGGCTTCGAATTGGAGTAATCAAGCGAAAAATTTCGGTCCAGGAGGAGCGGAAATGGGCGGAGGAGCGGGTTTTGGACAAGTCAGGAAGAACTTTAAAGATACGGCCGAATTCTTGATTTTGGAAACAGATGCCGGTGGAAATGCCGAAGGATCATTTTTAGCTCCGGATAATATAACCTCTTGGAGATTTACGGCTGCCGCCATTTCGGCCGACAGACAAGCAGGTGAAAGCCAAATCAGCGTGCCCGTTACCAAGCCGTTATTTGTTGATGCGGTTGTGCCGAGATATTTGGCGATAAACGATAAACCCGTGATTAAAGTGAGAGCTCATGGAACCGGATTGCCTTCGCAAGGAGAAATTGAATATATGGTTGATATTCCAACCTTGGGTATAAATGAACAACAGATCAAGGGACAAGCGGGAGAATCCGTATATTTGGCGATTGATAATTTGCAAACGGGAAAACATAAAGCCGTTATTGGAGTTAAAGCGAATGGGAAAACAGATGCCATAGAAAAAATCGTTGAAGTTGCTCAGTCAAGAACAACCAAAGAAGTGAAAGAGATTATAGAATTGGCCCCGGGAGTTACATTGCCGGATCCCGGCGTTTCATCGAGAATACAATTGATGTTTGAAAGCAAGGCAAAAGCGCAAAAACGCGGTGACGTGTGGAATTTGGCGCATCCTTGGTCTGCAAGATTGGAATCGGTCTTGGCCGGTGTAATGATGAAAAAACTTTATGAAGAATTTTACGAGGAGAAAATCGAAAAAGAAGATTCTCCGCTTTTGCACTACCAGCAAGTTGATGGAGGTGTTTCCATTTTGCCTTATGCATCTTCGGAAGCGGCTTTAACAGCCAAGGTTGCGGCAGCGTATCCTCAAGCTTTTGACACAGTAAAAATGGCGAATTATTTTTGGGATATTACCGATAACAAAGATGCCGCAAGAGAAGAAGCGGTTTATGCTTTGTCGGGTTTGGCTTCTTTGGGACAGCCGGTTTTAGACAGATTGAAAATATTGCAATCTCAAACTGATTTATCTTGGAGGGAGAAAACGGCTTTAATGCGAGGTTTGGAAGCATCCGGAGACAGAGAGGCTGCCAAGATGATGTTGGATGATTTGTTGAAAAATGCAACAATCAATGATGATCAAATGTTCGTATCAGTAAGTGAAGATTTGACTGAAACGGTGGAAGCTACAATGGAAACGGCCGCCATCGCCGAGGTTTTGGCTCATCCGGATGCCGTAAAATTGATGAATTATGTTGATGCAATGTGGGATCATGAAGCCGTAAGCGATTTGGATAGAGCTTGGTATTTATCCAGAGTTGTTCCGGCTTTGGCCGATGTCGAAGTTAAGATCGCTTATGCGATAGGAGGTCAAAATGCGGAAATCGATTTAAGCAAGTGGCCGGTACATTCTTTGGATTTGACGGCTGATGAATTCAGACAGTTTGTTGTAACAAGCGTAAACGGACCGGCTGCTGTCAGTTTTACCAAGCGTATTTCCGGAGATATCACAGAATCAAGTCCGTTGATCAACGTTTCACGCAATTATTTAACCGATAAAGGCTCTTTGCAAGATTTACGTGAAGGTGATGTTGTAAATGTTGAGATCAATATTTCTTGGGATGATAGAGCTGAAGACGGTTGTTATATTGTGCGCGACAGATTGCCGGCAACACTAAGACCGTTAATTAATGTAAGTTATTCCAGATGGCAATTGGGAACAGATTGGTATGCTCATGAAGTTACAGCGGCGGAAGCATCGTTTGTGGTTTGTAAATTCAATAAAAATCAGACGGTTAAATATCAAGCCAGGGTTGTTTCCATGGGTACTTACAATACGAGCGGAGTTTTGGTGCAAAGTATGTCGATTCCGGGTTTGGCCGCAGTCTCGGACCCTCAAGTCATCGAGATCAAGTAAAAAAAGGCGGGTTTTGACCCGCCTTTTTGAACCGATATGATCAAACCGAGAAATATTATTTTTATAATCGCCATGTTGATGGTGATTTTGGGAAATGGTTGCAATAAAAATCCGTCGTTAAATAATATAACTTCCGGTAAGGATAATTCGGATATAAATGCGGATATACGAGATGAAAATGTCATTGAATCGTTAAGTTCATATCAAGTAAGAACGGATATGATAGAGGCTGTGTTTGTTGATTCCGGGCAATTTGCCAATACGGCTACGGTTGTCGTAAAAGAAATTCAAGATTATCCAATCGCAGGGACGGTAAATCACCATACTTTGGCAATGGATTTACAATCTCGTTTTTTTAAATCACTTAAAATGGTGAGACCTGATATTAAAACTTTTATCGTGATTTCGCCGGATCATTTTTTGGCGGGAGCTGATGTTTCGACACACGCTTTTTTATACGTGACTCAAGCCGGAACCGTAACATCAAGTGCTTTGCCTATGGAAGGAATTTATGAAGCGCTTAATGTTGATGTATTCGCCAAAGAGCATGGTGTAGGAGCGCTGGCTCCTTTTATCGCCAGGGAGTTTCCTGAAGCGCAAATAGTGCCTTTGTTTATCAGACCGGAAGCCGGCAATAATGTTTTGAAGGATGCAGCCTTGGCAATAAAAGAATTAATGACGGAGAACGTTTTTATTATCATTTCTTCAGACATGAGTCATTATCTTACCGATAAACAAGCAAGAATTAATGATAGAATAACTTTGGATTGGATTAATAACAATGATTGGCAAAATTTAGGTTTGGCAAATGATGATTATACGGATTCGAAACATGGTTTTACGGTTTTGGGTCAATTATTTGCAGAAATGAATATTGAGCCGGGATTTTTTTTGTTGGATTATGCGGTATCAACCGATTACGGAGCAGATAAAAATGAAACCACCAGCTATATAAACGGATACTATACAATCAGCCATAATTAAAACCGGTGTGAACCCGGTTTTGAGTGAAGAGAGTATCGGTTGTTATTGAGTCTGTTTTTTTGGTTGGCGTTTTTGTGGCAACAAACGATATTGAACCGTCGTGTCGGTTCGTGATTGTTCCGTAAATCGGTATCCGCAGAATAAAGACACGATGTGCATAAATGAATATGCTTGGTAAAAATGCAGCCAGGGAACTTCAGTTTGCTTTATTGGAGAATTATGGTTGCTAGGGGCTATTACGAAGAATGCACTACCATCCCGAAGAAAAGTAATTTTACGATTTTGCATATCAAAAAGAATGCAGTCTCCGGATTGCAATCCGAGAGTTTGGTTGTACATTTCTTGAAGGTGCATTTTTTCCTTTGCTATGAAAAAAGTGATGAAAATATTTCATCACTTTTGCATTTATCTGTAAAGTTAATATTTATTTTAAATGTACCGGCGTTTCGGAGAGACGTGTCAGAGATTCTTTGAGATCGGTTTTTACCAAATCTTTATCAAGTTCGCGGATAATTAATGTTTGAGTATCTTTGGAAAGTTCGTTTTTTATACGACGAATCAGCTCTTGAGGCATGATCATCTGAATATTGCCAACATCATAATCATCAGTGGCATCGGTTATGTTTTGAGCGAGTTGTTTGGCGTATTGCTTGCGATCCTCCTCTTCGTTATTGGCCGCATCACTTAATGCTCGACGTCCTCCGTTGACGACTACTGTGCTTTCGGAATCAGGATGAGCCGTTTCGGGTGCTTCTACGGTGTTTTTGAGATCAATATCAATTTCATGGGCAAGATAAAAATTGGTTTTGCCAAAATTACCTATTAATATAAGTGAAGGCTCGGAAAATATTTGTAAATTTTCAGGGAGTTGCATAGTTGATAATAATTTATAAATAATAAATAATAAAATAATAAAGAATGAAGATGGAACTTAGAATACCGAACCACGAATTACGAATTTAGAACATAGCATTTGTACGATGTACGCACGCCCTGAGCGAAGTCGAAGGGAAGTACCAGGTACCAGGTACTAGGTACTAGGTACTAGGTACTTGTTTTCGTACGTTACGACGTTATGCACGTTATAAACGTTATTAACGTTCTATTAGTTGAGTTTAAGTTTGTTAAGATATTGTTCGAAGGGTTCGTGAAAGTTCGCCGATTGATTTATGCCTTTGTGAATGGCTTTTAACAACGGTACATTGGCTTTGAGCCTTTCGGCCAGTTTGAGGCCTTGTTTTGAGGCTTCTATGCCTTCGACAATGGTAAAGCCAAGTCTGCGAGGGTCGTTGGTTTTGGCTTTGATGAGTTTTTCTCCATATGAGCGATTATGACCATTGGGAGCCAACCCCGTTACCAGCAGATCGCCGAGTCCGGCCAGAGATGAGGCTGTGTTGGGATCGGCGCCGGCGCGAAGCATGATTTCGGTTATTTCTCGAATAGCCATTGTGATGACCAGTGCTTTGGTATTGGTTGGATATTTGAGTCCGTCGCATAAGCCCATGGCTATGGCGTAAGGATTTTTTAACGCAGCTCCAAGACTAACCCCAAGCAAATCATGGCTGACGGCTGTTTTAACTTGTCCAAAAGCAAGTAATGAAGCAACTGTAGAGCGCGCTTTTGAATCGTTTGATGCGATTATAAATGCGGCCGGTTGATCTTTGACCAGCTCACCCGCGATAGCCGGACCGCCCAACATGCAGACTCGGTGACTTAATGTTTTGGGGAGCATCTTTTGGATCATGACGGCGATCGGATTAAGAGTGTCCGGATCCAAGCCTTTGGTTATGCAGGAGACAATGGTGTGTTTTTCAATGTGATTTTTTGCTTCACTAAAGACGATTTTGGCCGCATGAGAAGGTAAGGCTGAAATAATAACGTCCGCATTTTTGAGACAAGAAAGCAATTCGGATTCAGCTTTAATGTTGTGAGGTAATTTTATTGTGCGAAGATATTTTTTATTGCGATGCTTGCGATTGATTTGTTTTAAAACATCAGGCTCTATGCAATACATTGTTACAGGGTGGCCTTGCTTGCCAATGTGATATGCCAAGCTTGTACCGATATTGCCGGCACCCAGTATTGTAACTTTTGTTTTTTTCATAACTGATTGTATTTTACATTTTTTTCCGCTTTAGGTCTAATTTTTTCTTGACCAGACGGAAACATTCGCTTCATGATAATCCATTTGCCAATCAGGAGAAAACAATTGAATGTAATCATCTTTATCACAAATGACGTGAGTGATGTGATTTTGTTCTAAATAGTCATTAAAAAATTGATTGTCATTGGTTTTGCGCCAAGATTGATATTCGGGAAAACGATTTAAAAAATCGGGTGTTTCGTGGTTGTGACCGATCCAAACGTATCTTTCAGTGAATGCCGGAGTCCATAAGCAGGTGTAAAGATCGGTACAGATGATGGAACTGTTTTGTGGAATGTTGCGTAATACTTTCCAGGCATTTTTGGTTTCTTGTTTGGCGTAAAAATATCTATTCCAGGCGGGATCGGATCCCAAAGCGAATTGTGATTGCATTAAGTGTAAAAATGGAAAAAACAAAAGCGAGATTAAGGAAAGTTTTAAAATTAAATCAGATTTGGGTTTCAGTGAGTGATAAATGGAAAGCCAAAAAGGCAAAGTCAACATAACCAAAGCCGGTAATAACGCTTGAGTGAATTTACGATCCCAAGGTAAAGGTGAAATGATGCAAATTATTGCGGCGGCAATCCAAGCGTAAATCCACTGATTATCCGAAGTTATGAGAGAGGTATTTTTCCAAAGCATCCAGGCGTAAGCAATGATAAGTGGGAATAAAATGATAAGCCACATCCAAATCGGATCCAATGGAAGATTGTTTACAATCAGATGATGTTCGCGGAATTTATTATCGACAAAGATAAGGTAAAAACCGTAGATGGCGCCGGGTAATAGGGCGCTATTTAAAATCAAGAATTTTTTCCATGATGTCAGTTTGTTTTTTGCGAGAGCAAAAATGGTTATCAATCCGTAAATGGGTATGTAATAAGGATGAAAACCTACATGAAAAGCGATAATGAGCCAGTGATATTTTTTTATTGATTCGTTTTGTGCGATAGCTTGCCATAGCCAACGTGTACCGAGTAACAGAAAGGCGAATGAGAGTATCATGTGCGCACCGCCAAGCAATATTGGAGCTATTGCGAATTCGTTGGATAGATCTGCAGGTACCGGAGATCCGAATTTCCATAAATTGGCCATACTCATAAAAACCGAATACAGCCAACCCGTGCTAACACCGGAAATCATCAACCAAGATCCGATTTTTGCATCTTTTTCGGTTTTTGTGATGCTTCTCGCAGATGCGAAAATCGCAAATGCTAAAATAACGGTTGTAATAATTCGCAGTAACTCGTGAGTTTGGATTGGTGAAAGACCGAGTTTGCCTAACTGTCCACCCAGAGACCAAAATAGATCAAAACGGGCGATGTGGGATGAATCGGCATAATAATTCTGTAGAAAAAATGATGATTTAATTTGATTTAAGTAGTTGATGTAAACACCTGTATCGCTGGAATTGGTTATTGTGGCACCAAGCCAAAAATGATTCTGCGGAGCCATGGAGATAATTCCCAAAATAACAGAATATTGAAAGAACAACATGCAGAAAGATAATACAAAAGCAAAACGCCACTTTGTAAAAGCGGCGCGTAATGGTGAGATAAGATTTTTAACAATCATTTGGTTAGGGGTACGACTATGTTATATGGAATTTTCGCACCATCCAAAGTTTGAGTTCCGCTACCGATTAAAGCCGGAACCAGATATTGATAATCATAAGAACTTTCGTCATTTAGACGGTAAAAGGCAAAAAATACCTCGTTGATATCCATTGTGCCGGCTATTTCACCTCCCAAACCTCCGTTTAATAAATTTTCCCGCATTTCCTCGGCTGATATCGCGGGATAATCGGAGCGGACGGGATTGGCAGACAGCGTTATCCAGCCATATTCAATTTTGAGAGTTTGAGCATTCATGATTAAAAAGCCGCCAATTTGCGCTTGGCCATCTTTGTCTAAAACATTGCGTTCATCGATTATCAAATTGTAAGTAACGGGTATGCGTGAGGGAAATTGCTTTGTGACGCAATTATTAGTACTTGCTGACAATGGTTTGGCGGACATCGTGTTTTGAGGAGTTGTGATTTGGCGAAATAGATTTATGTCTTTATCGGTTACGCAGGCAATATCTTTATCAATTTTATTTTTCCACTCGCGCCACGAAGTTTCTATACCCGGATTGTTGTAGGAGAGAGGGTCTATACCGTGATCATACATGAAGGCACGGAAAGCATCGATTATTTGTTCCTCGGACGGCCAAGAATCAACCAATGGTTGAGTTGGTGAGTTTAATACGTTGGCGTATGAGAGGCGACGTAATTCGGAAATATATTCCCACACTTCTCCGGCTGAATTTGTCCATGCGAATGAATAGTCCAAGTTTTGAACGCGTTCACCGATTAAACCAACAGGCATGCCGATGGCTGAAGTGAGATTTTGAAATTGAATTGTATCCAAGCCGGTTGGAGGAAGACGTAAAACGGTTATATCGGGTTGCAGTGTGGGAAGATCAACATTTATGCGTACGATTGAGCTCGTAGTTTCAGTTGTTGGAGAAGATGGAATCGGACCAAAACCTTGTCTTTGAGAAACTCCGGCTTTACCGGCCAAAGAATCAATAGGCTCGGCAATGTTGATGCCTGTGATGGGTTCCAGACAGCCGGCGGATAACAGGCACAGGGCGAATAAGCCTATAATGAGATAATTTCGCATAATTAAGGTCATTATAGCATGATAAGGCACGGGCGGGCGATAATATTGACGAAAAACGGGGGATAGGATATATTCCTAGCTACTAACTAGGTTATTATGAACAGCTTGTTTAAAGTGTCGGCAAAAAATCATGCGGGAATGTTGTTGATGTCGTTATTGGCCGCAGAAAAAGGACGAGTTGCAAAAATCGAATCTTTGATTGCGGAGGATGCTTATGTTTCTTTAAAAGATGTGGCTAAAGAGATGGGTTTGTCGCAAAAATTTTTGGAGGAGATAGCGGCGGCTTTGAAGAAAGCCAAGTTAATCGAAGGCAGAAAGGGGCCGGGTGGGGGATATAAGTTGGCGCGCGCTTCGTACGAGATTTCGGTTTATGAAATAGTCACGGCTTTGGAAGGTCCGATTACCGGTTTAAGCTGTGGCAGCGGATTTTGTCCCGTTTCTGATAAGTGTGCTTCAAAGTCATTATGGAAATTTTTACATGAAGATCTTATAAAGTCACTTAAACAAACTTCATTGTTGCAAATTATTGAGAAGAAATAGACATATAAAAATTAATAATTAATAATTAAGAATTAAGAATGTTGGTACTTGATTAATTAACATGATATCAAATAATAAATAATAAATAATAAAGCTATAAGACAGGCATTAGATAATCAGTTATGAAAAAAGTAAAAAAGAATGAAAAGAAGAGCGGGGGAGTTGCTCATATCTATATGGATCATGCGGCTACGACACCGGTAGATAAAAAAGTTATTGAAGCAATGATGCCGTTTTTTGATGTGTATTACGGCAATCCTTCGTCTTTACATGCGCCGGGGCAAATTGCGGCCGGTGTTTTGGCGGGCGCTCGTGAATCCATTGCTAAGCATTTAAATGCTCATGCGGATGAAATGGTTTTTATTCAGGTGGAACCGAATCAGATAATTTGGCGATTATGGGAGTTGTTAATTCCGCAAAAGCTGAATTGTGCAAAAAGTTTGGTAAGAATGCGGCGCCTCATGTCATTACTTCCGCCATTGAACATCCGGCGGTTTTGGAACCGTTGCTGAAACTTGAATATAAAGGATTGATTAAATTGACACAGATAAAGCCTTCGTCCAACGGGATGGTATCTTTTAAAGATGTTCAGGATGCGATTACGGATCAAACAGTGTTGGTTACAATCATGTATGCCAATAATGAAATAGGTACCATTCAACCGATTGCGGAAATTGGTAAAGCGATACTTAAATATCGAAAACAAAGTGACTCTGTATATCCTTATTTTCATTCCGATGCTTGCCAAGCGGCGGGTTACCTTGATTTGAATGTGGAAAAATTGCATGTTGATTTGCTGACGTTAAATGGAGGTAAAATTTACGGTCCCAAAGGAGTAGGTTTATTGTTTGTGCGCAGAGGGGTAAAGATTGAATCGCAAATTGTTGGCGGAGGGCAAGAGCGCAGGCTGCGATCCGGGACAGAGAATGTGCCCGGAATTGTGGGATTGGCCAAGGCTTTGGATTTGGCGCAGAGCAAGAGAGAAAAGGAATCGGCACGTTTGATTAAGTTGCGCGACAGATTGATAGATGGTTTGTTGAAGATTGAAAAATCAAGATTAAACGGTGATGGAAAAATGAGATTGCCGAATAATGTGAATATTTCTTTTATGGATATCGAGGGTGAAGCCGCAATGTTGTATTTGGATGCAAAAGGAATTTTTTGTTCAACCGGTTCGGCATGCGCTTCAACATCGCTCGATCCATCGCATGTGATTTTGGCATTGGGGATGAGTTATGAAGCGGCTCATGGATCCTTGAGATTTACTTTGGGACAATCAACCACTATGAAAGATGTAGACTATCTGATTAAAGTAATGCCGGATATCGTTCAGCGACTAAGGGCGATCAGCCCGGTTTCGTTGGATATGACACGGTTTTAAATACCAAATAATAAAATTACGAACGTCGAATGTCGAACGTCGAAACACGAACCGCGAACCACGAACGTCGAACGTCGAACGGTGAAACACGAACCGCGAATCGCGAATTGAGAATCTAAGAATCTAGAATCTAAGAAGCTGAGCGACGAACAACGGACTGGAAACCACGAACCACGAACTACGAACTACGAATTCGCCTCAGGCGAAGAATTACGAATAACTCATTCGAAGCACCTCCTTAGTAAGGAGGCGGGGAGGATCCGCCGTAACTACTGAACTCGTTACGAACGTTATGAACGTTACGAACGTTATAAACGTAATTATACGACGGCAGTGATGTTGAAAGGATACATTAAAACATCAGCGGAAAAGTTGAAAATTAATAAAGAATATTTTATGAAAGATAATAATAAGCAAAAACAAGTTGATATAAAGCCTGCGAAAAACGGTGGCACGAGTTTTTATTCGGAAATTGTTAAGGAACATTTTTTTCATCCTAAAAATTTTATGGAGGATGAAACCGGATATAATGCAGACGGACAAGGGATGGTAGGCTCGCCGGCTTGCGGTGATGTGATGAGAGTTTGGATTAAAGTGGATCCGCAAACCAAGCGAGTAACGGATTTGAAATGGAAAACTTTTGGTTGTGCCTCGGCTATTGCCGCAACGTCCATGATGAGCGTCATGGTCACCGAAGGCGAGGGAATGACGTTGGAGGAAGCGCGTGCTTTGCGTCCGCAGGATATCACCGAGCGTTTGCATGGATTACCGGTGCGTAAGATCCACTGTTCGGTTTTGGGAGATAAAGCTTTGCGGTCGGCAATTAACGATTATTATCGTAAAATGGGGGAGACGGATAAAATAGAAATCGAATCGGGCAGATTAATCGATAAAGTATTGAAAATTACGGATCATGATATTGAAGAAGCGGTTTTGGATGGAGCCGTAACTCTTGAAGATATACAACGTAAAACCAAAGTCGGAACGGGAGATAAATCATGTATACCGGAGGTGGAACAATTGATCAGATTTTATCGTGAAAAGTATTTTGGGGCGGAATAAGTAATATAAGAAGTATATGTTGACGATTTGTTTATCAAAGATTATGCTTGTGGCATATGAGTAAAAAAATCACCAAAATAGAAGTTGACCGCGATGTTTGTATAGGTGCGGCGCCGTGTGTAACAGTAGCGCCGGGAGTGTTTCAGCTTGATGAAGAAAATAAAGCGATTATAGTTGATGCCAAAGGCGCGGATGACGATACTATCCTTCTTGCGGCTGAATCTTGCCCCGTGCAAGCGATTAAGTTGTTTGATGAGGATGGGGAACAGATATATCCTTAATAGCTACTAGCTACTAGCTACTAGCTACTAGCTACCAGCTACTAGCCACTAGCCGTTTATAACGTTTATAACGTTCGTAACGAGTTCAGGGGTAATATTTTGCGTAGGGATAAACCTTGTGTTTATCCGTGCTACGAAAACAAATAGTTACTACAAGTGCGGATAAGCACCACATTATTTACGCCCTTTGGCTTCGAGTGGCTCACGAGGTTTATCCCTACGAAGATCTTTCTGTCACATTGCGAATAGCCGGTAATAGAAAATTAAAAGCCCCGTGAAGATTTCGCGGGGTTTTTTGAGTTTAAGGTTCGGGTTTGGGTGGTTTACCCGGAGCGGGGAATTGATATGCTTGTGTTGTACGCATATCATCGCTATCGATCCACTCCATGTCGTTAAGAGATTTTTTTGATGATGGAGAACTCTTTTCGGGTTGAAGCTTGCTGCGCCACTCTTCTTGGATCTGTCGAATGTCTGTGCCTTCATCCGGAAATTCGACGGGAGGGCAACCGGTGGTTTGAATTACGGAGGCCGGATATTCGGGCACTATGGGAGTGATATCGCTATCGGGCTCATCCGAGGAAAAGCGGGAATTTTGCGGCAAGTGTTTACCGCTGATTTTAGCCGCTCTTTGAGCGCCATCCACAAGCGTGTTCATGCGTGAGGGTTCGTGGATTCTTTTCGTGGGAGGATCGGATGGAGGATAATGACTGTCATCAACTCCCCAAGTTTCGTCGTTAGTATGTTGACCAACGTCGTGATCGTTAGTTTGCGCAACAGAATTCGGTTCACTTGTGAATTCCGCCAGGATGCTTTGCATCTCGGTTTGACTCAGGCGACCCGGTTTTTCCGTTTGCGATTTGCCGACGAATTGCTTGTCGGTTTGTTTGACGTTGCCAGAATGACGGCCGGTTAATGCCGGATCTTCGGAACCGAAATGCAGGGTACGGAAACTGCCGCTTTCGTGCGATGCTTTGGCATGAACCACGCTTGGTCGAGCTTGAGGTTCTTCGCCGGTGAGTAGCATCATTACATCGTGGCTCATGTACATACCCGGATTGTCTTCGGCCATCAATTCCAAGGCACGATGCATTTTGCGTGCCAATTCCTCGAAATGCAGAGCCGCCTCGTGAAAACGCTTGGCGTGAGCTTCCAAATCTTGCAGTTCCCGGCTTTCGAGCAAGTAACTGGCGGCCGGGAATTTGCTTTGAGAGATGGTTTTGTCGCGTGCGGCCAAAGATTTGGTGAGTTCGGAAACTCGTTTTTCCAAAGCTTGGCGCGTACGTCTTTCCAGATCCAAAGCTTCTTTAGCGGAACGCGTTTCAGCTTCCAGGGCTTGTTTGGCTCGTCGCAAAATGGCATTGGTGTTTTCGATGGTCTTCAGACGTTTGTTGGAATCTTCAACCTCTTCACGCAAACTTTGCATAAAGAGGATATCACCGTTTTTACGGTCTGATTTTTTTTCCGCGGTTCGTTGCATGGCGTAGCCGGTTAGCTGTCGAAGTTTGTCTTCGCGTTTGGCTGCGGTTTGCATGAAGGATTTCAAAACCGCGGATAGCTTTTTCGGATCTTTGGGCAACATGTCGAACGTAACCCGCATCACGACGGTTTGACATTGAGTTCGGTAGCGCAGGTTTGTCAGGTGTTCGTTTTTGGATCCGAATAGAGCATGCACGTGAAAGTATTCACCGGCTTCGATGGTATCTAGATCGATTTTTTTAAGTCCATCCGGTGCGGGCACTAACATCTCGGTGGCAATACTGCCTTGGCGAACAATATAGAACGCCTTATCTTCCGTATCAATGGAGATGATTTCTCCCTCCGGATAAATTGTGTCGAAGGCTTCTTTTTGAAAAGCTTCAACTGCCGGAGTGTCGCGTTTCACTGATGGTTTGTCTGATGCCACGTTATCTCCTTTGTTTTTGGATATGTCAAAAGACCAAGTAAAGAACAAGGTACATTAGATTGAAAAATGATTTTTGTCAAGTGTTATGCTAACTCCAAAATGAGAATATTTCGCTTAACAAATTGATTTTCTCTGCTGTAAGAAAGCTGATTTTGAGAGGATATTGCTCGATAACCAAGGTGATTCAAATGCGCGGTAAGATCGACTTTGGCACGACCGTTGGAGTTTTGATATTCGGGAGTAATAATGATCAGTTTAGCTTGTGGTTTTAAAATCGGTCGCAGAGCTTGTAATGAATCGATCCAAAGATCCAAAATTTGTTTGGCGTTATTATCCAAAGTTTTTTGCGATTCGGTGCCATGCAACGGCGGACCCAGGTATCCTTCGGTGATAACCGCATCGATTGATTTTGGAGCGAGAAAATTTTGAATATCCGATACATCCGATTCAAAAACACGAAAACGTTTGGCGTCTTTTGAGGAAATGATTTTTTCTTGCACCAACCAGTTGTTGTTGGCTTCGGTGTATTGAATTTGTTTGGCTTCTATATCACTTCCAATTATTTGTTTGGCATCACTTGTTAAAACTGCTTCCATTAGAATTGTACCGGATCCGCAAAACGGATCTAATATGACTCCATCGGAGGGAATTTGCGCCAGGTTAACCATCATGCGGGCAAGTTTGGGCGGGAGCATGCCGTTTTTGCTATCGCGTTTGGGGCGATCGTAATCACGCTTGCTCCAAGCGTCGGCATTTTGAACGTTTGTAGTTTTGCCCAAATACGCCCTGTCTCCATCCACCATCAAACAAAGATCGGCATTGGGAGTATCACATAAATTGCATTTGGCGACTGCGGCGGGGGAAAGCGGTTCGCCACCTTTACCGGTGACCCAGCGTACGGAATAACCTTTAGCTCTTAAATCTTTTTTAAGTTGAATGGGAAGTTTGAAGAATTTTTTTTGAGTTGATTTGGATCCATAAATCGTCAAACCGAAATCCAAGGAGCGTTTACCTTCGGTATTGGCGTTTGCGGGAGCAAGTAAATCGGCAATGAGAGACGAGTTTAATTTGGCCAGAGATCCTTGATAAATAATATCGCCAAGTTTAATGGTTCCGCCAAGTTTATCCATCAATTGCTTTGAATCCCAATTTTCAGATTCCAAAATCAACATCTTATCGGATGCGTGAATATTTTTTGCGTCGGAAAGTACGGTAAATATTTCGGCTGCGCTTAAATCCGGATGAGAACCAAGGATACAGAAATTCATATTATTTAGCCACTAGCTACTAGCCACTAGCAGGTTATCATGTTTGAGAGGCATGCCTCTCAATTACAGTAAAAATCACGTTAAGACGTTACTACGTTAAGACTTAATCATTACACGTGTCTAGATATTACAACGGAGCGGTTAAGATGGCTAGGGGCGGGGGAATTGTGTTGACATGGGTTCATTTTTATGGTGGGCTGGAAGCGGTAGATGCGTTATAGTATCAGCCATGCACCTTGATAATACTCATGGCAAAAAGGAGAGCCGTGATGGAAAAAGAGCACAAACTGTCAACCGGAGGATTTTTTGGCCAAATGAGGCTGATTATTGTTTTTATGGCCGTGTTGGCCGTGTTCATGGGTTTTTCCCGTTCCGCCAAGGCGGATATTGCCGATTGTTTTAAATCGGTTAAGCAAAGTCAAATTGACGGTAGGGATTATACGATTGTCGTGTTTAATTCGGAAAAGAGATGCGATTTGTACATGGCGGCACGCATGTTTCCGCAATTGGATGCCAATACCAAAGAGCCTTTACCGCCTCAAGTGCAGTTGCGCAGTATGTATGCAGCCAGTGCCAAAGTGCAATTCGGCAACATAGAAGTGCGTACGGTGCTTGCACGTTGCGTACCTGATTCCAAGCCTTGGCCGGATCAAACCGCTGAAGAGCGGGATATGTGTCCGGATCGGAAAGTGAATTATTTTCAAAACGGCTTTGGCGGATCGGTGATGATACCTCATACGCGCATGCTGACATATACCGAAAAATTGGAGACGGCATTTTCCAAAGCTTGTTTGAATCTCGGTTCTCGACAAGAACCAAGCGAACAAGAAAAGGAAATTTTGTCGGATTGCCAAAAACTTACCGCGGGGTTCGAATACAAGTCATTGCCTGAAAAAGAGGCGACTGTTGAAGCTCCGGTTTTGAAGACCGATGACAATAAAACAGCGGTGCTTGTCGCGGAAATTAAGAATCTGCAAGCTACTGTTGCCAGATTGGAACCCAAAGCTCAAAAAGAAAGTTGGCTTTGGCCTTTGTTTTTGTTTATGGTTGGATTTGCGGTTTTTGGAGCGTCGGGCACTATTTTTGGTGTCAAAGAAAGGCGCGCCAGAAAAGACTTGGAAATTCGGCATAAACTGTTGTTGCAAGAAACAAGGCATGACAACAACGGCAGGAAAAATTCTTTGCCGCCTCGAGTTGATACCGAGGAATTGGCGCGCAAGCTGGAAAAGAAATTGCGTGTTGATCTGGAAAAAGAATATTCGGCGAAAGCCGTCAGAGAACGAATGAATCTGGAAAAGCAGTTTGAATCCAAATACAGCGGAATCTCGGCTAATCTTGCTCGCAAGAACGGGGAGCTTGAGCGAACCATTGTCCTCTTGAAAGAGAAAGCCCGCCTCGAAGCGGAGCAAGCGAGCGAATCCGCGGTTCATGATCTGGCGGACGAGAATAAGCGTCTGACCGAAGAGCTGGACAAAGCTTCATCCAAAGCGAGTGACGCGGAAGCTGAAGCGGAAGCGCTCAAGCAAGAGCTCGTTAAAGCCGAAGCCAAGTATGTGGAAGCCGAAAGAGATTACCGTGCTTTGCTCGCCGAGAATGCCAAGACCGAAACTCAACTTGAAGAACAGCTGAAGTTGGTCGCGAATTTGAAAGATAGCGCCAAAGCGGATCATGAGAAATACATGAGCCAGAAAATCGCTTTGCAAGAATTGCAAGTTCGTCATGCAAACCTTTTGGCGGCTCAGGGAGTCATGTGCGATGCGCACGCACCAATGAGCCGAGCATTAAACCGAGCGAAGACTTTGCCAATCGGAGTAGCGCCAACCGGAAGTTTGGAACTGACCAAAGAAGGTTCGGCTTACAGCATGGTGCTTGAACGCGGAAAAATGCGCGATGATCAATATGATGAAAAAGATCAAGAAAATATTTCTTCATCGCGCTTCGGTTCGGCTGAATCCGGAAGCGGTGAAGGTGGGGTTGTACGAAATCCAATGACAACGGAAATGGACGAATTGCGTCCCGCGCAAGAAGAGAAAGATGCTCTTTCTGAAGAAACTACTTTCAACGAATTTCGGTTGGATCGGGATTCGGATGACGGACAGGAAACCGCAGGAATAATTCCGCGGACAAGCCATGAGTCACATACCGCTTATAAAGCGGAAAAATCATCCTCTGATAAAGAGGATGATAAGGAACGAAACGCTTCATAGTTTTGACCCGCCACAGTTGGCGGGTTTTATAATAGCCGGTAAAAAGTGCGCTGGGTTGACAGAAATCTTAAAATATGGTGGGCTATAGGATACTCATGTTGTAAAATATGAGCAGGACCTTGAAAATAGAGCGCAACAAAGGCTTGTTGCGTTGCCAAAAAGGGGAGACGTCATGAAGAATGAATCTGCGAAGTTGCGTATTTACGTTTCATTGCTGTTCGGTTGTTTGTTGTTGTTTTTGCCCGGCCGAGTATTGGCGCAAGGCAAAACGTCGTGCGTGCAGGCCGTGGAAAATGTGACAATCCAAGGCGCGCGTTACCGCCAAATCACTTTGAGCGGTGAAAAAGAATGCGATTTGTATGTCGTGGCCCGCAATTTTCCTCAATTGGGAGAAGATGGTAAGCCGTTGCCGATTCAGCAACAGTTGCGTTCCATCAAAGCGGCCAATGACAAGTTTTTGCAGGGGAAACCCGGTTTGAGGCCGGTGCACAGCGCTTGCGTGCCGGATTCCGTGCCTTGGCCGGATCAAACCATTGCCGAGCGTGACATGTGTCCCAATCTTCGAGTCAATTACTATCCTGTCACCAAACAGGTTTTGGTTCCTCGCGTTCCGGAGTTTTCCGTGAGCGAACAGATTCAAACGCTTGGTGATGAAGCATGCAAGGTTTTGTCCGGTATGGCCAATCCGACTTCGGAAATCAAGCGCGTTCTTACCGAATGCCAAAAGCATTATACGGGTGTCACTATTCCTTCGCCCAGCATTACAGCCGAGCAATTGGAGTTGGCCAATGCCCGTGTACAGATTGCCGCACTGCATAAAACCACGGACAAGCAAAGCAAGCAGCTTGAGGTTTTGAAAACAGCGAAGGCTGATTTGTCGGAAGCGAACTTTGTTTGGTCGGTGATGACTTTGTTTTTGGCGGTACTGTGTGTGATCGCGACAATTATCTCGATTCGCAGTCGAATCTTGCAGTATAAGCTGCGTGATTTGGCGCATATTGCGATCATGCAAATCGAAGATAGAGTGAAAAAGGAGTTGAAAAAGCGTAAAGCCGGCCCGACTCTTGATGAGTATCAATCGTTTTTGAACGATTACACTTCGGTGCAAGCCAAATTGCAGATCGAGGTCGGTGAAAAAGCCGTACTTTCACAGCAATTGGCTGACATGAAACAAGAAATGGAAAGCTGCTCGACGGCAGCTTTGATGGCAAAAGCCGAACTCGCTGATCGCGTGGAAAAGCTTAGCGCAAAAAGCGCCAAGTTGATGCAAAAGGTTTTGACGCTAAATGCGGATTGCGAAAAAGCAAATACGCAAATTGGCGAGCTTGGCGCGAAAAATGCCGAGTTGAAACATCAAAATGACACGCTCTTCCTGCAATTGGTAAAATTGTACGAGAAGGAGCGGAGTGTTCGCGAAGAACATTTGCAAAAACTCAACGATTCGGTTGAACTGGCTCGTAAAGCCATCGTTCAACTCGAAAGCAGGCTTCACGTTTATGTGAAGAATGAAGAAAACGAAAAAGCCGAATCACTTTTGGCCAAATTGGAGTTTTTGCACGAAGTATTGGCCATGAGTGTCGCTGAACGAGATGCCCGTCAAAAGGCGTATCGGATTATTTTGGAAAATAATCCGCAGGAAAACGATCCAACTCGCTTTTTGTTCGAACTGCAAAGCAAGGATGACACAGCGAGTGTGGACAGACTTGGCTCCGTCGTTGCGCAGAACATCGAGCTCCGTAATTTGAACGCAAACATTTCACGTCAGAGCGAAGATGTTTTGGATGAGCTGGCACAAGTGCGCAGAGAGAACGCGGAGTTGAGCGGCTTGTGGCGAGCCTTGGTAACCGGAATCGCACGAGCCATGCAACTCGACCTTTCGGCAATAGCCGAGATGGCACCCGAGCAACAGGCCGAGCAGCTGGCACTTGTAATCGGCGAGTTGAAAATGCAGAAATTGACCTCAAGCGATCTGACGGAAAAGGTTGGTTTGCTGCAAGATCAATTGGCCGATATCAAAAATCACAATGCGGCTTTGCGCAAGGCCATGGAATCCAATCCGACTCGCGAAGCGGTTGCCGCTTACGAGTACACGGCTCTGGCGGCCGAAGTTCGCAGGGCTTCGCTTGCCAAAGAGCTTAAAGAAACCGAAGCGAGCTTGGAAGAAATCAAGTTGGCCAATCGCCGTTTGCAAGAATCAGTCAGATCCAAAGATGCTTCCGGTCTTCTGGCCTTGGAAGCTCCGGAATTGATGATTTTGCCGACGGAGCGCATTATGCAATTGGTGCAGGCCGGTATTCAGGCCATACATCAAAAATCGGGTGCATTAGTCGATGCGGAAGTCGTGGTTTCCAGTGATCTGGAGCTTGGAGCTTTATACGGCTTTTTGCACCTGCCACTTGTAAGTACTCACTCTTACAAGTTGCCTCCTTCGCTTTTGACCAATATGGGGCCTTTGCAAGTACTGCATGTCGCTCACGAAGCTTGCAAAACTCCAACGGTCGAAGTTAAGCCGTCTTACTCAAAGACGTTGCGTCCTTCGGCACAGCCGGCCACTGTTGGTGACCTGCGTAAACAAACCTTGCAAGGAATAGGCACCATGCAAGATATCTTGGCCATGCGTCCGCCACGAGTTCCGGAGTTTGATGAAGTTCCGGATTCTGAAAAGGATGATAAGCCGACCCATTAACCTCATTCCCGCCCAATTCGGCGGGTTTTTAGTTTAATTATTGACAAAAATGCCGGTTAAGCGTAGTCTGGCAATATTACAAATTAACAGCTTTTGCCGGCCATAGCCGAAAAATAAGGCTTCCGCAGCAAGATTCAACCGGATCCCAAAGCGGACGTGCAAAAGATATATATGAGAACATACGAACTTCTCTATATCATACCAGCGACTTTAACCGACGAAGAAGTTGCGCAAACGGAAAGCGACATTTTGGCGCTTATCCAAAAATACGGCGGAGACCCCAAAGAAAGCCGCCGGTTAGGTAAATATAAATTTGCCTATTTAATCAAGAAGATCCGCCATGGATATTATGTCATGGTTTATTTTGATACCGAACCGGAAAATGTAGCCAAGATCAATGAGGCTTTGCGCATTCATGAACGCGTTGTCCGTCATTTGATTTTAAGCAAAGAAGAAGCCGGCGGAGAAGAATTCAATCTTGTGCAATTTCAAGAAGTTGTTGTTGATGGTGCTTCCAAGGACGACAAAGGCAAACGCAAAAAGTTTGATAAAAAATCCGAATCAACTTCGCAAGATGTGCAAGCGGCCGCGGAACTTGATAAGACCGATGAAGTTGAAGAAAGCGCAGACGGAGCCGAAGTTGCAACGGAAGAAACGCAACAAGTTGCAACTGTTGAAGATATGCTTTCCGGTTTAAGCTCCGAAGAACTGGATAAAAAAATCGACGCAGCTTTGTCCGAAGAAGCGAAATAAGCAATTTTTCGAATTTGGAATATTCAATGTAATCGGATTTAGACGATTGTGGAATGATTGCAGGATAAATATTCAAAACAGAGATTAAGTATTATTTACAAAATATTATATGTCCATGAGCTTGAATCGCGCGCAGATCATCGGCAACCTTACCCGAGATCCTGAACTGCGCAATACCACCACCGGTCAAAGCGTTACTAATTTTTCCGTAGCAACTTCGTCGCAGTGGACGGATGTAAACGGACAAAAGCAAGAGCGCACCGAATATCATTCGGTTGTAGCTTGGGGTAAATTGGCGGAAATTTGCCATCAGTATTTGGGAAAAGGACGCAAAGTTTTTGTGGAAGGAAGATTGCAAACCAGGGATTGGGAAACTCCGGATGGCGGTAAGCGACAAAGAACAGAAATCATAGCTGAAAATATGATTATGCTCGACAGGGCTCCGGCCGGAGGTTCGCCCGCGACACCGCAATCAGCCCAAACGCCCACAATTTCCAACTTGGGAGTCGATCAAGGTATAGGCGATCAAGAAATTCGTGTAGAAGATATTCCATTCTAAATTATAAACATTATGAAATTACAAAAAACTTGCCCGTTTTGCAAGGCAAATATCAATCATATCAATTATAAAGATACGGATATGTTGCGCCGCCATCTTTCTTCCTTTGGAAGAATAGTGGCTCGTAAACGCAGCGGTATGTGTGTCTGGCACCAACGCAAACTGTCAGCCGCCATTAAACGTTCGCGTTTCATGGCACTGCTCCCTTATCTTGTTCAATAAAAAAATCGGCCTTAGTGCCGGTTTTTTTTATATAATTGTCATTTAATTACGCAAGTGATTAAATGTTGGATATGAGTGAAGAACAAAAATATGTTCGTCCGAGTTGGGATGAATATTTCATGAATATTTGTAAAGCCGTGGCTTTGCGTTCTCATGATGAAAATACGCAAGTCGGATGTGTGATTGTTAATGCCAAAAAGAGAATAGTCTCAACGGGTTATAATGGATTACCGGCCGGCGTTGATGACAGTGCATGGGCGACTAAGCGTGATCAGATCATAAAAATACCTTGCGTTCATCATGAGAATAATATTGTTTATGATGTCGACAAATACGATACGGTAACGCATGCCGAAGCCAATGCCATCGTTTCCGCTTCGGAGCCTTTATACGAGTGTTCATTGTACAGCACACTTTATCCGTGCAATGAATGCGCCAAAATGATTATTACGGCAGGTATAAAAAAAGTTTATTACGAAGATATCCGTGAGTGGAAAGCTCATGCAATTACCAAGCTATTATTTAAACAAGCGGGGATCGAAGAGACCTGTTTGAAGAAGAATAATGAAGAGTAATAAGCTCAAACAGTTCATAAAGTTTAAAGATTAAAGCTGATCAAGAGTAACTTAAGCGTCTCTTGATGAACTTGTTACTTTTAACTTGATGAACTAAGTTTTTGTTGCATTGACAAAAGCGGTGTTTTCTGCTATAATAACAATGTTAAGTTGAAAAATATCGCTTAACAAAAACAAAAATATGCAAAAAAGATACTGTTTAGACTTGGCAAAGGAGGTTTTTGAGTAATTGCAATCGAAGAGAAGATCTTCGTATTTTTATTAGAACAATAATTTGAATAATTTAGCTAAGATAAAACAAATATGACAAATCCCGCAGAAAATTGGAACGCTCAAGCACAGCCACCACAAGAGGCTCCTAAACCGGCATGGAAGCCCGAGGTGATTCAGGGTCAAGGCGTTGAAGCCGGCAAAGTGCCGGAAAATGTTGTTTTGGGCAGTGAATATGTAAAAGCTCATTCGGAATCGGCTGAACCGCCGGTTGATTTGAAGGTGCTGTTTAGAGAAACCGCTAAACAAGATTCCGATCAAGTGTCGCAGATACGTAAACAGATTGATTTACCGGAACCTAAACCTTATGACAAAAACGAGCAAATTGGATCGGAAGAATTCGAAAAGATTTTGACAAAGCCCAATATACCCAAGCCTCGTGAACATGGAGCTGAAGCCTCGGTTAATATGAGCGAAGTTATAGCTTTTCGAGATAATCCTGAGCCACCCAAATTTGAGGGTATTATGCCGGAACCCAAGTCTTATGACAAAAATGAGCAAATTGGTTCAGAAGAATTTGAGAAGATTTTGACAAAGCCCAATATACCCAAGCCTCGTGAACATGGGAGTGAAGCTCCGGTTAATATGAGCGAGGTTTTACGCGATATTCCCGAACCTCCAAAGTTTGAAGGTAAATTACCGGAACCTCCGGAATATAAAGCGATTCCAACTTTGGCGGAATCTGAATACGAAGAGTATGTTGAGCCGGAAGAATTGAAAAAAGAAGATATTATTTCTGACGATGAAGTTCCTACAAAACGAGCCGCCTAAATTTGACCCATGCTTAAAGCCGCACATGTCTTGAAATGAGAGAATGTGTGGCTTTTTAAATTACAATTATAATATCTTGTAATTTTTTTATTTAGGAAATTTCGCGATAATTATTTGCATTTGGACTCTTGATTTGTTACAAGTTACATGATACATGTTACAT
>CAZXFK010000003.1:25973-29864 GCA_964640115.1 uncultured Gammaproteobacteria bacterium
TATGCGATGAAGAAACTTTTGGGAGCGGGATTTGATAGAATCTATGATCTTGGTCCGTGTTTTCGTAATAATGAACCGTGGGATGGATCGCATGATCCGGAGTTTCTGATGCTCGAGTGGTATCGACGCGACGCGGGTGTCAATGAGTTGATGGAAGACGTTGAGAACATGCTGACTTATGTGATTCCAAAACAGCGAAATTCGAAATTCGAAATACGAAATTCGATAAAAAAAATGACGGTTGAGGAGGCTTGGAGGGAATATGCGGGGGTGGAATTGGCTCCGCTTCTCGGGGATCGAGAAGCGATAGCGAAACTTGCATCAGAGAGATTCGGACAAACTATTTCATCAACTGATGATTGGGACGATATATATTATAAAATTTTTTTATCAGTGATAGAACCTAAGATCGAAGCGGGGGAGCCTATGTTTTTGTATCGGTATCCGGCGAGTATGGCGGCACTGGCTCGAAGATCCGCGGATGATAATCGCTGGGCGGATAGAGTGGAGTTTTATGCGGGCGGGCTTGAGCTTGCCAATGGATTTGCGGAACTATCCGATCCGTTGGAGCAAAGAAAAAGATTTGAAGAGGAACAAAAGTTGCGTCGTCGATTGGGTAGGGAGGTTTGGGATATTGATGAACAGTTATTATCCGCTCTGCCAAAAATGGGCAATGCGGCGGGGATTGCTTTTGGAGTTGATAGATTGGTGATGCTTATTTGTGGAGCGAAATCAATAAATGATGTAGTGCCATTCTCTGCAAGTGAACGTTTTTAGATTTCGGTCTTTAACTTCTAGCTACCAGGGAGGAGTTTACCGGTTTTTTTTGTTGTGCCGGATTGAGGGTGAACGAATATTCGGTGACTGCGATCAGGGCTGTGCTGTAGATTAGGTTGGCGGTTAGACTATTGCGGAAGAAGGGGATAGCATTAGCGTATGATGTCAGAAGCCCTTCAAACGTTGCGGGATAAAGCGTGCCGGACATCCAAACAGCAAAATTGGTTATCAGGAAAAAGAAGATTGATCCGGCTAATATGCTGAGGCCGGTATGAAGTTTGTTTTTGGAAATAACGCCAAGGGAGGTCATGACTATCCAACCGAGATAGACGGATAACATGATGCTTAAGCTATAGAATCCGATAAAGAAATCGCTTATCAGCATTGCGGTAATAGCGACAAGAAATGCATAACGTTTTGGTAAATACAAACCGCTCCAAAGTGCAATCGCGCCAATCGGGGTAAAGTTTGGTGAATGAGGGATTAGGCGCATTATAACTCCAAATATGATGAAAATTGGGATTAAAATCATTGCGTTGATTTGAATTTTAGAATTGGAGAGGCTCATATTTCCAGGTGATTATGTCGTTAGGGTTAAGAGTTGTTGCGGATATACCCGTTTCCGCTTTTTTGTCGTTTAGATAATAGACCCAGTAGAGATTATTTTTAGTATCGTCCTTTATTCCATTAATACTTTCTACAAAGAATCCCATGTCGGGGCCATAGTCTTCGCCGGCAAATGTGAAATCTTGATTGTTTTTTATATCCATCATTAAATCGTAAACGGTAATGTTATTTCGGAAGGGAATAGAGTATGAATTTTCGTTGATCTGCAGGGTTAGGGTTGAGGTGACGCTTTGTGCGGTAGTTAGGGATGACTCTGAGATATCAGGTGTTTTTGCGCATCCGGCCCCAAGGAGAGTGAATGCGAGCAGAAAAATACATGAGATGTTTTTAAACATAAAAAAATTCTGCCCGGCAGAAATTATTATTAAATTTAGACATACCTTGCCTAACAGGTCCTGCTCGGGATAAACATAACCCGATGGCCGGACTCGTCCCGATTGGGCATTACCGTTGCGGCACAGTGGAGGGATTTAACCTCACTTCCTACAGGTTATGATTAAATTGTGAAATTATTGTAGAACCGTGGTTAATGAGTGTCAAATATCGAGTCAATAATTCTTTTAAAGATAAATAATTTAACTCTTGTAAGTTTTCATAAAAAATTGAAAATAGTATCACGAAAAAAATGTCCAAAACTCCCTGGAGAGTTTTTGAATATTTAGTAATTTGCGTACCAATCGCCCGGGTCTATATCTCTGATGGTTTCGTCGGCTTTTACTGTGATAGTTATGGGAGTGTGATCTGTGCAAGTGTATTCGCCCCCGCAAGTGATAAATTTTGAATAATATGATTTGTAGGTTTCGTATTCGTCGTTAATTTTTGTGTAAACTTGGTAGGATCCCGGAGGAACTTGGATTTGGTAGCCGTAGTTGTAAGTGAAATTGGGACCTTGAATCATTTGATAAGTGCAGTATGATTCGTTACTTTGAGTGTTTACCGCACATGTCTCTAAATTTGGCATGTACTCACTGGGGTAAGAGAGTGAACCGGTGATGATCCCGGTTTGAATTTTCGTTGTGATGTTTTCCGTTAAAGCTCTTTTGTCCGAGTAGCCTCCATTCCAACGAAGGAGGATGAATAGGCTGATAATGATGAGCAAGATGCTAATCAGAATGCCAAGTATTATGTATAATTTTTTCATATCAGCTGATTTTAATTACGGACCACCCTTTAATGAATTCACGAACGGTCGTGGTTTTTTTAAAGTAAGGATCCAAAACTTTAGCGTCCAGTAATTTAGGGTCGAGGTTCAGAATGTCGTTTTTTGTTAAACCTCCGGAGCGAGTCTTGTTCATTAATTCTTGCACGGCATCTCCCCATTCTATGTTTGAATAGCCGGTTGGGCGAACAATTAATGCGGTGTGATTGATGAGGTTTCCGTATTTTTCGCCGGTAATGGAAAGCATGGCCTCGCTATTATTATCTGTGAGTTTTAATTCACTGGCAAGGTTACGCTCGAGCCACTCCATAGAGTCGCCGCAACGCCCGAAGTTGTAAGTATCTACAAAATCTGCGCTATTGCCATAACCATGGTCCCAAAGGGCGACGATGTGTTGCCACCAGAAAGCGGGAGTAAAAAAATCGGCGCTGGTTTCGATATTATTCATTCTATCGGAAAACCATTGATTGATTTTTTCGTCATCCAAGAGTGCATCAATTTGTTCTTCATTATATTTAAATCCGAGGGCTTCGCGAATACGTTCTCTTTCGGCGATTATCGAGATTGTATTTTTCTTTATAAGGGCGCCGGTTGCGGGATCATAAATGTAGGTTGTACGAGTGTCGCCGTTTTGGGTTACCGTTTCCGTGAGACGATTGTTTTCGTCTTTATTATCTACTGCACAATTGCAGTTTGGGTAGATTCCGGTGGCTATTAAAACTTCATCAAAGATTCCGCCGCGAGCAAGTTTTGCGCAAAAATTTTCACAAGTCGGACCCAGAGCCGGGGCTATTACAGGCGGCGCAATATTTTCTGCGATTGATGTATCAGATGGTGTGATTTCCGGGATTATTTCTCGATTTGATTCGGGGTTTATAATGGTATTGTTTGCGGGAGGGGGTTCGATGGGTGCGGAAATTGGTTCCGGATTTGGTTGTTGGCCGGGACATTTTTCATCAGAGTGGACACAAGCATAAACGCAACCGGGGCACGATGTGTAGCTATTATCATAACGGCATGATTTGTTTGGATCCGTAGGTTTTTCGTTGATGCTGCCGGCACTTCCACAGATACAATCACCTGTATAGCTGTAGTGTGCATTTTGAATGTCACCGCAATTGATTTGTTGGCATCCAACACCGCTATTGCGATTAAATTTGTAGCCGTTTTTGCAATCCGTGATCGAAGCATGTGCAATTGAGGTTGTGATCAGGATTATGATTAAGGATGCTATGGTTATGAGAGTTTTACGCATAAGCTGTTATAAAAAGTCTGTAATTGTATTTATAATAAGTATTTACAGGTTATATGTAAAGTTTTGTATAAAA
>CAZXFK010000004.1:0-8630 GCA_964640115.1 uncultured Gammaproteobacteria bacterium
TGAAGATTTTATCCAAGCCATGGAAATGGGCTTTCCGCCCATCACTGGCTGGGGCATGGGCATCGACCGCATCTTCGCCCTCCTAACCGGCCAATCCAACCTCCGCGACATCATCTTCTTCCCCATAATGAAACCGGAAAACCAGCCGTAATTACCAATTAACAATTACCGATTATCGATGCAGGAGTCGCTATCGCGATATTTCCATATGAAGCAAAATCTTATTGCTGATAAAAGTTATGCATTCGCTTTGGCAATTATTCAAGCTCATCTTTATTTAACTAAAGAAAAAAAAGAATTTATAATTGCACGACAGCTGTTAAAAAGCGGAACATCTGTAGGTGCAAATGTTAGAGAAGCAGTCGGTGCTCAATCGCGTGCGGACTTCATTAATAAAATGTCCATCGCTTTCAAAGAAGCTTTGGAAACGGAATATTGGTTAAACTTACTCAAAGATTCCAAACTTCTACCAAATAAAATGGCGGAAGATTTATTAATCGAATGTCAAAGTATCTGTAGAATTATTACAAAAATCCAAATATCAACAAAAAATAATGATAATAATCGCGAAAGCGATATCAATCATCGTTAATTGTTAATTGGTAATCGTTAATTTCTATGAAACGCACCAAAGAGGATTTTGTCTGTGAAAAATGCGGTACTTCAGTTATTGGCAACGGTTACACCAACCATTGTCCGGCTTGTCTTTGGTCCAAACATGTGGATGATATCCCCGGAGACCGCGCTCACGAATGCGGGGGCATGATGCGCCCCACGGGCGTGGAGGTTAAGCATGGCGAAGCCGTGCGTGTTATTCATAAATGCGAAAAATGCGGCTTTGTGCGTCCCGCGCCGGTCTTGGCCGAAGATAATCGCGAAGAACTGATCCGTATTTCCGTCCAAGATCCTCGCAGTAACTGATTAAAGTCTCATCCGAAAATAAAAAAATCCTTCAAAGCCTTGAAGGATTTTTGAGTCATTCCTTTACTTGCGAGCTATTGCTCGAAGCTTGGAATGGTGAATGTACACTTGGAGTAGTCGAAGCAATTCTTAATCGCGTCAAAATGCCAATCGCATCTTTCCGCATTGATCCGCAATCGGGTTTTGCTTCGATTTGCGCCGGCTGAAGTTTCGGAGTTGATTTCCCGAAAGCAGGCCGTATCATCTTGATGAAACCAAGCTTTGGCCGTCTCTTTGGTCAACGGGAATTCTCCGGCTGTCGCATTTGCCGGCAAAGATACGAAGCAAGCACTCACGTCCGTGGTATCGGTTGCTTGGCTGTAGGGCGGGGAAGTGGGACAACTGACGCCCAGCTTGCCGGACAGGGTCTTTCCACTCAATTTTCCGGGCATCTTGAGTGCATTGCTTTGCCCGAAGAAATTCTGCAGATTTTGCGTCGTCATCGGCAAGTAGATGGGCTCATCTTCGGCCAACAGGCGAGTGATTTCTTCATCGCTGTTGAGAGGCGGTGCAGCGGACATTGTCGGCATCGGATTTTGAACGGAGGTTTGAATCGCGGTTGGTTTTTCTCCTTCTTCTGCCAAGTACCAAATTCCCGTTGTCACCATGGCGATCAGCATCCCCAGAGCGCCGGAAGCCAACAATACCAAGGGATTGATCTTTGTCGCCGGAATCCGTTTTTGCGTAACATCTGGTAGCGTGGCTTTAAGCGGAGGTTCGGTTTCCCGGTTTCGCGATTCGTCCACGGAGCTTGGCGGATTTTCATCCGCCGAAGGATCCGGCTTTGCCTGCGTTTGAACCGGCGGTTCTTCTTCTTGCGATTTCGGTTCAGCCAAAGTCGAGTCTTCGTGAATTTTATCCTCGATTTCGTGGGCCGGCTCATAACCGAACTGTGTTACCCTCACGATGCAAGCCGCGATATTCACGCCTGAGTTTTTTGATTCGAACTTGGCTTCCTCGATCCGCGCCTTGATCATCCCCCCAAAACCGTCTTGAATCCGAACTTCCTCTCCGATCTTGGCATCAGGTATCTCGTATTCTGCGAGCATGGTGTTACGATCCGCTCCGGGTGCCGTTGTGATAACAGCGTCCAGTGGCTTACTCGCTTGGGCCGGTGCTAAGCTGATTCGGCTCTGATCGACCGGAGCCGGAGAAAAATCATTTTGGCAAAATGCCAGTTCAATGCTTGCCCGCAAAGGCCGTCCGGAAACATTGTTGTTTCCACTAACCTTTTTGACAATCGCGCGTCTGGCGGTCGTACAGCTGGTTCGCGCCTCAATTTGTTCGATGATATCGGTTTCCGAACCCGGATTCAGATGAGGCAAGAAAAAGACCAAATGTGTCTTGTTCGACCGGCTGATCATTTTGGCCGGCACGGCTCTTCCACCTCCAAAAAATACGATAACATCGTCGTTGGAATCAGCGTTCATTTTTTTACCCTCTTTTGTCAAAGTAGCTTTTATGTCTGTTTGTTTTAGAATATCAAGAATTACCATATTTTGCTCAAAATGTCAATCCATTAAGGATAAAATCGCCTATTTTAAAGCCCCGAGCAAGTTGCTCGGGGCTGTTAGAGGTTATGGTTTAGTCGCATGTATCGCAGGCGATCTTTTTGGGATCGGGGACTACGATATCGCAACCGGTAATATCCCTGCAGTCAGCGGGGATAAAGTAATCCGGCTTGTCCTTGCAGTCCAAGTGGATTGTTTTATCGCTCCACTCGCTGACCGGAGTACGGGCTCTGTAGTCATAACAAGAGGCATCCGCTCTTCCCAGAATCGCGGATACGTACTTGCTTTCAGCCGGATATCTACCCGGGCCGTAAGGTACGCAGATTTCGCATCCTGCCAAATTCGTGCGCCCATCAGCAAATGCGCGCTCTTTTTCTTGGCACACGATGCGCTTTGTGCCCTTGGGCGCGTTGATTTGCACCCTGCCCAACACCGTGGCATCGTCGCTCTTTTGATTGAGCAAGGCCAAGATGCTTCGGGGATTGGCCGGGTAGCAAGTCTCCGGGGGCGTAGACGGCTCGGGCTCCGCATTGGTATTCGGAGCCACCTGCACTGTCACCGGAACTTCAACCGGCGGCGGCTCTTCCGCCGAGTTGGCGGACGTCGCTTCGGTCGCGGTTTCATCCGTCACAGACTCATCTGTCATGACAGAAATTCCGTAAACAATCACGCCTCCGAAAATCATGCCCACGAACAACATCGCGAACGAGATCAGAACCATCATTTTTTGTGACAGTCCTGCCGGCCGCACCTGCATCCGTTCCTGATTCTTGATCGCATTGTAGATGCGATCCTCACGCAATTGCGGATTTCCATCAGGTTCCGGGTCGATCTCGTTTAGAAACGCATGCAAGGCATTGGCTGTCTTTTCAGCCCATTCTTTCGTTTCCTGAGCTTCTGCCCACTTGGACTGTTCAAGCTCTATCGTGGTCTCCAGCCGTCGGGCCCTGTCATAGGCCTTTTGCAATTCTTCATTCAGTTTTTGAACCTTTTGGTTCAGATCCTGAATCTTTTGGTTGCAAACCGAGTGATCCGCGGCCGAAAAAATCGTCGTCGGAACGGCCTTGAGCTGTCGGATCTCCTGGTTGAGCCGAGACTTCTCGTCTTCGATGCGCCGGATCTCATCCCGCAAATTTTGGATTTCACGGTCCTTGAGTTGCAGATCATCGGTCAAGCTCTTTACGAGCTTGTCTTGATCCTCATCTTCAGAGGGCATGCTTTCCAAAATGCTGATCTTATCTTCCAGCTCCTCGATTTTTGAGATGTGGAGACGGAACACGCTTTCCGCGTCCGTCTTTTCGAAGTCAAGTTTGTTCTGCAGTTCAGCACACTTGGTCTGAACCGCATCCAACTCGTTCTTTAGGCGCCCGCACTCATCTTCCACCTTTTCGCGTTCGGCGATCAGGTAGTCATAAGTGTCGTCGCTTTTTGCAACGGTCGTCGCTTTGAGCGCGGCGAGGGCCTCGTCCAGCTCTTTTTGCAGGTTTGCGGTTTGATTCCCGCTCGCCTTGAGCTCCGAGATTTCACGCTCCAGCCGGTCGATAACATCTTCCGCGGCTTTGCGCGCCTCGATGGCATTGGCCAGTTCGTCATCACTCTCCGGCTTGGGGCCGGCCTCGAGCTTGGCTTGGATGGCTTGCAACTCTTTTTCCTTGCCTTCCAACTCATCCGTCAACTGCTGGATTTTTTCCTGCAGTTCCGTATTTTGCCGGTTGGCACTATCAAGAGCATCAGCCAAAGCCTTGTCTGCCGGATCCGCCTTTGTCTTCTTGGGCAAGAGCGGAGGTGTCTGTACCTTGGGCTGTTGCACCGGAGTTCCGGCCCCGCCAATAGGCGCTCCCATATTCATCTTCGGATTAAAACCCATCTCAATACTCCTTGTCTTTTGTCTGTTTCCAAAATTGTTACATGCTACATGCTTTTGTCAAAGTCCTGTCTCGTTTATTAAAACGATGTGTTAACTTAGCATAAAAATAGCTATTTGTCAAGACATACCAACAAAACAATTGTCAACAAGCCAACAAATCATTTTTTGTCTGTTTAGCCAAAAATCCACTTGTTTTATCTTGGTTCCGGCGGTAAAATGCTTTAATAATTCGGTTGCCGGCCAACAAGATTGTCTCGAGGCCGGTTTTTATCCCGTTTTTATTTGATACTTTATGCCCTGCAAAAAACCTGTTGAACTGAACAAGCATCATCCAATTGTGCTCATAATCTTGGATGGATTTGGCATTTCTCGTAAAATCAAAGGCAATGCCGTGCACTTTGCCAAGATGCCTTATTTTAAAAACGCATTTCGCAAATATCCCAGTACTCAACTTTGTGCGGACGGTGAATGCGTGGGCTTGCCTGATCACGAAGTCGGCAACAGCGAAGCCGGTCACCAAACAATCGGCGCCGGTCGTCCGTTATTATCCGATAAACTCATCGTGAATCGCGCCATTGCCGATGGATCCTTTAATCGCAATCCGGCATTCAAACAAGTTGTCGAGCACGTAAAAACCAACAATAGCGCTTTGCATCTCATGGGCTTATTAACCAATTCGCAAAGCGCGCACGCGGCCTTGGATCATATTGTGGCTCTTGCCGATTTAATGAATCGCCGCAAAGTGAAAGAAGTTTTTTTGCATCTGTTTACCGATGGTCGTGACACGCCTCCTTATCATGGTTTAAAACTGTTAGCCGAACTTGAGTCAAAATTACCCAAGAATGCAAAAATAGCCTCTGTCTCCGGACGCTTTTATGCCATGGATCGCAATCGTAATTGGCATCGTACACAGTTGGTTTATGATGCCTTGGTTCATGGCAAAGGTCAGCGCGCAGATACGGCCACGCATGCCATAGAGCAAGCTTACGAAAACGGCATTACCGACGAATTCATCAAACCCACGTTGGTTGATTGCAATCACAAATGCACTTATATCAAAGCCAACGATGCGGTGATTTTTTGGAACTTGCGTTCCGATCGTGCTCGTCAACTCACCAAACCGTTTGTGGCTAAAAATTTCAACGGCAATGAAAATTCGGGTTTTAAACGCGCCAATAAAATTCCCAATTTACTCTTCACAACTTTAACCGAGTTCGGTAAACAGCTCGATCATGTCACGGCTGCTTTCACTCACCACGAACAGCCTTCAACTCTGGTCGAGGCATTACGCTCGCATAAGCAAATCTATATTGCCGAATCCGAAAAATACGCGCACGTCACGTACTTCTTCAACGGCGGTTACGACAATCCCAGATTCGGCGAAGACAGAATCCGTATACCTTCACACGATGTAATCACTTTTGATGAAAAACCCGAAATGCGCGCCAAAGAAATCGCTGATGCTGTCAAATCTTCCATCGAAAAGGGATATGATTTTATTTGCGTAAATTTTGCCAATCCTGATATGGTTGCGCATACCGGTAATTTCAAGGCTACGGTAAAAGCCTGCGAAGCTGTTGATAAAGCCTTGGCTTCAATCTGCAAATCCGTACACAAATATCCCAATAGCATCTCCATTCTGACCGCCGATCACGGCAACGCCGAAGAAGTCCACGCTCACAATGGTATGGCCGACACTCACCACAATGCCAATCCCGTGCCGTTCATTCTCTGCGGTTCTTCCGTAGCCAAAAAACGCTTGCGTCGCGGTACCCTGGCCGATATAGCTCCAACAATTTTGGATTTGATGCACGAGCCCATCCCTAAGCAAATGACCGGCAGATCTCTTATCTGCGACTAAGATAAATTATGGAAAGACCTAAACCGATTGTTTTGTTGATAGCCGATGGTTTTGGCGTGGCTCCCGATGCCGAGGGCAACGCCGTAACCCGCGCCAACATGCCTGTATATAAAAGCCTCATAGAAAACTATCCGGCCATGACGGTTCGCGCTTCGGGCGAGTCCGTGGGTTTGTCTTGGGGGCAAATGGGTAATTCCGAAGTCGGACATCTTACCATCGGTGCCGGACGCATCTTTTTTCAAAGTCTGCCTCGCATCAACATGAGTATCGAAGACGGTACTTTTTATGAGAATCGTGCTTTTGTAAACGCCCTCGCACACTGCAAGAAAAACGACGGAACCCTTCACCTTATGGGCTTATGCTCGCCCGGCGGAGTCCACGCGCACATGGAGCATCTTTATACTTTGTTGGATTTTTGCGCGCGCAATAAATTTACCAAAGTCGCCATTCACGCCTTCTTGGACGGCCGTGACACGATTTATAATGGAGGCGAAACTTTTATCGATGAAATCGAAGCGAAAATCAAAGAATACAAAGTCGGTGTCATTGCCACCATCTCGGGCAGATATTATGCAATGGATCGCGATAATCGTTGGGATCGTGTTCAGAAAGTTTATGATGCCATGGTAAAAGGAGTGGGGGAACAGTCAACTTCGGCTAAAGAGGCTATTCAAGCTTCATATTCCAAAGGAGTTTATGATGAAGAGTTTATCCCCACGGTTATCACCAAAAGTGGTCGTCCCATAGCTACGATTAAAAGCAATGACGCGTGCATTTTCTTTAATTACCGCCCTGATCGCGCTCGTCAAATAACCAAAGCTTTATCGCTTCCCGAGTTTGAAAAATTCGCAAGGGTCGCCATGAATAATTTTTACATGGTAACCATGATGGAATACGAAAAAGATTTTCCGGTTGATGTTGCTTATCCGCCTTTGGCCGTGGAAACTTGCCTCGCCAAAGTAATATCCGATGCCGGTTTACGGCAATTGCATATCACTGAAACCGAAAAATACGCCCACGTCACTTTCTTTTTAAATGGCATGGTCGAAGAAGAATTTCCCGGCGAAGATAGGGTAATTATTCCCTCGCCTCGTGTTTCCAGCTACGACAAAGCTCCGGAAATGGCCAATGTCCAAATTGCGGATCGTATTGTTAAAGAAATAGCCGATGGCGGTTACGATTTTATCGTGGCTAATTTTGCCAGCCCTGATATGGTTGCTCATACCGGTAATTTCGAAGCCACGGTTAAAGCTCACGAATCGATGGATAAACAACTCGGACGGATTGTTGACGCCGCTCTTGCGGTGGGAGGCATTGTTTTATTAACCGCCGATCATGGCAACTCCGAAGAGTTGGTTAATTTAACCACCGGTCAAATCGACAAAGAGCATTCAACCAATCCGGTGCCTTTTTTAATCGCCGGCCGTCAACTCGAAGGCATGAAAGCCCCCACCGGCGACGTAATCGGCGGTGATTTAAGCATGACTCCTCCTGCCGGCATGCTCGCCGACATAGCACCCACCATCCTTCGCCTCATGGGCATCCCTCAACCCGATGAAATGATCGGAAGAACGCTGATTTAAAATAGTCGTAACGTCGTAAAGTCATAATGTTATAACGAGTTCAGTAGCTTCGGGTTTGATGTTACAAGCTACATGCTACATGAATCCGTTACGACCTTACGACGTTATGCCTGTTTTTCATACTGCCATGCCTCTCAAAGTCTTAAACATTCTTAGCAAGTTATTCATCAAATCCGGCGCCGTGGATTTGGGTAATCCGCGGGATACTTTGATTGCCACGCTGCTTTCGGCGCGCACCCGCGACGAACAAGTTTTAAAAGTTTATCCGGCTTTTAAAAAATCTTTTCCCACTTGGCAAAAACTTGCCCAAGCGTCGCTAACCGATATCGAGCGTTCCATCAAGTCAATAAATTATTATCATACCAAATCCCGTGCTTTAAAAAGTTTGGCGCAAAAAATCATCGCTGATTTTCACGGCAAAGTTCCGAAGACCATGGAAGAGCTTATAACTCTACCCGGGGTTGGCCGTAAAACCGCCAGCTGCGTCTTATCCTACGAGTTCAACACACCAGCAATCGCCGTCGATACTCACGTTTACCGCGTTACTCGTCGTTTGGGCTGGTCCGAATCGCAAAAACGCGATGACGTAGAAAAAGATTTGCAAAAACTTATCCCAAAAAAACACTGGAACACAATCAACCGAGTTTTCGTTCCCTTTGGCCGCGAATTCTGCAAACCGCACAACCCCCGCTGTTCCATCTGCCCGATCGCTAAATACTGTGATTACAATCGTCGTAACGTCATAAAGTCATAACCAACTTAAGTACTGCGTCATAAAGTCATAACGTTCATAACGTGCTAAATCCTTCCAACTACGTTACGGCGTTACGACGTTATAACGTTACGAC
>CAZXFK010000004.1:8730-17186 GCA_964640115.1 uncultured Gammaproteobacteria bacterium
TATGTTATACTCCAGTTATGTTCGACGCCGAGATTGTTGTTTTTATTCATAGCGTCTTTATTGCATCCGCAATAGGGCAATGGATGGCCATAGCGTTGGCGCGGGTCTGGATTTTTTTGTTTGCTCCGGTTTTGGCATGGCTTTGGGCGTACGGATCTCCGCAAGAAAAACACACGGTCAAAGAGGCACTTTGGTCGTTAGGCCTGGCTGTGTTCAGCTCTGAACTGCTGTCCGTATTATTTTTACGAGACAGGCCTTTTTTAGCCATCACCGAAGTAATCACTCTTATCCCGGCGCCTTTAACAACATCATTTCCTTCCACTCATGCGGCCGCCGCAACGGCTTTGGCCGCGGCTTTGTATCATGCGGATAAAAACGCCGGCAGAATCGGCATCTTGATAGCTTTTGGTGTTATGCTGGGTCGAATCGCGGCCGGCGTCCACTATCCCACAGACATACTTGGCGGAATCGCTCTCGGTTTGCTATCATTCGCTTTGGTTCGTCTCGGTCACAAGGCTTTACGAAAAAATAAGAAATAAACGTCATGCCTTTGATTGATCGTCAAACAATCGCCCGGCACGCTCAACGCTTTTGTTTGTGAACGGCCAAAATCTTTATGCGAATAATTTTTTACATTCTTGGAATCTTTTTATTGGCTGGCGGAATTTTTGCGGCTTGGTTTTTGCCATCCGCATTTTTCGACACCGCCGAATCAACCACAGTTGCAATCGTCATCCCGGCGGATTCTTCAGTTCAAGATATCGCCTTTCTCTTAAACGAAAAAAATATCATTTCTTCGGTGTTGGGTTATCGCCTTTACGCACTCATTGATAAAACCGCCATTCGGGCTCTGCCCGGAGAATACGAAATAATACCGGGCAGTTCTTACCGTCAGATTGCTCGCCAACTGTCTCGCGGTCCGAAACGTGAAGAAATTACACTGCGTTTCATCGAAGGCGAAACTCTTGATGAGTGGCAAGCTACGCTTATGGATATGGGCGTTTCCGCAACATCAGTTAAATCATTGGTTGGAGATACGCGCGTCGGTCAATCGCATACAAAAGGCTTGGAGGAGCAGTTCGAATTTTTGCAAGCTTTACCGTCGGGTTCTTCGCTCGAAGGTTACCTCTTCCCCAACACTTATCGTGTTTGGAAGGATCAACTGCCTCTCGGTGTAGTCTTAAAACAACTCAACGAGTTTGCTCGTCAAACAGAAGGCTTTGCCGAACAAGCACAGGCGCAAGGCCGTACTCTGCACGAGGTTGTTATTCTGGCATCCATTGTCGAAAAAGAGGGTCGCACTCCCGAAGAACGCCGCCAAATAGCACGAATATTCTTAAATCGCCTCAAAATCGGCATGCGCCTGCAATCCGACGCGACTGTCAATTATGTTACCGGTCACAGCCGAGCCAGACCAACTCTTGAAGATTTGGAGTTCGTATCTCCTTACAATACTTATCAAAACACCGGCCTGCCTCCGGGCCCAATTTGCAATCCGGGCAAAGATGCTCTCGAGGCCGCTCTCAATCCCGCCGAAAACGATTATTACTTCTATCTCCATGATGATGCCGGCAATATCTACTACGGCCGCAACGCCGAAGAGCACAAACTCAATCGCTGGAAAGCCTATGGGGAATAAACTTCATTGCTCAAATACAAATTATGAATTAAAAATTAAAAATTAAGAATGTTGGAATCGAGCAAAGCTCGTCATTCGGAATATATACATTAATGCCGAAGGCCACGTAAATTTTTAATTCATAATTCTTAATTCATAATTGGGTTTAGTAGCACCGTAAGCTATATTAATTCATAATTTGTAATCAAGCGATGCGTCTCCAAAAATTTATCGCCGAGTCAGGATATTGTTCGCGCCGGCGCGCTGAAGAGCTTATTCGTGAAGGGGTGGTTACCGTCAATAACAAGGTCGCGACTATCGGTCAAAGTGTGGCCGATGGTGACAGGGTTTTAATTGACGGTGAGCCCATAGGCCGCCAAGCTCGTAAAATTTACATAGCTCTCAATAAGCCCAAAGGTTATACCTGTACCAATCGGCGATTTAAAGATGAAAAAAATATTTTTGATCTCGTTGATATTGATGAACGTTTGTTTATAGTTGGCCGTTTGGATAAAGACAGCCGCGGCCTTGTCATCCTTACCAATGATGGCGAATACACGCAAAAAATTACCCATCCGCGCTTTCATCACGAAAAAGTCTACGAAGTTACGGTCGATATGCCCAAAGCATCCAATCCGGATATCACCGCACCGGCCAAGCGAGGCAAATCCAATGTCGAAGAGTCTTGGGCTCGCGATATTTTGCTTTGTCTTAAAAAAGGCATAATGCAAGAAGGTGAATTTTTGGTCGCCAAAAAAGCTTCTTATCTTGGCAACAATAAGTTCAAAGTCACTTTAACCGAAGGCAAAAAACGACAACTCCGCCGTATGTTCGGCTTTCTTAATCTGCGCGTCAAAGATCTCGTCCGCGTACAAATCGGCAATATCAAACTGGATGATCTCAAAGAAGGCCATTGGCAAGAAATTAAAAATCCCCAAATAGGGGATAATTAGTCGCGAGAAAAGAAGTTTTGCGGCACCTGCTCCACGCGTTTCATCAAGAGTTTCATGTTTCTCTTCCAGCTGGGATGTATTGGTATCCCCAAACCCGGACACGAATCCAAGATGTAGTGGCTTAACAATAGATGCGCTTCATTAAGCTTTCCGCCGAAAAACAAATCGGACAGCTTTTTGATGCCTTTGAACTTGTTTGTGGGCGCCGTCATATCGGCTACATGAATGCATCGCGTCAGTAATGACAAATCGGAAAGATCCGCATCGCCGGTATGTCTGGCTATGGCGTCCAATATTTGCGGATCATCAATACCCAGATCGCGGGGCAAGGTGCAGGCGGCCGCTCTTCCATGCAAAAAAGTCGGCACATAACAATAATCGGGAAGATCATTCAGCAACTTCGGATTGCAACGTTGAATTTCCTGAAGCATATCAATTGTACTGGAATTTTTTTCGGCATCATGCAACAGCCCTGTCAGCCGTGCTTGATTTGTATCAAGTCCGTAAACCGAAGCGGCTCGAACCATTGCCCGCATGACATCCAAAGAATGTTGGTAGCGTGCTTCATCAACACGTTCACGAATGTAGCGTTGGTATTTTTGAAGGTTCATGATAACTCCTCTTTGAGAGGAGGTTTAGACTGATTTTATGATTTTGTCAATAATATATTCAATATGATTAGTCTTGTTAATGGCGGCTGTTTCATACGAGCTGCAAATCAAAAATCCCCAAATAGGGGATGATTAAGAGGCGTCGCCCATATCCGGATTGGAAATGCGGGCGATACGGCGAATATCGGTTTTGTCCAAAGTGTCGATTTCTCTTTTATTGAGAGCTTTCAAGACTTTGTGGCCTCGTCCGGCCAAAAATTCGCGCATCAGCACTGCCGCACGCGGATCTTCGTTGGGCATACGTATCAACACTGTGGCTATAAACAGACACTGCGCCAGCATTGTTGCATGTTTGAACAAAAAAGTATGCTCACGAATTCCGCGGAACAAAGAGTCAGCTCTTTGATCCAGTTCCTCGAGTGCCAACCAAGCACTAACCGGTCCTGTGAGATAGGATTTGCGTTTGTACTCCGCCGGCAACCGGCTCATCAGCCGTACTTCACGGGAGTTTAAAAAAGCTATCATTTCTCTTTCTCGCAGTTGTCTTGCGATCAGATGCAATTTTCCGGCCAGTTTCGCTTCTTGCGGATCCAGGCCGTATTTGCCGGCAACAATTGTCATCAAATCCGCAACCGTATGACTGCGCTCCCGATATTTTTCCGGTAATCTTTCTTTAAGGTACGTTTCGATTCGTGCAATCTCTCGATTCACTTTTGTCTTCCTCCAGCGCCAATTATCGCATAAATATGTGACATTGTCAGGATGTTCATCGGTTCTGATTCGTCTCCGTCAATTACCATTTATCAACCGTTGTGTCAACTGCGACGCCTTGATATGCTTCGGCCAGTCAGTACACTCGTACTGCGTCATAACCAACCTAAGTACTGCGTCATAACGTTGTAACGTTCATAACGTACAAACCCATCCAACCCCGTTACGACGTTACGACGTTACGACTAAATATCGGTTCTCGTTACGACGTTACGACGTTAAGACGTTACGACCTATTGATCCGTCAGTTATGCACCAAATCGATTATTCCAAAGAATTGAATCAAGAACAACTTGACGCCGTCTTGCATGGAGATGGACCTTGTTTGGTTTTGGCCGGCGCCGGATCAGGCAAAACCCGTACTGTAACTTATCGAGTCGCTTATCTGTTGGAACAAGGTATCGAACCCGGCTCTATCCTTCTTCTCACATTTACCAACAAAGCCGCCCGCGAAATGCTCGATCGCATCGGCATGCTCGTCGGCCCCGAAGCCAAAGGTGTTTGGGGAGGCACTTTTCACGCCGTTGCCAACCGTCTGCTTCGATCTTTTGCAACCGCGGTCGGCTATACTCCAAGCTTTTCCATTCTAGATGAATCCGATGCCAAAGCGCTCATGAAAGCTGTGCTAAAAGACGCCAAAATCGATCCCAAGGTTCGCCGTTTCCCGTCACCTGCGGTTCTGCGCAATATTTTTTCGTATGCCCGCAATACAAGCACGCCTTTTAAAGAAGCTGTAGAGATCAAGCATCCCAATTTTATGGATTGTGTTAATGACATGGAATGGGTCTGTTCCGAATATCAAAAGCGCAAACAACAGTCCAACGCCATGGATTTTGATGATTTATTGTGGAACTGGTTGCGCCTCATGGAGTCTCAGCCAATGATCGCGAACCAAATCAGTGCCCGTTTCCGCTATGTTTTGGTCGACGAATATCAAGATACCAATGCATTGCAGGCCCGCATTATCGGCGAACTTGGCAAGGAACATAAAAACATTTTTGTGGTGGGGGATGATGCGCAATCCATTTATGCTTTTCGCGGAGCCGATGTAAAAAACATTTTATCTTTCCCTAATGCTTGGCCGGATGCCAAAATATTCAAATTGGTTTCCAACTATCGTTCCACTCCGCAAATTTTGGATTTGGCCAACACTTCATTAAGTTACAATCAAAATCAATTCGAAAAAAATCTGGTCGGTCTTAAAGAGCCGGGAGTAAAACCCATGGTCATCGCTTGTCCATCCGCCCGCCAAGAAGCATCTTATCTTGCCGACAAAATTCTCACTTTAAGATCCCAAGGCGTGGCGCTCGCCAATATGGCCGTACTGTTCCGCGCTTCATCTCACTCGCAAGCTTTGGAGTTCGAGCTTATGAAGCGCGACATTCCTTTCGAATATCGCGGAGGTCTGAAGTTTTTCGAACGTGCGCATATCAAAGATGTTTTGTCTTACATGCGCCTGCAAATAAACGGCAAGGATGAACCGGCATGGATTCGTGTTTTAACCATGCAAAACGGCATCGGTGCGGCTACAACATCCGTAATTTTGGAACAAGTGCGCGAGTCCGCGTCCAAAGAAATCGCCGTCATCTCCACCGAAGTCAGTATTCCCGCCCGCGGCCAAGCCGGCTGGGCTGATGTACAAAGCGTTTTTATTTCCATGAGCGAGGCCACTCCGGGTGCCATGGTTCGTGCCATAGCCAATTCGGAAAACTATAAAACCTATTTGGAAGCCGAATATCCCGATTGGCGCGATCGCCTCGAAGATCTCGAACAGCTCGCTATTTTTGCGGACGCTTATCCGGATCCCGCCTCCTTCCTCGCCGATGCAACTCTGGACGATGCCTCCTTTCGCCGTGAGCAAGGATCAGCGCGTGGATCGGTAAACGATGAGAGGCTGATTCTCTCCACAATCCACCAAGCCAAGGGGCTGGAATGGGACACGGTTTTTATTATCCATCTCACCAATCAAGGCTTCCCGTCTCCGCGCGCACTCGAGGAAGAGGGCGCCATAGAGGAAGAGCGCCGTCTTTTTTACGTGGCATCAACCCGCGCCCGCAACCGCTTGTTTCTTTCTTACCCGCAAGTTGTTGGTTTTGACGCTATGAGCCTTTGCCGGCCATCCATGTTTTTGGAGGAATTGCCAAGCCGTCTTACCGAATCCGAGCAACTGGGTCGCATGACATCCGTAGCCTCTTCACCAAGATCTTGGGGTGATGAAAACTCTGATTGGGGCAATGATTACGACGAGCCCACCATCGAACTCGATCACTACGGAAATCGCCAAAGACCGCGTGGTAATGATTATTCCTCCAAGCAAGAAGTCAAAGTCACCTCTGTCTGGAAATCCGCCAAAACCACCAAACAACCTCCTAAGATTTCCTTTTTGCGTGATGTGGATGATTTATAGTACCACCATTTGACGCAGTCACTTCGTTTAGCTAACCTTGCCTCATGCAAAGCGGTTATTGCCCTTTGTCGGCCGAGCCCAATAAGCTTTGTGATATCATCTCCGCCGGCATAGTTGATGAGTATCTTAAGCGCGACCCCGAAAGTCGCGTGCGCCTTTCGGTTTCCGGAGGCCACGGTGCTCTGTTTGTTTCCGGCGAATTGCACTCCGAAGCCGATTACGATGTAGCCGGCTATGTACGCCGAATCTTGGGTAAATACGGTATCACGGATGGCCTTGAGCCGTTTATCTCGCTCGAAAAAATTCCCAGCGAACGTGTCATGCACGCCCGCCAAGCCTGCATTGACCCGGTCTTCGCATTTGGTTACGCGTCCGCCGAAACAGTCAGTCAAATTCCCAAAGCTCAAGATCTGGCCAATCAAATAGCTTCCGCATTGGAGGATAAACGCAAACAAGATCCCGAATGGTTTTGGATGAGTCAAGTGGGTACGGTTTTTGTTTCTTGTCCGCAAAATCAAGATCCCTCGATCTTTATTCGCTTGGATCATGGAGCTCAAGACTTGGGCACGGTTAGGCAAGAAATTACCAAACTTATAGAATCATCATTTCAAAACATCAACGCCAAAGTAACAGTCAATTCCTTGGGAGCCACCGAAGCCAACGGCTTGCAAACCTCTCTGGGGCAATCAGGCTTGGCTTGCCATCCTTACGGCCTCTCCCTGCCAAGTGTTTTCAATTCCGCCGGCCTTGATTGGCACAATGCCAAAGTCATCGCCCCCATCATCGCTCGCCATATAGCCAAACAGATTCTCAAGTCATCCGGCAGTCAAGCCGTCATGGCGCGCTTGCTCTACCTTCCCAGCGAGGATCTGCCCGCCCAAATCTGGATCCGCGACCAATCCGGTCACGATCTTGTCTCTCATTCACAAAAACTCGAATTACACCTCCAAAAAGCCATGGACAGTTGGAAGCAATCCGATTTAATGTGGAAATTAACTCTCAATAACTTCGCCGGCAACCTCAATCTCCCCTGGGAAAACGATAACTGACAGGTAAGTTCATCAAGATAAACTAAGATCGACCTTGACGAACTTAAGTCTTAACCTGTCCCCGTAGCGATAAACCTTGTGTTTATCCGCACTGAAATATCGTGCGTTGTCTTAGGCGCGGATAAACACAAGGTTTATCCCTACGAAGAAGATCGGCGGGTAACTCGTTACAAACGTTACAAACGTTATTGACGTTACGAGCGTTATAAACTCATCCGCAGGCTGTCGAGTTTTCCACTTTTCAGACTGCATCGCGGACGTTAAGATGCGGTTACTATGAAATACGGACTCACACTTTTTACCCTGCTCCTCACAGCCGTCTTAATCGGTGCCGGATGCAGCCCCGCTGATTCTCCGGTCTCTCTTGATAAATATCAAGTTGCCGAAGAGCCGAATAATCAATCCATAACTCCTCCGGTTAACGATACGGGTACTGAATCCCCAGCTTCTGTTTCATCTACGGAAGAAGCTACGGATGGGCAAGTTGCCGGTGTCGTGGAAGAAAATCCCTCACAAGAAACTTTAATTCAATCAACAACAACCAAGCCCGAACAAACTCCTATGTCTCCAGAACCTCAAGCTCCGGAAAAGCTCGCTTTCCCCGGAATATTACCCGCTGAAAAAACAGCCAATAAACAAGTGCGTATCAAAACCTCCAAAGGTGATATTATTTTCGAACTCTTGCCGAGCGAAGGCCCCAAAGCCGCATCCAACTTTGTTTATCTCACCGAACGCGGATTTTACGACAACTTAACCTTTCATCGCGTGGTTCCGGGATTTGTAATTCAAGGTGGAGATCCGGCCGGTAATGGCACGGGCGGCCCCGGCTATCGCTTCGAGGATGATCCGGTTAAACTCCCATATAACGAGGGAATCGTAGCCATGGCCAATGCCGGTAAAAATACCAATGGCTCGCAATTTTTTATCATGTTGGCCGACAATCCTTTGGATCCGGCTTACAGCATCTTTGGCCGTGTCATCTCGGGCATGGATGTAGTCAAAAAAATAGGAGTCGGCGATGTAATGACTCAAGTAACCCTCGAACCG
>CAZXFK010000004.1:17286-25284 GCA_964640115.1 uncultured Gammaproteobacteria bacterium
CAAAAGGCGCTTGATAAGCGTCTTTTGTTTTATTGATATTTACGCCAAACTTTGCTATTATCAAACCAGTATGAACAAAAAAATCGCTCTAATCATTGCTGTTATCGTCCTTTTATCCGGAGGCCTTTATTTTGGCAGGCATTGGCTTCGCGACCAATGGACTCTTTTAACACGTCCCAGCTTGCCCGCTCCCATAGCTTTTCAAGATGGGCAATCAACCAATAACAATTCCGGTGTCCAAGCCGATCTTCCGGCCGGTCCACCATCTCATATCGAAGGGGGTGTTTCGGAAAGCGAAAATTTTAAACTCGAATCAAGCCCGCAAACCGGCGAACCGCAAAAACAGCCCGAGCCTGCCGATCCTTTGGCCGGCGATGTAATGCTTCCGGCGGAGCTAAATTTGGATGTTCCTTGGATGAGCCAAGCGCCCCATGCCAACTGGGATATGCCTTATCAAGAGGCTTGCGAAGAAGCTTCCATGATCATGGTTGATGCTTTTTACGATAAGCGCACCGGCAAAATCCCCGTAACCGAAGCTGATGCCGAAATACTGAAATTGGTGGAGTACCAAAACAAAATTTTGGGAGATTATAAAGACACATCAGCTGAAGAAACAGCTCAAGTCATTCGTGATTATTATGGTTATGAAAATGTAAGAGTTTTACCCGTTTCATCCGCCAAAGATATTCAATCCGTTTTGGCGCGCGGTTATCCTGTGATAATGCCATTTTGGGGCAAGTCTTTAGAAAACCCCAATTTCAGAAACGGCGGTCCTTATTATCACATGTTGGTCATCAAGGGTTATACGGCCGACAATCGTTTCATCACCGGTGATCCGGGTACACGTTTGGGTCAAGATTATCTATACAGTTTTGAGAATATGATCGAGTCCGCCCGTGATTGGAACGATGGCAACGTTCCTGAAGGTGCCAAAGTCATGATTGTTGTTTTACCTAATCAAGAATAATATGAATCCGGCCATTAAAAAATCGGCCGCGCTAACGGCATTAATAATATTATTGGCCGTTTCGGTTTGGGTTATAGTTTTTTTTGGCAATCAATTGTTTGAATCCCAAAACCAATCTTCAGTCAGTCCGATTGTTGCAACGGAGTCGGCCAAAGAAGAAGCTTCGGATTTAAAAGATTTGGTCATCGAGAGCCGTATTGAATTGGGAGTGGAGCCGGGCGCTTTGTTGAATAATCCTTTTGCTCTGCCTGCAACTTCAACTTTCGCCGAAGATCGCTCGTGGATTTTGGTTGATGCTTATGAAAATATTGTCGCTTCGGGCACCATACCCGGTTTATTGTCGTCATACAGCGCCATTTTCAGCGTTTACTGGTTTAATGACATTCCCAAAACCGAGCACGGCGAATTGCGCATTTTGGAAGCCGGTGACTCTCCGGCAATCGTTGTACCCGTTAAACTACCCAAAGAAACTCAAACCGTAGAGGTTTACTTTCGGCCCGCCGCTTTAAGCAATTGTTATTCCGTTACTGCGGTAAAGCGTCGTATGGTCGCCACGCAAAACGATTTGGATTATTACGAAGCCGCCTTGTTGGAGCTGTTAAAAGGCCCCAACCAAGAAGAGTCTGATTCGGGTTTGGTCACCATGATTCCACCGGAAGCCAACCTGCTAAGGGTGGGTAAAAACGATCAAGGTAGATATGTGGCTGATTTTTCCTCAGAACTCAAAGATCCCAATCAAATTGATTGCTTTTGGAACATCACCCAGCAACAAATACAAAAAACTCTCTCCACAGTGCCTTTACCGGGCAGAACACTGGAAGGCGTAATCCTCATCAATGCAGAACCGATCAACTAATATTCGATATTAAGATTCATGTTATATGAAACCCGCACTCAAAATTCTCACAATCGCTTTAGCCTCCACCGCTTTGGTTGGAGTTGTTTTATTAGGGCGCTACCTTTTCTCCGAAATTAACCGTCTCAAAGTGGGGGAGCCTGTTGTCGTCGTTTCTCCCGATGAGCCCGTTCAAGCTCCGGTCATTGTCGATTCCGACACTGATTCCGATGCCATTCTCAATCAAACTCTTTGCGAAGCCGGAGGAGGTCGTTGGAACGATTGCGGTTCTCTTTGCCGCAACGAACCTCCGGGCACAATCTGTGCCGAAGTCTGTGTCGCTTATTGTGAATGCGGTGATAGCGCCGGTTACACTTGTCCGAAAGATTATTATTGTACGGATTACGTTCCGTCACCATCCGATCCAAACGCCGTGGGCATTTGCGTAAAATCCGGCGAGTCAGCTTCCCTTCCGGAATTCAAAAGCCCTGACAATTGGACATCGTTTATTCTTGCTTCACCCTCGGTACTCTCCAATCCTTTTATTTTTCATGGAACTACAACGGCTTTTGAAAACGTAATCAATTGGCGCTTGGTTGATGATAACGGCAATAAAATCTCCGAGGGCTATGCCATGGTAAACAGCCCCGATATGGGCATTCCGGGTGATTTTAAAGTTACGGCTTTTTTCGATCATATGCCCACCACGCAAACCGGACGTTTGGAGGTTTTCGAAGCCAGCCCCAAAGACGGATCTGACACACACAAAGCCGTGGCTCCGGTGGCTTTTACCGACGAAGTTCAAAATGTCACAATCTACTTGGGCAATTCCAAGCAAGCGCCTGTCGGCCAAGAATGTGAAACCGTTTTCCCTGTCGAACGTATGGTTGTTGCCGGCGATACAACTCAAATCGCATTGCACGAGTTGCTTAAAGGCCCAACGCCAATGGAAACAAAAGCCGATTACTATACATCCTTACCCGAATCGGTTCCGCTTCCCGAGTTAATCAAACAAACAAGCGGTTTACGCGTTGATTTTTCGGATCAGCTCGAGTACCAAGTCGCCGGTTCGTGCCGAGTACAAGCCATCCGCATGCAAATCCTCGAAACCGTTAAACAATCCGCGAACGTGCCAAACGTCACAATCTCCATCGACGGGCGAACCGAGGATATATTGCAACCGTAGATCCGTTTTCCACATAAGCTCAAGCCGGTTTTTGATGTTATGAAAAAATATTATTGGTTGCTATTCACAATAACGCTCCTGCTCGCTATCGGCGCAGGTTCGTTTTTAAGTTACAAGCTTTTGGCCGTCGGTCGTTCGGCTGACACTCAAAATGCGGAGCCAAACAACTCCGTAAACAGTGGATTATCCGGCGCATTTTCCGACTTAACCAAAAACGGCCATCAAGCGCAACCGCTTTCCGGATTAACTCTTGATTTGGAGCCGGCTTCACCCGAGCTTTTGGATTTGGCCTTCAAGTCCACGCGCGATTACCTTGTCGATCCGGAGTCTCGTATCATTCTAATCCCGCATCATCTTGTTGCGGCGCGTGAAATAGCCAACCTGTTGCAAGCGGCGCCAAAGGCCAATGTTATCTATCTGCTAATGCCCGATCATTTCTCTCAAAGCAAGACTTGCTCCGCGGTTTCCGATGCCAACTGGAGCACTTTTGCCGGTAATTTAAATTCCAATCCGGACACGGTCGCACGGTTAACTTCCGCATCACCGGTTTTTGGAATTGATAACAACTTATTCAACAATGAAATTTCTTTTGGTGCCTTGGCTCCCTACATCGCAAAAACATTCGGCGAAGAGTCCATGGTTGTTCCCATTACCATCGGCTTAGGTTGCACTCAAGATGAACGCAATCAAATAGCCGACATCCTCGCCAAAGAGCTTCAGCAAAATCCCGAAGCATTATTGGTTTCCACTGTTGATTTTTCACACTATCAAACCAATGAAGTTGCCGATTTTCATGATGAGCTGGCAGCTGATGTTATACTCGGTCTCGCGGATTTGGAAGCCGATAAAGTCGAATTGGATTCACCGGGAGTACTGGCTGTTACTCTCAAAATCGCGCGGATAATGCAACTTGGCAATGTAAATATAAACGATCATACAAATTCATTAGCTCTGGCCAAAGCCATGGTTTCGCAAGAGTCCACCAGCCACTTTTTTGTTTCTTTTTCTCCCGGCCAAATAACACAGCAAGAAAAACTAACCTTAATGTTTTTTGGGGATATCATGCTCGATCGCAACGTATCTGCACGCAGTAAAAAATCCGGAGATCTTGCTTATCCTTTTGCCAAGATTAAAGGAGCCGAGAATCGTTTCATGTACGGCCAAGATGCAATCATCGCCAATCTCGAAGGTCCTGTCACTTCGCGCCGTTCGGCTCCGGATAAAGGCGAAGTCGATTTTATGTTTGATCCGGCTATCGCGCCCATGTTAAAAACCATCGGCATAACCGCCGTTTCTCAAGCCAACAATCACACGCTCGACCAAGGCCGTGCCGGCGCCGACGAGTCTCGCAAGCTTTTAACCGAAGCGGGAGTTATCACCTTCGGTGATCAGGTTAAAGACGATGCAACTTCATCGTTGGCTATTATCGAGAGCCGTGGCCAAAAAGTCGCCTTATTGGGTTTTAATAATACCGATAACCCGCTTAACAAAGCTGATGCCGAAACAGCCATCAAAACCGCTTACGAGCAAGCCCGCTACGTCGTCGTTTACATGCATTGGGGTAATGAATATCAATCAAATCCTTCCATGGCTCAAGTGGAACTTGCTCATTGGTTCGTTGATCTTGGTGTGGACGCTGTCATCGGCGGGCATCCTCATTGGATGCAATCCGTGGAAGTATACAAAAACCGCCCCATTGTCTACTCCCTTGGCAATTTCATTTTCGACCAAGATTGGTCGGTCGAAACCAATTACGGCCTCTTAGCCGGCCTCGTCTTATCTCCTGATGGCACCGAGGTTCACCTGTTTCCCATCCAAATCAAACAAAGCCAGCCTCATCTTTTAACCGGCACAGACCGTCAAACTCGCCTGGACCGCCTGGCCAACATTTCCGATTCAAACCTATCCGATCAAATCAAATCCGGCATTTTAAGTATCACTTATTAACTCTTTTTATTCTTGACCCTCGGATCTCGTAGAGCGTAATGCGTTACCGTTTGTAATTTTTCACTTAACTTAGCGTTATAAAAACAAATTTAACAACATAATTCGTATTATGAGCAATCAAATCACCAAAATCACAGGTATTATCAAAGCCAATCCAATTCCGTTTTGGATCATGGGCTTGGTTCTGGCTATCGGAATTTTTTCCGGCGCCATGGCTACATACATTCTTTTTGCCGAAAAAGATCCAAGCAACAAAAGCTTGAGTCAAGTTTCTACAGTTTTGGAAGATCAAACAAACGGTGCACCTCAAGCCGTCACAATCCCTGATTTAAACGGCACAACCGGCACTTCATCCGAAATGGATAATGATGCGGAAAGCCAAAGTAGTGAGTGGAATATTGATGAAGAAAAATACAGTTTAACAATCCAGTGGCAAAAAACCCAAGAAGTTGATATCACTCAAGAATTCCCCGAGCTCTTCAAAGAGCGGGATGATGAATCGGAAGCGATTGCTTCGGAAAAGCTTTACAAAAAGGGGACTGTCAAATCCGGCAAATTCGCCGGTTACAATATCTACAGTTTACAAACCTATATCGATGGCATGTGTTTTGGACGTTGCCTTCATGGCACCATACTGCTCGCAAGCGATAAAGGTGCAGAGCTTTATGTTGTCATGTCGACGGACGGTGCATATACAAAGCCTGAGTATTTGGGTTACGATGGTTATTTGATGCGGGTTAACGTTGGCAATTGGTTAAAAACAAACTCCACTGCGGCATTAGCCCAAGTTAAAATCAACAATCTCATCAATTATCCTGATACTATGCAATTAGCCGATGGAAAATTGGTATTCAGACTTGAAAACTATGACAGTGCGCCAATGTCACAATGCGATCTGGATTCTTGCTTGGGTGAAAAACCCATCGCTACAAGCAAACAAGGCGATGCATTCTTTAGCTACAAGTCCCCGCAAGGCATTGATACGGAAGGCGCTCTTTATATCTATAATGAACTCGGTATGCCTTTTGCTTACGGATCACTGATTGACGGCATTGAATCCGATTTGAACTCCGATCGTATCCGGTGGAACAAAGAATATGAACAAAAAGATATCAAGTTTTTTCCTTATAGGCCCGGAGGCGGATGTGGATGGCATAATGCCATCGACTTACTGTCGCAAAAAGATCTGAACGTATCGGACCTAATAGTTGCCGGCAAAACTTCCGATGGCGAACCGATTTACATTCCCAAAGATCCAAAAAACAACCAAGATGTACTTTTTGCTTACGATGGCTGGATGCAGTATGAGACTCAAGAAAAACCATCCATTGATGAGTTCTTAAAAGATCATCCGACTCCGGTTTTCTACTGGCAGGATGTTTTGGGACGCTGGGTGCGTTATACGGAATACGCCACTCATCCTTTGGTTGAATGTGGTAAGCCGGTTATCTACTTATATCCCGAAACAACAACAAACGTCAGCGTTAAGCTTCCCAACTTCATCCAAGTTACGGTCAGCGATCCCGCTTATCCGCAAACTGGCTGGGACGTCATCGCCAATCCTGACGGCTCGCTAATCTATCCCGTCGACGGCAAAACTTACGGCTCGCTGTTCTGGGAAGGAATTGGCGCCGGTTACGCTCGTCCGGAACAAGGCTGGGTAATCAAGGATGGTGAACAAGAAAACTTCCTTGCAGAAATTTTACCCAAATACGGTCTCAATACCCGCGAAGCCCAAGAATTCATGGATTTCTGGCTTCCCGAAATGCAAGGCGCCAAATATTACCGCATCAGCTTTTTGACCGATGTTTGGGACGCCGCGGCCCCTCTCTACGTCACACCCGCTCCCGATACCAACATCCGCATCTTTATGGATTGGCAAAAAATTGACGCGCCTCGTAACATTCAACCTCCCACAATCATCACCCCAAAGCGTCAAGGATTTACTTTGGTTGAATGGGGTGGAGTACTCTACAAGTAAATAAAATCCTAAAAAGAAAAGAACGCGTTAATCGCGTTCTTTTGTCATCATTGGCCATGGATTGAGTTATACGGTCAAACACTGTAAAATAACAGCAATATTATGCCCACAAATCAATCATCCCAAGATCGGAGCTCGATTTTCATCATCTCAATTCTCGCCGGCACCATTCTTGGCGTTGTACTTTTGGGATTGATAACCGCATTGTTTATAACCGAACAACCGGCATCCGAATATTCATTCAGAACGCCAAAACAGAGTGATACAACATCCGGATCTGAACTGAAATCCACCTATTTTATCGATCATTACGTAAATTACGGCGGTAAAACAGCCAGAATCCCCAATGTATTTTGTAAAGCGGATTACGATTTCGCGGCAGAATGTCCTCCGTCTATCACGAGTTACCTGGAAATTAATTTGGAAGAGATAAATCTGCCCATCCAAAACATAACCGGCGCGGCCACTGATTTTAACAATTACATCGCCTACACTGTCTCGAGCGATAAAGCGGAATGCGCGCAAAAACTTTTTGTTTATGATTTAAAGAACAAGACTACAAAAGAGCTGAATGTACCGCAAGAAGTTTTTGTCTGCGGAGCCATAGGTACTCATATCAAAACATTATCTCCGGGCGGCCGCTTTATTCAACTTGAAGCAACCGGCCCGGCTTCGGCCTTTGGTTCATGGATTTACGATATCGAAAAAGACGAGCTCGTAGTGTCGGCAAAGCATAGCCCCTATCACGTTTTCTTGGACACGGGTAATCCTGAAGAGAGAGATCGTTACATGGTTTATCAAAGCGGCGCCGAGGATTTTGACATCGTTGAGATGGGTGATGAATATAACTCTGCCATTTCAATCAGAGATAATTTCACCGGTAATTCTCAAGAACTAAATGGCATCCTAACTCACAAAGACTATAATAACTGTTATTCTGAATCTCCCTATTTCAGATTGGCTGATAAAAATGAATCCTTGATAGTTTTATCAAGCCAATGTTTGGGGGTAGAGGATATTGTTATAGGTGACATGGATAAAGTCTTCAGTTCTTTGCAAAAATCAAAGACTCCAAAAATTGA
>CAZXFK010000004.1:25294-28222 GCA_964640115.1 uncultured Gammaproteobacteria bacterium
GAATGTGAACCCATCTCCCCAAAAATTGAGCAGTATACAGATAATCGAGCTTTTGGAATAATCGATAAACTTTATCAAAAAAATGGAACATGGTTCGCTGATGTCGATATTGCCGAATTTTATCCTTTTCCTTTACGCGGAAAACCGGCGGAAGAGGATGGGATAACCCTAAGCGGAGAGGATATTGTATATATTAGGAACAACAGCGATGAGGTGGTAAAGTTTGCGATAAGTTCGGATGTCGAAATTTTGTTAACTCAGTATGTCGATAATGGGATAATTACCGGTGTCGGAGATCTGCATGCGGGAAGTCTGGATGATCTTGATAGCACGATTAAATACGGTATTTATCATTTTGAACTGGATGATGGACGAATAACAAAAATTCAAGAACAATACTTGCCATAACATACACAAAATCCCTCGCAACCACGAGGGATTTTTTGAAAAATCGGCATCTGGACAAAGCTTAAAAAGTCTGTTATGGTTTGGCGCACAGCTTGGCTGTTTGATCTTTCAATAAGCTTAGAGACGAAAACGCAACCAAACAAAGGAGGAGAAATGGCGTACGAACGTACTCTGGGACAAGATATCGACAGCGGATTTTACTGCCACAATTGCGGTAACATGGTTCGCCCGGGTGATTTTTGCTTGAAGTGCAATCAGTGCAAAAAGCACTGCGATTGCCGCGTGTCACTCGTTCAATGCAGTGTATGCTTGGAACTCGTCGCACAGGACGAGCTTTGCTCTTGCTGTAAAGCTTGTTCCAAGTGCCGAGTTTGCGAGATTGAGAAGAATCAAGCAAGGGGGTGAGTCATGGAAGACGAGGATTTGGATCGAGACCCCGGTGAAATCTATATCGGAGACGATGATCTGGAAGATTGCACTTGTGAAGAGTGCGGAATCCAACCACTCGAAACCGATTATTGTTTCTCTTGCGGTTGTTGCGGTTCGTGCTGTGCCTGTTTGGAGGAGGACTCCGAAAGGCTGTGTCCGAACTGCAAAACCAGAGTCTTTGCCGATACCATTTGCGTGAATTGTGGAGGTTGCGAAATCTGCGTTTGCAATTGCGGGCGCGCTGTAAAGCATGCCGAGACAATCCTTTGCCCGCATTGCGGAGACTCCGTCAATTTTGACGATGTTTGCGACAAGTGCGGGAACTGCTTCCATGGCTGTTGCAACTGTGCGCGGTAAGCGCTTTGGAATCAGAGTCTCCGAACCCTCCATAATCTATATTTGCCCCTTGTGCAAAAGCACGGTTGGCGGCGAAGACTACTGCATAGTCTGCGACGCTTGTTCGCTCTGCTGTTCTTGCGGGTGGATGATTTTGCGCCGTAACCAACCGGCACCGGCCATCACCGTTTGCCCCGCCTGCAACGAGCAATTCTTGGGCGCGCGCTTTTGCCCCGCCTGCAACAGATGCAAATTCTGTTGCACCTGCTAGATCCCAACCGGGATTTTTTTTAAACAGGATTATCAGGATTAACAGGATTGACGGGATTGTCCTGCACTGTAGGGATAAACCTTGTGTTTATCCGCACTAAAATAATAGCCTACTGTCATAGCGCGGATAATCACCCCACTTCGCTTAAGCTACGCGAGGCAGGCAAGGATTATCCCTACGAAGGTTGTTTTTGCTGTGCCGATTATTTCTTCCATTCTTCTGTTCCTTCATTTATACTCTACCAATATGACAGTCTTTTCCGTGTCGGATTTTTTAACGCATATAAACGATGTTTTAGCTCGTTCTTGGAATGCGGAAGAGCTTTGTGTGGAGGGCGAAGTCTCGGATTTTAAAATCAGTCAAGGGCAATGGGTAAACTTCAGCTTAAAAGATGATAAAGGCTTGGTGCCGATTTTTATGACTGTGTGGAATTTACGTGTTCCCATTCAAGACGGCGTCAAAGTCAAAGTTTACGGTTTGCCCCGCATCTATGCCAAATTCGGCAAGTTCTCTCTTTCGGCCGAGCGAGTAGAGCTGGTAGGGGAGGGGGCATTGCAAAAAGCGCTTTTGGCTCTCAAACATAAATTGGAACAAGAAGGTTTATTTGATGAATCCCGCAAGCGCGCGCTTCCGGCTTTGCCAGGGCGTATCGCTTTAATCGCTTCACGCGAAAGCGCGGCTTATGGCGATTTTGTGCGTATTTTGGGCGAGCGCTGGGGCGGAATGCAAATTGATTTGTTTCACGTTAAAGTTCAAGGCGCGGGCTCAGCCGAGGATATCACTCGCGCCATAAAAGAGGCCAACTCTCATCACAAAGATTACGACGTTTTAGTCCTCACTCGAGGCGGAGGCTCACTCGAAGATCTGATGTCATTTAACGACGAACAAGTCGCGCGTGCTGTCTACGCCTCCAAAATTCCCACCTTGGTCGGTATCGGTCACGAGCGCGATATCTCGCTCGCCGAGCTTTCCGCCGATGTGCGCGGATCCACACCCACGGATTGCGCGCGCCGTTTAGTCCCCGATAAAGCCGATTTACTTCGGGATTTAGCCTACAAAACCGAGTCCATGGAGCGCTCGCTGACACTGCGTATTAAAGATTACCGCGCAATTTTATCTCAAGCTATGCGTTCACCCGGCTTGTGGATAACAAGGCAAAAACAAGATTTACAAAGCAAAACTTCACTCATCAGTGCAAATATGAGACAATTGCACACGGCGCTCCTTGCAAGATACCGTTCGCAGATCCGACTCCTTGCGTCGCTTGATCCAAAAGGAGTACTCGCACGCGGGTATACCATGCTTAGCGACGCAAGGGGCCGTGCAATCACTTCAACTACCGCCCTCCAGGTCGGCGCCAAAATCACAGCCATTCTCCGCGACGGCGAAACCGATCTCACGGTAAACCAAATCCGCGCTAAGAATACAGCGATTAAGCAACAAAAGTTACTCTAAAACCTAACGGTACGAATTATCACCGCCTT
>CAZXFK010000005.1:0-3366 GCA_964640115.1 uncultured Gammaproteobacteria bacterium
ACTAGCTGCCAGCCAAGCCAACCACGATTTGTCATTTCTACGCCCTAGGCGCATCCGCCTCAGGCGGAGAATCGGATGTGCATTCGTCCCGAGCTCCCTTCTATTCATCAGGGTCTCCCTTCCATTATGTTAGGGTTCAAGTTTATCGAAGACATGCCGAGGGCCTTCGTCCCGAGCTCATGCCGAGGGGGAGAAATCTCCACTGTTATCACCGACTTGAGTTTTATTAGCGGAGATTTTTTTATGTTCGTTTTCTTTGTAATCATTTTAGCACGAATTGGGAGATTGGGTGAAGTATTTGCGTTGGGAAAATAAAAAACGCATGAGGAATCATGCGAAATGTTGTTAACGGAAGAGTGAAGTTTTGGGGATGAAGGATTCGAGCCGGGTTTCAGCGTATTGCAAAACAAAGAGCAACTCGTCTTTGACGCAATGAACCGTGAGTCGGCCAGCTTTGGCCAAGGCTTGGTTCATGCATTTTTCGAAGTCACGAAGGACCGCGTTTAAAGGCACGGGCATGTAGGGGATACTTTCCAGATTCAGAGAATCGGCAAAAGTCACTACGCTTAAAACGTTTTGTGTATCCATATGCTTGATGACAAGCTTGAGCTTGATGCCTTCTGTTCGGCTGTCATAATCGGATATCAGCTCGATGATATGATTGCCTAATAATCCGCTGTTATCAGAAAAAGCCATTAAACACATGTTTTGCCTCCGTTTCGGATTGTTTATCGATGAACGGTTCAATATATCGTTTTACACAAAAATTTTGAATTTGGCAAGGGTTGGGAGGATTTTTTGAAACCGGTTTGTTTAAGATTATGATGAGGTAGTGATAAATTGGCTAAAATATACTGTTTTTTATGTTTTGATGAAGACTTTGTATTTAGTCATGATAACAATTTAGTGTTATAATAAAAACAAATATGCAAGAAAAAAGAGTCAATTATGATCCCGAAATTAAAGCCGTTTATGGCAGGCGCAGGTTTGATGAGAAAGAATCGGATTTAAGAGTTGTGCCGCGGTTTATTGAGGAGCGGGATGATTGTAAAATTTATCAAGGTTTGGGAGCTGAAGAATATGCGGTGTATGTGGAAAAGATACATTCGATCGAAGCCAAGGAAGCGTTTGAAATGGTTTTGGAAGTGGCGCGGGCGATTAAAGAGGCCGGAGGTAAGGCTTTGATTGTGGGTGGGGCTGTTAGAGATGAAGTGTTGGGTATAGCGGCCAAGGATTTTGATATTGAGGTTTACGGACTTAATGGCGAAGAAGTTGAAAAGATAGCGGGCGAGTTTGGATCTGTGAAAGATGTGGGGAAGGCTTTTGGAATATTAAAATTACAACATAAAGGCGGAGTGGAGTTGGATATTTCTTTACCGCGAACAGACTCGAAAATCGGCGAAGGTCATAGAGGGTTTGAAGTTAAGGTTGATCCGCACATGAGTATAGCGGAGGCCGCTAAGCGCCGGGATTTTACGTTTAATGCTTTGTCAAAAGATCCTTTGACGGGTGAGATATTTGATCCTTATGGAGGAGTGGATGATTTGAAAGAGCATATTTTAAGCGTTACGGATGAAGAGAGGTTTAGAGATGATCCGCTTCGTTTACTTAGAGGGGCGCAGTTTACGGGCAGGTTTGGATTGCAGGCCGATCCGAAAACTTTGGAAATATTTAAAAGCATGGTGCCGGAGCTGGCGGAAATATCCAAAGAGCGGGTGCGTGAAGAGTGGGAGAAGTTGTTGTTAAGATCCAAAAAGCCATCCAAGGGTTTGAATTTGTTGCGAGAGATAGGCGTTGTGGAGCAATATTATCCGGAATTACATGCCATGGTTGGGTGCGAACAAGAGTTTGAATGGCATCCGGAGGGAGATGTTTGGGTACATACTTTAATGGTAGTAGATAGTGCTAAGGAGTTATTAAATGTTTATGGAATAAAAAATGATAAAGCGCGAGTGGTGATGCTGGCGGCGTTGTGTCATGATTTGGGGAAACCAAGCACTACAAAGTTTATCGACGGCAGGATAAGATCTCGCGGTCATGAACAGGCAGGAATGGAACCCGCGGAAATGTTTTTGGAAAAGATTGGCGCGAGGAAAGATGATATTTTAAAAGTTACTAAGATTGTGGGCGAGCATTTGTGGCCAAAAGTCAGCTATGACCATGGCAGTGTAACCGATGGCGCTTTTAGGAGGTTGGCAAAAAGGTTGCATCCGGCAACGATAGAGGAGTTGAGTTATGTCAGCGAAGCGGATAGCTTGGGATCCGGGCCATTTTTGGATTCGGAGAATCCCGAGCAATTTTTGTTGACAGGGTTGGAGCGAGGAGGCGTTAAAGCGACAATTTGGGTTAGGGAAAGAGCCGAGAAGATTGGCGTATACCACCGAAAACCCGAATCCATCATCAGAGGAAAAGATTTGATTGAGTTGGGATTTGTACCAAGCGCCAAAGAGGGTGAAAGGTTTTTTGATGTAATCAGGCTTGCGGATGAATGCAGGGATTTGGCGGGTATGAAGAAAAAGGAGCTTTTGGATATTTTAAAGGATAGCGGAGGATCGATTGCGGTCGCTTCGCAAACTTTAGAGCATTTTTTGGAGAAAAATGTTAATCCATTCATTGAATAAAAATTGATAAAATATACATTTTCATATATCAAAAAAACTCGTCATTTGATGAGTTTTTTATGGTGAAGTTTGTGATAAAAATTATAGTTCCGATATCAATTTAACTCTGATATTCTTTCATGGAAAGAAACTCCGATGGAATGATTTTTGCCGATATTTTTTTCTGATTTTGCAAGTACGCTTTTACCAGACGATGAACTCCATCCAGTGCAACCAGCCGTGATTTATATTCAGTTAAAATAATGGGATAGCTAAGATCGGCTTCGTCCATTCGTTGTCGGTGGATTGTGGAGCCCGGTTTATTGTTGATAACATCCCATGGGGTAAGGTTCCAATCATCTGTGTCATCTTTTGCCCAAACCGGCATATCGAAATGCCATATCAATTTTTTTAAAGGAACTTCAACAACCGGCAGGGGAAGTTCGCGTAATTTGATTGTATCGACAAACATGTTTAATCCAACGTCGGTAATGCTTTTAGGGGGTTGATGGTTTTCCATGATTGAATTATATCTTAAGCGAGGGTAAGTTTCCATTCTTTCTTATTTTTTAACAAAATATCTCCAACAAAGGAGATATTTTTATGCCGCTCGCAAGTCACGTGGCCCGCTACTCAGTTGAGTGGCAGGCCACGTCGCTCGCGAGCGACGTGGCAGGGACGGGTAGACGATTTTAGAACTTTAAATTGTAGTGAGTTATACATACTATTCATAAAAAAAACACAAATAAAAATTATAAATCTGGGT
>CAZXFK010000005.1:3376-25648 GCA_964640115.1 uncultured Gammaproteobacteria bacterium
GTTGAGTGGCAGGCCACGTCGCTCGCGAGCGACGTGGCAGGGACGGCAGGAATCGAACCCGCGCTAGAGGTTTTGGAGACCCCTGTACTACCATTATACGACGTCCCTATGGTTGAAATAATCAATTTACAATGTTTATAGCGGAATTATTGCGGTATATTAGCAATGAATGCAGAAAACCGCAAGACTTGTATTTTGGTTATATTTACGACCGGATTGCACGATTTGAGTTCAAGCTATAATAAAACAGCCTTTTACTGTATAATTAAGTTATAATCAACAATAATTTTTTATATGAAAAATAATACGAATCTTTATTTGAAGATTGGTGCGGTTATTGGCTATGTTGCCATGGTTTTTGTGAATTATTTGGCCAATGCCTTGCCTATTGGGGGAGTGACGACCGGCGAAGCCTCTGATGCTTATGCGAATCTGTTTACGCCGGCAGGGCTGACTTTTTCGATTTGGGGTTTGATTTATTTGTTGTTGGGCGTTTATGTTGTGTATCAGTTTGTTTATCCCAAGAAGAAAGATGATTCAAAAAAGGAAAAATTGATTGTTAATTTGAATAAATATTTTATTTTATCGTCAATCGCCAATATTGCGTGGATTTTTGCTTGGCATAACGGAATCATCTGGTTATCCGTCATCATCATGTTGGCGCTTTTGACTTGTTTGATTAAGCTGGCGGAGATTCTCAAGAAAGAGACTTTTGCTTTGACGGATTATACTTTGATTAAATTGCCCTTCAGCATTTATTTCGGTTGGATTACCGTAGCGACTATAGCAAACATAACTGTGTTCTTAGTCAGTTTGAATTGGAACGGGTTTGGTTTGAGTGATGTAGTTTGGATGATCTTGATTGTGTTTGTGGGAGCGGGGATTGGAATTTGGCGGATGTTGAAGGATCGAAATATCGCCTATGGCTTGGTACTCGTTTGGGCGTATTCGGGAATATTGTATAAACATCTATCCGCAAGCGGTTATGCCGGGGAGTATCCCAATATAATTATTTCAGTGATTGCATGTATCGGTTCGTTTGTTTTGGGGATTGTGTACTTGCTGATGAATAAGAAAGGAAAAAAGTAGTTTATTAATAAATCCGCTAATTGCGGTTATTGAAACTTATATGAATATCATGACATTTATCAAGATTTATCTTGTAACGGTGCCGATTTTTTTCATTATTGATTTGGCTTGGCTGGGTGTTATTGCAAAAGACGTTTACAGAAAGTATATGGGTCATTTAATGCTGGCTACACCGAATTGGACGGCGGCAATTATTTTTTATCTCTTGTTTATCGTCGGTTTAATCATTTTTGTAATCAATCCGGCTTTAAAGAGCGGTTCGTGGCAGTACGCTTTACTTTACGGTGTTTTGTTCGGTTTTTTTACATACATGACTTTTGATATGACCAGTTTGGCGGTCATGAAAGATTGGTCTTGGCAGATAGTTATTATTGATATTATCTGGGGCATGGTTTTATCGGGTTCGGTTTCGATCATTTCCTATTTAATTTGCAGTAAGTATTTGGGTCTATGAGTGTAAAATTATTGTTGGTTCAGACAGGTGCGGTATTGATTTACATGCATCTTTGGTTTATCTATGCGGTTATTAAGCGTAGGAACGATATAGCCGATGTTGCCTGGGGATTGGGATTTGTGATGCTGGCATCCATGAGTTTGATTGCAAATTTTAATTCGAAGTCGATTGTAATTTGGCTTTTGGTCACTTTTTGGGGATTGCGGTTGGCATCACATATCTATAAACGTTTTAAGCGTCATGATGATGAGGATAGGCGTTATATGAATTGGCGCAAAGGCTGGGGCAAGCGGTGGTTGTTTTGGTCGTGGTTAAAGGTGTTTATGACGCAAGGATTTTTTATGTTGCTGGTGGCGATGCCCATAATTGTAATTGCGCATTATCAGGATACATCATGGAGTGTGATAAATATTATCGGCATCGGTATTTGGCTGTTCGGATTCATTTTTGAAGCTACGGCGGATAATCAGCTGAAAGCTTTTATTAATAGGCCAAAAAAGCCTGGAGAGGGGCGTATCATGAAAACCGGGCTGTGGAAGTATACTCGTCATCCAAATTATTTCGGTGAAGCGATTATTTGGTGGGGTATGTGGCTGATTGCTTTTGGAGTGTATTGGTGGTTAGCTATTCTTGGGCCTATTACCATTACTTTGTTACTGAGGTTTGTTTCGGGCGTGCCTTTGGCTGAAGCGGGTTTTAAGGATGATCCGGAGTTTAAGGAATACGCAAAAAAGACTCCGGCAATGTTGCCAAACTTTTTACTTAAATAAGTGTTTATGAAGAAAAAAATTGCGATTGTGGGCTCGGGTATTTCCGCCATGGGTTCGGCTTATTACTTGCGGGATGATTTTGATATAACCATTTTTGAAAAGAATGATTATTTGGGTGGTCATACACATACCCACCGTTTGGAAGAGGATGGTCATAAATTTACCGTTGATTCGGGTTTTATTGTTTTTAATTTAAGGACTTATCCAAACTTGGTTAAGCTGTTTGATGAGTTGGGTGTAAAAAAGCAAAAATGCAGTATGTCTTTTGGAGTTTGGAATATGAATACGGGTTTGCAATATTCCAGTAACAGTTTATTCCATTTTTTTGCGCAATCCAAGAATTTTTTATCACCAAGATATTGGAAGTTTTTATTGGAAATTACACGGTTTTTTAAAGTCGCGCTGGAAGATAGAGAAGGAATTGAGGGTAGTAAATTAACAATTCGTGAATACTGCCTAAGCAAAGGTTTGTCGGATTATTTTATTGATAATTATTTGGCACCCATGTCTTCGGCTGTTTGGTCCACTGCACAGGGAAGTGTTTATGATTTTCCGATATCAATAATAATACCTTTCTTTTATAATCATGGATTATTGAGTGTGAAACATCAGGTTCAATGGTATTCCGTGGTGGGCGGCTCGGATGATTATACAAAAAAGATTGTGGCGGCAGGCGATTTTGATGTTCATTTACAAGAGCCTGTGCAAGAGGTTTATGAGTCGGGTGAGACGGTTAAGTTAAAGACTAATAAAGCGGAGTATGATTTTGATTATGTGGTCATGGCAAGTCATTCGGATGAGAGTTTGAGGATTGTTAAAAACATGCCGGAAGTTACAAAAGATTTGCTAAGTAGCTTTGGTTATAATGCGAATACGGCCGTTTTGCATACGGATGAATCCATTATGCAACCCATTGGAAAGGCTTGGTCGGCTTGGAATCATTTTATTTACAAAGAAGAGGACGGCAAAGCAAAGTCATCAACCGTTTATTGGATGAATCCTTTACAGCATACGGATGCAAAAAAGAATTACTTTGTTTCCATCAATCCTTTTTTGCCCATTAATCCCGCCAAGATTATTAAGGAAATGCATTATCATCATCCCAATTTTACGGTGCAAAATTTCGCTTTGCAAACAAAGCTTCAGGAAATCAATAACAATACGCGAATTTTATTCGCGGGTGCGTATTTTGGTTATGGATTTCACGAGGATGGACTTAAATCCGGTTTGAAAGTGGTTGATATTCTTAAGAAAATCAAATAATTCTTTATGAATTCAGTAGTTTATAGGGGTAAAATTCTGCACAAAAGAAAATTCCCCGCAAAGAATGATTTTACCTATTCGATATATTTGATGTATATAGATTTGGATGAATTGCCGATTTTGGATAAGAAGTTTAAGTGTTTTTCTTTAAATCGTTTTAATGTTTTTAGCTTTTTCGATAAAGATCATTTTACATTCATTGACAGGGAGGATAAGGATAAGCAACTGATAGCCCAAGAGAATGTTAAATATCAATCTGAAAATTATAAAAATCAGAATACCAAGGACAAGATAAAATTGTTGCTGAAAGATGCGGGCATGGATTTTGAAGTGGGAAAAGTATTCGCTTTAACAAACTTGCGTGTATTGGGGTATGTTTTTAATCCGGTGACTTTTTATTATTGTTTTGACGCAGGTGGAGTTTTTAGAGCTTTGGTTAGTGAAGTCAATAATACTTTCGGGGATCAAAAAATGTATTTTGTGCCGATTGATAATCCGAAACAAAAAATATTTACGTCAATTCAGAGGAAGAATTATTATATTTCTCCATATACTGATTTTGATAATGATTTATCGTGGAATTTCAATTTACCGCAAGAAGAAGCGTTTGTGATGATTGATTCAATAAAAAAGGGTGAAATAGCGGTAAAAGCCACTTTTACCGGAAAACGTCAAGAAATCTCCGATGGTTTGTTGTTGTATTTAAATTTACGTTATCCTTTGTTTACCTTGGTGGTTATTTTTCGGATATACTATCAGGCATTAAAATTGTTTCTGAAAAGAGTCAGGTTTAATTCGATAGATGAAACAGATGAAAAAATTATTAAACTGTTAAATAAGAAATAATGATATGTTAAAAAAAATCGTATTTGGTTTTTTATCCAAACCTGGTTTTAAAGGAATCTTGGAAGTGGATTATAAAGGCGAGAAATTTACTTTTGGCAAAGCGGTTGCAGAAGGCGAGTCGGTCAGTGTTGCAAGAGCTGATATGCGGATATTGAGTGACGCTTTTTTTAGGCGGGTTGTGTTTTATGGGGAGACGGGTTTTGGCGAATCATATTTTTTGAGTGAGATTGAAACGAGCAATTTAAAAAATTTATTGCTATATTTTATACAGAATAAAAACTTGTTACCGGGTTTTGATGGCAATAAAGCAACCGCTTTTTACATCAATTGGGGTAATTTTGTGTTGCGTCTTTACAACTTAATGAAAAAGAATACCAAAATTGGAAGCAAGAAGAATATTAAAGCGCATTATGATGTATCGAATGATTTTTATAAGTTATGGTTAGATCCAACGATGACATATTCTTCGGCATTTTTTAATGATGCGGAAGATTTGCAGACTGCGCAGGAGAATAAATATCGCAGAATTTGCGAGAAATCGGAATTAAAGCCCGATGATCATGTATTAGAAATTGGCTGTGGCTGGGGTGGTTTTGCCGTTTTTGCGGCTAAGAATTACGGTTGCAGGTTAACCATTACCACTATCTCGGATGAACAGTATGATTATGCGCAAAAGAAGATTGAAAGTGAGGGTTTGACGGATAAAATTAACCTCATTAAAAAAGATTATCGAGATTTGGAAGGAAAGTATAATAAGATCGTATCAATCGAAATGATGGAAGCGTTGGGACATGAATATGTATCGGTTTTTATGAAAAAATGTGAAAGTTTGTTAAAACCGGCCGGTTCTCTTTGCGTGCAGTGTATTATGTATCCGGATGAATATTATCGCGAGTATCTGGCTAGAACCGATTATACGAGAAAATTCATTTTTCCGGGTGGTGAGTTACTGTCATTAAAAGAAGTAAAAGATAATGCGGCTTTGTTGAATATGAATACAGAGTCTGTAGAACGTATGGGGCAAAGTTATGCGAAAACTCTTAATCATTGGAGTAAGAATTTTATAGCCAAAAAAGAACAGATTAAAAGCTTGGGTTTTGATGAGAATTTTTATAGGAAGTGGTTGTATTATTTTGTTTTTTGCGAAGTTGGTTTTGAGGCTGATTATGTTGACGTGGCGCAGATCTTAATTAAGAAATCTAATAGCTAATAATTGGATACATTAATGAACAATAATATGAAACATTACAAGTATATTATTTTGAGCTTGCTCTTATCTTGTATTCTTATACCGTTATCGGCAAAAGCCGGGGATTGTTATGCGGATCCGGTGTTTGAGTATACGGGAAGCGGTAAAATCGGATCGGCTGTGTTTTTGCGCGATCAGGCTTGCATGTCGGGTTCAAGTGTTTTAACGACTTTAAGCGCGGGAACAGCGGTTGGTGTTATCGGTTACACTGATGGCTGGTATAGGGTTTCGATTAATGGAGCTAGAGGTTGGATTGGAGAACAATTTGTTAACGACGTCGTTAAGCAAGATGTAACAACTTGGAATTCTTATCAGGAATATATGCAAAAATATCCCAGTATCGGTGCTTCGGTTCCGATTCAAACCACCAATACAAAGACATCGGATCCAACTTTATTATCCAGAGTCAAAGGATATATTTTATTACAGGTACAAGAGCATGGAGAGGCTTGGTATGTGGATCCGGTTTCGCAGAAAAGATCATACATGAAAGATGGTGCGGTTGCCTACGAAATGATGCGCTCTTTTGGGCTTGGTATTACTGATGTGGATTTGGATAGGATTCCAAAATTGAATACGACCGAAGAAATCAAAAATGCCTCAAGCGTCTGCGCTTCAAATTCTTTGGCAAATAGGTTGAAAGGCAGAATTTTACTTCAGGTTCAGCAGAACGGTGAGGCTTGGTATGTTTATCCCAAGAATTGCCGGATGATTTACATGAAAGATGGGGCTTCAGCTTATGAAATCATGAGATATTTGGGATTGGGTATTACGAATGCGGATTTGGAGAAGATTTCTTTGTAAAATATTAGGATAATATACGACATTAAATCAATCACCATATTTAATTAACAAGAACCTATATTTGTTATGCCGGATACGCAAATGTTTAAAATCGCGGTGAGTGCATTTATCGTTAATCAAAATAAGATTTTGTTGCTCAAAAGAAGTGATGATGAGTCTTTTTTACCGGGAAAATGGGAGGTGCCGGGAGGCGGTGTTGATGTTGGAGAAACCATAGAACAAGGGGTTAGGCGCGAAGTTAAGGAAGAAGCGGGGATTGATGTAGCGGTTAAAGATTTGTTTGGATATTTTGAATTTGTGGATGGTAAAGGCAGGCATACGGCAAACTTGAATTTTTTGTGTGTTATGGGTGCCGACCATGGTGATGACGTGGATGTTACCTTGGGAGAGATGCAAGAAGCTCGATGGGTGGAGTCGGAGGATTTTGATGAGGTGGATTTTACTTCGCAGAACATGGCTGATGCGTGTAGGCGGGCTTTGGAGATTGGATGAAGCGATAATGCATGGTGTAGAATGCATAATGCATGATGAATTATTAAAATGAAAATATTATGGAAAAATCAGAATTACAAATAAGAAAATATACTGTCGTATCTTATGACGCAGGGTGGCCGGAATTGTTTGAGTCGGTTCGGAAGGAGTTGGAGCCGGTGTTTGGTGATGAGGCGAAAGCTATAGAGCATGTTGGGAGCACGGCAGTCCCCGGGATGTCTGCGAAACCTACGATTGATGTTTTGGTTGTGGTTAAAGATGTTTTGGAAATTGATAAGTTGAATGAAAAAATGAAAGAGCTTGGTTATGATGCTTATGGCGAGTATGTTGGGAAGGGCGGAAGGTTTTTTGCGAAAGAGGAAGAAGGAGAGAGGATTGTTAACGTGCATTGTTTTCCGGCCGAGCATCCAAAAGTTAGGGATTTGATTGATATGCGGGATTATTTGCGTACATATGAGGAGGAGTCGCGAGCATATGCGAATTCGAAGTTGGATTTGGCACAGAAATATCCGGATGATTATTTTGCTTATCGAAAGGAAAAGGATGAATATATTCAAGAGTTGAAGAAGAGAATGGAGAAGTGGAGAGATGGTTTAAATGGATAAAATGATATTATGGAAAAATTACAAAAGGCTTTGATTTGGATAACGAGGATCTTGGATCGGAATGCAATTCCTTATCAGATAACGGGCGGACTAGGGGCACATGCTTATGGGGCGACGAGGCCGATTAATGACATTGATTTGGACATTCCGGAAGATAGGTTTGCGGAGATTTTGGATGAGGTGAGGCCGTATGTTGTGTATGGGCCGGCGAGATACAAGGATAAAGTTTGGGATTTGGATTTGATGACTTTGAATTATGAGGGGCAAGAGATTGATGTTGGCGGGGCTTATGATGTTAAAATTATGGACGAAAAAACAGGCGAGTGGCATCAATACACCGCTGATTTGGAGGCCGGTAATTTGATTGATATTTTGGGTGTAGAGGTCAGAGTCGCGCCAAAAGAGGATTTGATACGATACAAATCTTGGCTGGCTATGCCCGGGGATCATCAGGAGAGAGATGTGAGGGAGATGGAAAAATCAAAATAATTAAAAATTAAGAATTATCACCGCCTCTGGCGGGATCCCGCATACATTGATTTTGTTAAACAATTGTTGCGGGATGAATTAAGAATTATCACCGAGCTTGGCCACCGAGTGTTTGCAGTGTATGCGGGATCACGTCCGTTGGATCGTTTATATAATAAATTAGTTACCGAAATTCTTAATTCTTAATTTTTAATTCTTAATTTGGTATGAGGGGATATTTTGGTTAGCGAGTTTTTTTGAAGGGGTTTTTTTCGGATTCCGAATAGTCGTCGGTGGTTTGATCCAATTGGCGACGTTCTTTGCTTTTTAGGCCTTTGCGTGAGACATGCTCCGCAAAATTATCTTTTTTCTTGATGGAATCACCATCGAATGTGTAGCCTTGTTTTTCGATTGATTCAATAATGGCTTGTTCTTGATCGCGATATTTGGGAGTGTGGGTTTTATTCCAGGCATTGTCATAAATAATGCGAGCAAAAGGGCCGAGTGTACCCGAAAGCTCGGCGAGTTTTTTTTCGATGTACTCTTGTGATTCTTGCCAGTCACGTTCCACGATTTCGGGATCCATATCGCCGAGTCTGATGCCATACTCGTTGCGATTTTGTTCCAATAAATTGACGGCACGTTGAAAAGTATTTTCATCAACCACGATGGCAATAATGTCTTCCGTGTATTCGTGCATGAATTCCGAATAATGCAGGAGTTTATAACCATGATCCGCGGCAAAACGCTTGGCTCGGCGGATGCGCTCTTCAGATCCGCGGTCGATCATGGGGAGCAGATTGCCTCTGGTGGTAAAAATATCCGGATTGGGACTGCGGACCGCGCATCTGACACTGCGCTCGAACAAGATGCCGAATTCACCCTTTTTTAAATCATTGGCGGTTGCATATTGATTGCCATGATCATCTTCGTCCGTAAGTTGATAATCAGCCTCTTCAAATTCATCCGGCTCATAGCCCATCATGGAGTTGAGGCGGTCATCGGATCTGGCCATAGTCAAATCATCTCGAGAGACAAGATGAAATTCGGGGAGTTGGTATTTTTCCAAAGTTTCTTGAGTCAGCATCAATTCGGCGAAAATTTCTTTATCCGTAATCCCCAAAAAATTTCCCAGACGCTTGATTTGCGAATGTAAATTATTCCGTTCGCGGTCGATCTGCTGAATTTTGTCCAGAGAGACGGTGGTCAAATCAAAATCACGCAAAGCCCGCATGCCTTCGCGATAAGCTTTGATGCCATCATAGTAAGCGTATTTGATTTGAGCCCGGTCAGCGTTATCATTCAAAGTTATTTCGGGCAATGGTTGGAAAAATATGAAATCTGACATATATGAAGATTGTAGCATATCCGATCGGAGGAATACCATTTTGCGGGGAAGAAATTTTTTTGTGTAAAAAGGTTATAGAGTATATAATCAAATTATAATTTGCTAAAAATTTATATGAAAAATTTAGATAATCCGTTTAAAGAAATATTGGTTGCAGGGGCGATTGCCATGGGTGCTACAGCTTGTGCGCCGGGAAGCGGTGAAAAAGCAGGTGTGACAAGCGCACATGATGCGAATATGGAGCAAAGCGTTGATAATTCACCTGAATCCGTTCAGAAGCGTTTATTGGGAGATTTGCGGGTTGGAGTTAATGAAATGGGCGCAGGAGATGTGATTTTGGTTGCTTTAAGTTCGGGTTTGAGTATTGATGGAGCGGAGGAATTTGCCCGAGCTGAACTTAATAAGATGAAATCTCAAATAAGCGGGGTAGCGTTTTTGCCATCTTCGGGAGTGCCCAAATACGAAAAAGCCGCGGATGGAAATTATTACGTGATGTTGAAATTAAGAGGGATCAAACAGTAAAATTGTTGTTTGGTTGAATCGGAGTAGTGCTTATTGCAAATTATTTGCAATATGGTATGATGCTTGCATGATTATAAATCAGTTAAAGCAAGCGGGTTTTAGAATTACCAAGCCCAGAATGGCTGTGATTGAAGTTTTACAAGCAAGCCATGAGCCAAAATCGGCTCAAGAGATTCATGCCAGATTGGTTGGCGTGGATTTGGTTTCGGTTTATAGAACTTTGGAAATGCTGGCTAGTATTGGAGCCGCGCAATTTGAAGAGGTGCAAGGAGTGAGTAAGTATTATTTGGCAAACAGAGCGCATCATCATATTACTTGTATGAAGTGCGGTAAAATGGAGTGCGTGCCTTGCGAACATGGGTTTGGAAAAATCAAGGGTTTTAACCAAATTAAACATCAATTAATTTTAACCGGAGTTTGTACTGATTGTGTGAATTAGTATGTGTTGTTTTTGCGGAGGAAATAATTGCGGAGGGGCGGGTGATTATTTGATAGCTTTATCTCCATTGTGGATTGTATTTTTTTATCATAAAATCATTATTATCTTTCAAAAATATAATTATATGAAAAAAATCTTTTTCTTTTTTTTAGCCATTGTTTGCGGGGTCGGGTTGATTATATGGTTGTTTATAAGCAACTCTAAACAGCAGACGGAGGATGCCAAGTTAACCGTGGCGACTACGATTTTTCCTTTAGCGGATATTACCGCAATGATCGGTGGTGATAAGGTGGAAGTTGTAAATATTGTTAAACCGGGGAGCAGTCCTCATACGTTTGAGCTCACTCCTTCTAATGTAAAAATGTTGCAAGGCACTAAGTTGATATTTGCAATAGGAGGTCAATTGGATAATTGGACATCAGAAATTTTATCTTTCAACGATAGTGTAAAACTTGTTATCGTAGATCGTGGAATTGAGAAGAAGCCTTTTAAATTTGATCATCATCATGAGGATGAAGAAGGGCACGAGCATGCCGATGAAGCGGATGATCATCATGATGAGCAGGGGGTTGAAATAACGGATTATGATCCGCATTATTGGCTGTCAGTGGAAAATGGTAAGATCATTGCAAGTAATATTGCTGAAATATTAATAGAGTATGATCAAGAGAATGCCGTTTATTATCAAAATAATCTTGAATTATATTTAAAGCAACTTGATCAAGTTAAAATTGAGATTCAAGAGGAATTGGCAGGTATTCAAAATAATAAATTGATTGTTTTTCATGATTCTTGGAATTACTTTGCTCGTGAATTTGGTTTGGATGTTGTGGGAGTTTTTTTAGCCTCACCCGGAAAAGAACCGACTCCACAGCAACTGGCTGATTTGTACGATACGGCCAATAGGTATAAAATTAAAGCGGTTTTTTCAGAACCGCAATTATCACCGGAAACTTTACAGCCGTTTATGCAAGATTTGGGTATTGAACTGCACGTTTTGGATCCGCTTGGCGGATTTAACGGTAGAGATAGTTATATAAATTTATTAAAGTACAATGCCAAAACAATTAAAACAGCCCTTCAATAAAAATTTTATTTTGGAGGTTAAAGATTTAAATGTCTTTTACGGATCTTATCAAGCGGTAAAAAAAGTTAGCTTTGGTTTAAAACCGGGTGAGATATTGGCCATAATCGGACCAAACGGTTCGGGAAAATCCACTTTGATAAAAGCGATTTTGGGTTTAATTGAATATCAGGGTCATGTGTGGATTTTAGGAAGAAAAACGGATAAAGTTTTAGATCAAATTGGTTATGTGCCGCAAAAATTTTCCGTTGAAAAAGATTTTCCGTTGACGGTTAAAGAATTTTTGGAATTATCTCAAAAAAATACCAAAGATGACGAGCGTAGAGTGCAAGCTTTAAAAGAGGTCGAAATGACTGATTTTGAATCGAGTTTAATAGGAGAGTTGTCCGGGGGGCAGTTACAGAGAGTTTTAATAGCCAGGGCGCTTTTGAATGATCCGAAAATTATTTTTTTGGACGAGGCGACTTCGGGTATTGATGTTGAAGGCGAAAAGAATTTTTATGAAATTATCAATCATTTGAATAAAGTTCATGGATTAACCATTGTTTTAATTTCGCATGAGCTGAATATGGTTTATAAATTCGCAACTCAAGTTGTTTGTTTAAATCGTGATTTGATTTGTTTCGGAGTAACCAAAGAGGCTATTACCGATGAAGTGATGAAAAAGCTTTATGGAGAAAATATGGAAATAAGACAGCATAAACATTGATTATGTGGGAAATTTTTCAATATCCTTTTATACAGAGGGCTTTTATAGCGGGAATTGTTTTGGCATTGGTGCTTTCATTTTTAGGCGTGTTTATTATATTGCGGCGTATGGCTTTTTTTGCGGATGGTATAGCGCATGCTTCATTGGCGGGTGTGGCGGTTGGCATTGTTTTTTCTTTTAATCCCATGGTTAGCGCGGTTATTTTGACTTCAATTTTTGCAGTTATAATATATTTTTTAGAGCAAAAATTTAAATTAACATCCGATGTGGCGATAGGCATTTTGTTTACTTCGGGTATGGCTTTAGGGGTCTTGTTGATCAGTTTAACTCCGGGATACCAACCGGAATTGATGAGTTTTTTGTTTGGTAATATTTTAGCCATTACAAACAGTGAAGTGTTAATTTTACTTTCAATGGGAATGATTGTAATCGGTTTTTTGCTTTTTTGGAGACGGAGCTTGACTTTGATGTCATTTGACAGGGAATCAGCTTATTTAGCCGGTATCAAAGTGGATTTATTGCAGTTGATTTTGTATGTAATTACTGCCGTGGCTGTTGTTTTGGGTATTAAGGTATTGGGTATTATTTTGGTAAGCGCCATGATTATCATACCTACAGCTGTTGGGAAGATTTATGCCAAATCATTTAAAGAGTTAATAATATATAGTTTGTTTATTGCCATATTAATGACTTTAGTCGGACTTTTTGCATCAATTTTTTTAGATTGGCCAACCGGACCGGTTATAGTTTTAACCGGAACGATTTTGTTTTTGCTAAGTGTTTTTTATCGAATTGCTAATAATTGAGGTAATTTTTAAAGAGAAACAAAGATAAGATATTGTTTAGTTTTTTTGTGTGCTATAATATAATCATTATGCAAAAAATATTTATTTCAGCAATTGTTTTGCTGTTTGGCGTTATTTTGTTTGCGCCGGGAAAGGTTTTTGCCGGAGTTGTTGAATCCGGAGAATTAATTAAAGCATCAGGTGCGGCGGTATATTACTATCACGACGGTAAAAGATATGTTTTTCCCAATGAGGATGTGTATTATTCTTGGTATGAAAATTTTGATACGGTAAAAACAATTTCAGATGCGGGTTTGGCCGGAGTTCCGATTGGAGGGAATGTAACTTTCAGACCGGGTACAAAGTTGGTAAAAATTGTTACGGATCCAAAGGTTTATGTTATTTTGAAAGATAATAAATTGCGTTGGCTGGCCAATGAAGATGTGGCGAAAGCTTTATATGGCGAAGAGTGGGCCAAAGAGGTTCGTGATGTTTCGGATGCTTTCTTTTTGAATTATGAAATGGATGACGCATTGGAGATGGAGGAATTTATGAACATGATGGATCCTTTGGCTATAGCCAGAATCGGCAATAGATCTTATTCGACGATTTTGAATAATTTTTTTGATGCTAAAAATACCGGTGTGATTGATTCTTTTTTGCATCCCGAAGGTATTCAAGTGATCATGACCGGTAAATATGGTTACATGGCTTCCAGTACCATGAGCATGGATGATTTGGTGAATTTTTTTGCAAATAATTCTGGCGATTGGCAGTCGAGATTGGATTTTATGCATGATTATGTTTCCGGCACAGCCAGAATCATGAATTATACAAAAACTCATGCGGATAATACTTTTTCGCATCGTTCCATAATCGTATCGAGAGATCAAGAAAGTTTGTATTCAGAGTTGTCTTTTCAGGAGATTAATTATCCCAAGGGTTACTTGGCATATCCGAATGCGGCAACAATCAATTATGCCGTGGGAGATAATGACTTGCGTCAAGTCGTAGTCACTAACGCAAGTTTTGAGGAAGTTCGGGCTTGGTATGCAACGGTTGGTATGGAAACCGGTTGGGGTGATTATGCGGAACAAAAGAACCCATTGGGTATTTATAATTATTACAAGTCGCATAATACAGCTTTGTCCAGAACGATGGAGCATTTGTATATGGATCCTGAGTTTTTATTGGATTGGGAGAATTTATTAATTTTGGGGACAGAGTACGATAAGACGATAACTTACTAACTGATTACGAATAGTCATAACGTCGTAACCGGGAACTGATACTTAGTCGTAACGGCCTGCCCCGTTGCATGACGGGGTCATAACGTCGTAACGTTATAACGGGGTTGAATGGGTTTGCACGTTATGACGTTACGACGTTATGACGCGGTACTTAAGTTGGTTACGACACAGTACTATTTGGCTTGATAGTGACTTTTTGGTTGATTTGGGGTATGCTGGGTTGGTATGAAAAATGTTACACAAATGGAACCCGGATTTTACGGGTTGGGGATTGCGCCAAGGATGTTACAGATTCTTTGGGATCTTAAGTTTACGGCGCCAACTCCCATACAACAAAAGGCTATTCCGCTGGCTGTTGAGGGTAAGGATGTTATAGGTATCGCGCAAACGGGTACAGGCAAAACATTGGCTTTTTGCGTGCCAATGATACAAAGATTATCGCAAATCAAGGGCCGAGGATTGGTGGTTTTACCTACACGTGAATTGGCTATTCAGGCTGACGAAGTGTTTAAATTGGTTGGTAAATCAATAGGATTGAGGACTGCTTTGTTGATAGGAGGAGCGGCTATGAGTACGCAATTGAAGGATCTTAAGAAAAATCCTCATGTTTTGATAGCAACTCCCGGCAGATTGATAGATCATTTGCAGCAAAAAACCTTGGATTTACGAGATGTTAAAGTCTTGGTTTTGGATGAAGCTGATAGAATGTTGGATATGGGTTTTGCACCACAAATCAATCAAATTTTAAAATCAGTATCCAAAGACAGACAGACTTTGCTTTTTTCGGCAACCATGCCGCCGGATATTATGAAGATAGCCAGTAAATACATGGAATTACCGGTATCAATAGAGATCGCTCCTTCGGGTACTACGGCGGAAAGAGTCGTGCAAGAGCTTTATGTTGTAAACAGAGATGATAAAATTAAACTATTGGAAAAAATCCTAAGAGATTTTCGTGGTTCGGTTTTAGTTTTTACCAGAACCAAACACGGTGCCAGAAAAATTACCAGAGTATTGAAAAAAATACATCATACGGCGGCGGAAATTCATTCAGACAGATCATTGGCTCAAAGAAGAGAGGCGTTGGATGGATTTAAAAGCGGTAAATACAGAGTATTGGTGGCTACGGATATAGCGGCTCGGGGATTGGACGTAAAAGGAATCGAGTTGGTTGTAAATTATGATTTGCCGGAACATGCCGAGGATTATGTACATCGCATTGGCCGAACAGGGCGTGCCGGAGAAGAGGGGAGAGCTATTTCCATAGCTTCGCCGGATCAGCGTAAGGAAGTTGAGGCGATTGAGGCGTTTACTCGTTCGTATTTGCCGGTTTCAACTGTACCGGATCTGCCTGTTACACAAATGGCAGGGCAAGATCGACCTTCATCAGGGAGAAGGCCGGGTAGGAGAGCGGTGGGGCATGGAGCTGCGGGGCCGGGGAGAAGGAGACGGTAGAACATCAAAATAACAAATAATAAATAACAAATAATAAAGGTGGTAATAAAGTTAGGTGGGTATTTATTTGTTGTTTTATTCAGTCTCGATTAAGCGTTGAATAAATTTAAAACCGCCCGAGTTAAGAAAGTTGGGGGCGGTTTTTAAGTTGGCGATTATTCTCCGGGATTGTCCCAGGAGAGGAAGACCAGGTTTTGGGTTTCGGTGAGGTTACCGCTGAGTCTGCCGCAATCAGCACCGGGGTAGAGGGTGCGGACGATGAGTTTCCAATGGCCGTCAAAAATCAGTTGGGCGACCATGGTGACGAATTCGGTTCGAGGCGAGTCTACCACACCTTCTTTGACAAACAAGGCGGAAGAGTGTTTGTTCAAGGGACGCTCTTCGCAAGCCTCGAGATCTTCTTGTGTGAGATCGTTTTTGTCGATGCAGGAATCCCAGCCCACATCGTGCGAGAATTCGAGCTCAATTCTGTGATGTTGATTTGTCTCACCAAGATCGATCAACTTTTTGATTTCAACTTGCATGAGCTCTCTTGCTTCGACGTCTTGCAAGAATTCTGCGAAGTTGTTCCAGGCTGAGAAATTGCCCGCCTTGCGACAGCGCTTGCCACGAAAGCAAGTTGTCTTGAGACGCTCGGCATGCGTGCGAGGCATGATCAGTTCGGCTTTTTCGGAATTATCCATGTGGAAGATTGTCGACATTTTCTGTCTCCTATTTTTTAACCAACGTATTAGTGTTGGTTTGTTTGTGTATTTTGGACGTGAAGTGATCAAATAACAAATAATCATAGCATAAAAAAGCCATTTTGTCAATGGTCAAAGGAGATATTTTGGCTTAAATTAGTTAAAAACAATAATATAATTTGTTATAGTGTAAGTCTTTAATCAGGTGGATGTGGTATAATGGTTTTAATAATATGCCTCAAAAGAAAAGGGCAAAAAAGGTATTAAAAAAACACCATATAGCAGTGCGGGCAACTAAGGTTGTACACCGGCATTTTTGGGATCATTTTATACCTCATGAAGGCAATAATCATGTTCCACACGTTTTAAAACATAACGTGCTTTTGGGTTATAGTGTAATTATTTTGTTATTAAAGATTTTGGCTGTTACGGCTCCAATCGCTCTGCCATCGGCGAGTTTGTATTCAAGTTCCATTACGGCGGGGAATGTTATCATGCTGACCAATCAAACCCGTGCAAATGTGGGGTTGTCGAGTTTAACACAAAACGCAAAGTTGACGGCCGCGGCTCAAGTCAAAGCCAAAGACATGCTTGATAAGCAATATTTTGCTCATAATAGCCCCGAAGGTTTGACGCCTTGGTATTTTATTCGCGCGCAAGGTTATGCTTACGAAAAAGCCGGCGAAAATTTGGCGATTCATTACACAACTGCTGAAGGAGTGCATGATGGATGGTTGGCCAGTCCAACGCATAGAGCCAATATAGTGAAAGAAGAGTTTACGGAAATAGGTGTTGGGGTTGTTAACGGTGAATATGACGGTTATCCATCTACCATTGTGGTGCAATTTTTTGGCAGACCCAAAGAGCCGGATCCGCCGGTGACATCTTTGGTAGTACCTACGACAATTACTCAAACAGTTCCAACGGAGAACGCAACCACTACTGTAACAGTTGAAGAACAAAAAGGTGAAGATCAGCTTAATACGGAAGAGGTTGCGCTAAATACGGTTACAAATGAAAGTGCACCACCATCGGAAAGTATCAGTTTTGGAGATGAGAGTGATACGATCGCCAAAGTTGATATGATGGAGACGGCGAAAACGCAAGTTACTCCCAAAGTGGAAAAAGGAACGTATGAAGTTACGGTGGCAACTGATGATGCGAAAAGTGTTGCCGTGCAGGTGGGTTCGGAGTGGGTAAACCTGGAAAAAGAGATTGATGAGGAAGTTTGGCAAGGTGAAATTGTCGGATCCACAAATTATAATAAAAGCGGTGAGTCGATGCAGGTGATAATTAAAGATGAACAGGGCGATACGAGTGTACAGCCGGCTGTAATAGTTGCGCCCGATGTATCAGTGCAAGATTTCTTTATTTTTAGTGAAGCCAAATCAAAAGAGATGAAATTGTTTGGCTTCTTAAGTATCGATAACTTGAATGACAAGGTTAAAAGAGTATATGTTTACATGGTTGTGTTTTTGTTAGCAGCTTTGTTAATGAAGGTTTTGATAAAAGTTCATGTTCAAAGAGTTTCCATTATTGCGCATACGTTATTTGTTATAGGTTTTACGACGCTATTATTTTTTGTTTAATCGGATGATTGACAGCAATTTAAAAAAAGCGTCTAATTGTAATTAATGCTGATTAAACCGATAAAAACTAAAATTTTAAACGAGGGCGATGATTTGGCTTCTTTTATATTTGCCAATGTAAAAAAACTGAAAGAAAGTTCGATTTTGGCAATAACTCAAAAAATCGTGTCGTTGGCCGAAGGGCGAGTTGTGGAAATTGAGGATGAAACCACAAAAGAAAAAGTCATCAGACAAGAAAGCCAATATGTCATGCGGACAAAATATGCATGGCTTACAATAAAGGATGGCATGGTCATGTCTGCGGCGGGTGTGGATGAATCCAATGCGAACAGTAAATTGATTTTACTGCCTAAAAACAGTTTTAGGACGGCGGAGTATCTTAGGCGGCGATTAATGAAAAAATTTAAATTGAAGAATTTGGGAGTTCTTATTACAGACAGCAGATTGTTGCCTTTAAGAGCCGGGATTGTGGGTGTGGCTTTGGGATATGCCGGTTTTAAGGGTTTGGAGTTTCATAAAGGCAAAGCCGATATTTTTGGCAGACCGATTAAGTCAGCACGTACTGATGTTGCGGACAGTTTGGCGGCGGTAGCGGTTTTGGCTATGGGAGAAGGAGATGAGAAACGACCTTTGGCAATCATTGAAGATGCTGACGTTGAATTTAAAGATATAATTAATCAAAAAGAATTATTGATAGATATAAGAGATGACAGGTATCAGCCTCTTTTTGAAAAAATCAAACGGATAAAGATTAAAAAAGGTCCCAGGTATTTTGATTTATGAAAATAAAAGCGATTAAAACCGGGATTTTTCGAGCAAACGAAAGTTTGACGGATTTTATTGATAAATATGTCAAAAAGATTAATGAGGGGGATGTGATTGTGATAACTTCGAAGATTGTGGCTTTGGCGGAAGGAAGAGTGATGTTGATTAATGATGATAAACAAAAAATAAAAGTCATGAAAGCTGAAAGCCGGTATGCAATGAAAACAAAATATACTTGGTTAACCATTAAGGACAATACGGTCATGTCATCGGCGGGGTTGGATCAATCGAACGCAAACGGAAAGACGATTTTGTTGCCCAAGGACAGTTATAAAACAGCGAGACAAGTGCGTAAATATTTAATGAAAAAGCATAGATTAAATAAGCTGGGCGTGTTGATTACAGATAGCAGATATTTGCCGCTTCGCGCCGGAATTGTGGGAGTGTCGCTTGGTTATGCGGGTTTTAAAGGAGTTCGTAATTATATCGGTTCAAAAGATATTTTTGGCAGAATTATGAAATATTCACGTGTTGATGTGGCTGATAGTTTGGCTATGGGCGCGGTTTTATCCATGGGAGAGGTCGCCGAACAAAAACCTTTGGCGATAATATCCGGCTCACAAGTTGATTTCGTTAATCGAATTAATAAACATGAGTTGGACATTGATGTAAGAGAGGATTTGTATCAGCCGTTGTTTGAAAGAATTAAAAAAATCGAAATATAAAATACGAATTACGAACCCTCTAGGCATAAAGCTTCGGAGGGTTAAAATCTGCGCTAATTACGAATTTGCAATCAAGCTTTCATTTTATCTCATGGGATAAAATGTAATCCATTCGTAATTCGTAATATACAATACGAGATTTGAATTTACTTGCAGGGATAATCCGTTTATCAACGAAGTGAATTTTGCGGGGTTATTGTTTGGCTGGCGGCTGGTAGCTAGTGGCTAGAGGCTTAAAAGAAAAAAACCTCCGAAAGGAGGCGGGGATCAGTGTTTGTTGATCAGATCCGAGAAGAGCTGGGTTGTGTGCCGGGTTGCACGGTGAACGCCGTCCGGGGTTGGGTCAACCGTGTAGGAGTGGCCGGTTTCGAATCCCAAGAGATTGGCCAGCTCACGATGATCTATTCCTATGCCAATGGATTGAAGTTTGAATTTCGCTTTGCGGGCATGTTGCGCAAAAGTGCAAACTCGGTTTCGTGATGTACGGGAGCAAACGTCAAGGCCGTCTGAAATGACAGAGATACCGACTTCTATACGTATTTGGTATTTTTTTTGGGCAAATTCTTGGAATTCCAAGCCCATATGCAATGCGTCGCCAACCGCATCATAAAGAGCGGTGTTTCCTTGGGCTTGATATTCGTTCAGCATGGGTATTTCCGGCAGAGGTTGCCAAGGTATACTTTCCGTGACCATGTCGGCAAAGGTCCAAACTCCGGCCAGAGTTGTGTTGGCTCCGGGCAAGTTTTTGATGGTCATGATACATTCGTTAACCGCTTGCAGAGGGGCTTCACCGAATCTGCCCATGGATCCCGAACGATCCAAAATGAGCATGATCAGTTTTCCGGTTTGTCCGGGGAGCAAAAATCTTGTAGAGTTCGCGATCGCCAATAGTGCCTGTGAGCTCAACATGATTATTTCCTTGTTTAGTTTGAATTGTATGGTGCAACTTGATTGTGAAAATTATCAGAAATTGACCATAGTGTCAAGCCTGTTATGATTATTGTATTAATTGAAGCGGATGAATTTTTTGGAAACTGTCTATTTGAATACCAAAAACGCCCCGTTTAGGGGACGTTTTTCAAATCATTTTGTTCATCCTGCGTGATCAGTTTGCCGGAGCCGGGGAAGTTTTGGATTGCATTTTGGCAACCATGGGTAAAACCATGGGAGTAAAAATTGTTGTGATGATGATCATGATAACGATGGCTGCAAAGGCTTCATCGTTTACAACACCAAGAGCTTTACCAACATTAGCGAAGATTAAGCCAACTTCGCCACGGGGTATCATACCAACTCCAACAGCGAGCCAACTCGTGCCTTTACCGGCGGCAAAACCGGCGATGAGTTTGCCTAGAATGGCGGCTACAGTTAACCCAAGAGCAACAAGCAAAACATTGACGTTGGCTAATACGGAAAGGTTGACTTGAAGACCTGTTATGACGAAGAAGACGGGAACTATCCATTGAGCAATACCTTCGACCAGATCCTCGACGTGGCGATGACGATGCTTCTCTACGGCTTCCATGAGACAGGATTTTGTATCTTGCTCTTGGCATTTCTCGATTGAAGATTCGATGTCGCGAATTAAACGAGGGGAACGGAAACGGTGAAAGTGAACAGGATCAAGCAAGAGCCCGGCCGCAAAAGCCCCGACTATGGGCGCTAAGCCCACCAACGTGGCAAGATATGCATAACCTAAGCAAAATAACAGAGCCATGGCCATTTTCATGCCAATGTCGGCACGAACTTTGGAGAGCATGGTGCCAAGATGCGGAGCTAATACTCGACCAAGGGCAATTGACAGTCCTAAGAATAAAATTGCTTTTCCTGCGATCCAAGCAACTTGCCCGGCGCTGACATGACCGGCGGTTACCATGGCCGCAACGACCGCCAAAATCAATAATCCCAATACGTCATCAATGACCGCGGCGCCCAATACAATTTGCGAACTGCGAGATTGAAGCATTTTCAGATCTTTGAATACGCGAGCTGTGATGCCGACTGATGTTGCGGTTAACGTGGCTCCCAAAAATAAATAAGCGTTATTTGATAACCCGGGCATGAGCCAAGGGCCAACAACGTACATGCCCAATAAAAATGGAGCTACGACACCGATAATGGCCACGAGCATGGCAGGTACTCCGACTTTGCTCATTTTGTGAAGATCCGATTCCAAGCCGGTTTGGAATAGTAATAAAATTACTGCGAATTCGGAAAACAACAATACCATTTCATCAGTTTTAAAACTGTCGAAAAAATAAATCCCAAATAAAACAGGAATGCCTAACAGTACACCTAACAATAATTCGCCCAGTACGGAAACTTGATTAAATTTTTCGGCTATTGAACCGGCGATTTTTGCCAGAACGACAACCAGCGAAATGAAGGCCAATGCTATTACTGCATGGCTGGTGCCGTGTGCATCTCCACCGGTGGAAGAAGAGTGCTCCGCGGCACGTGCTATGAAAGGAAGGAATAAGGCGATTGCCAAAAATGCAAACATTTTTTTGTTCATATTTTTTTCAACAAAGTTGAAAAGAGCGATGCTAAATTAATTTGTTGTTTAAGATTAAGACGGGCGGAATTATAAAATATTATATCTGAAATGTCCAGATGCAGTTTTTTTGTTGGTTTTGATTCGCAAGAAAACAGATTAGACAGTTATGTCTGTGTTTTGTATAATGATTGGAATATGAAAGTATTCAGTAATTTTAGTGTCGGAGCCGTGTTGATTTTGGCCACGGTTTTAGGATTTGCGGTTAATATTCAATCCGCAGAAGCCAGAGCTTGGACTTTTTCCGCCGGTGATCATGCCGGAGATTTTGTTAAAGAAAAAGAAACAGGCAGGGTTTGGTATATTGATCCGGTGGAATCCAGA
>CAZXFK010000006.1:0-1747 GCA_964640115.1 uncultured Gammaproteobacteria bacterium
TTCTTTGGCCATGGGAGCGTAAGTGGGGGGCTGAATATGAGGTTGATGTTGAGCGGGGCGCGCGTCTTTTTGCGGTTCGACAACTGTTTGTTGAGGCATCGAATGTTGAGGTGGTTCCGAAAATTGTCTGTCTTTTACGGGTTCGACCTCATCCGAATATTTGGTTTCGGAATAATGACTGACAGGTTGTTGAGCTTGCGGAATAGGCCTTTGAAAATTTACTTTTTCAATCGGTTGATCGGGAACATAGGTGCCTCCGGCAATAACGGAGCGTTGCGGAGCTATGGGACGATCGTCAAAACCGGTGGCGATGACAGTGAATTTAACTTCATCTTTCATGTTTTCATCCAAAATAGCGCCGAAAATTATTTTCGCTTGTTTGTCGGCGGCATCATTGATGACTTTGGCAGCTTCGCTGATTTCATGCATGCTCAGGTTGACTCCGCCTGTGACTGTAAACAGAATGCCCTTGGCGCCATCGATGGAAGTTTCGAGCAAAGGTGAGGCGATGGCAGACTTAGCCGCATCCACAACGCGATTTTCGCCGGTACCTTTGCCGATACCCATTAAAGCCGATCCTCTATCTTTCATGATTGAGCTGACATCCGCAAAATCAACGTTGATTAAACCGGGAATGGAAATAATGTCGGAAATGCCTTGCACGCCTTGGCGCAAAACATCATCAACAATTTCAAACGCATCCATGATGGAAGTTTTGCGATCGATGATATCCAAAATGCGATCATTTGGGATGGTAATTATGGTATCGACTTGTTCGGAAAGTCTGCCATGAGCGGCATCGGCGATCATTTTGCGTTGATAACCTTCGAACTGAAACGGGCGGGTGACGACCGCAACCGTTAAGATGCCGAGCTCGCGAGAGATTTCGGCAACTTTGGGAGCCGCACCGGAGCCGGTACCGCCACCAAGACCGCTGGTGATAAAAACCATATTCGCTCCTTTGATGGCTTCGCGGATTTCGTCGGAACTTTCTTCGGCAGCTTTGGCGCCAATTTCGGGATCCATGCCCGCGCCCAAACCTCGTGAGATGGTTTTTCCCAACTGAATCTTTTTACCGGCCTTGGAAACATGCAGAGCCTGAACATCCGTATTCATAACCATAAACTCAACCCCGCGTATTTTGGCTTCGATCATGCGGTTAACAGCAGACCCGCCGGATCCGCCAACACCAATTACTTTTATTTTGGCTGATGTTTCAATATCTGGATTAAATTCTGGCATATAATGAGTAACATTGTTAGACAAAGTGTTGTCTGTTGAGCTAAAAAATTGCTCTTTATGTGTAATGAGCTTACCCATCCGCAATGTATGCGTCAAGCGAAATATGTGTTTTATTTGCGCTACTTATCCACAACAAAAAATCAGCTTTGGATGAGCTGATTCCTTAAAAAACACTGTTAAACTCTTGCTTAGGGCATGAAACTTTTGAAGATTTTTTTGAGTGGATCCGAGGCTTTGGATAATAAAGAGCTCACTTTACCGCTACCGCTCATACCGGAACCGGATTGATCTTGTCGCTCGGCCTCGAAGCCCCATTGAACCAAACCAACCGCTGTGGCAAAGGATGGATCCTGGATCAACTCGGGAATGGAACTGTCCAAAGCCGATGCGCCTACGGATGCAGGTAGATGAAAAACACGGCGGGCAACTTCAGTTACACCCGGCATTTTGGCTCCACCGCCCGTGATTATGATGCCTGCAGGTAAAAGACCGGAACGGCCGATGT
>CAZXFK010000006.1:1757-24710 GCA_964640115.1 uncultured Gammaproteobacteria bacterium
TCGACTCTGGCTTCGATAACCTCGGACACGAAACGTAATTGTACCTTTTCGCTGGATTCGGCTCCATAATCTTTGAGATCGACTATGTCATCCTTTTCCAATGCCTTGGAATTGGCATTGCCGCAAGCGCGTTTTAAACGTTCGGCAACTTCGAAAGAGGTGCGTAAGAGATAAACTATATCGTGAGTGATTTTATCGGCGCCTACAGGGATAGTGGCCGCATGAACAAGCTCGTTTTCTTCGTAGACGGCAAGACCGGTGGTTGCGGCGCCAAAATTGATTACACATACGCCCTGCTCTTTGGCGCGCTTGCTCATTACGGCTTCGGCGGCGGCCATTGGCGAGTAAACAAGCTCAACTATGTCGACCTTGGTGCGAAAAACCGCCTTGGTAATATTGCGTAAATGATTGGAAAGACCTTGAACGATTTTAACTTCAGACTCCAGACGCATGCCCTGCATGCCAACCGGATCTTTAATATCGGTTTGATTATCAACTGAAAATTTACGAGGCAAAACGTGGATAATTTCGTAGTTGGGCACTTGGGCGTAAGCGCGAGCCGCATCGGTAGCGCGTAAAACATCCTCGCGGCGAATGGTTTGATCGTTTCTGGAGACGCCAATAATGCCTTTGGAATCGGTTACGTTGATTTGCGTGCCGCCGATGCTGACATAGACTTCGTCGATTGGAATGCCAATGACTCGCTCTGCTTGATCGAGGCAAGCGGAAATGGAACTAACAGCATCCTCAAAAGAGCTGATTGAAGCTTTGGAGATTCCTTCGGATTTGGTCTCGGCCGCGCCAATACAAGAAAGAGGCTGCAATTCATTGCTACCCGCAGAGACTTGGCCGGCTACGATGCGTATTGCCGAAGAACCAATGTCCAACCCAACGATCAAATGCTCTTTCATAAGCTTGTAAGCAAGTAAATATGCGGCCAAAAAATAAGTACAGCCAAAATAACTGCCGTTATGGCCATAATCAACACGGCGGCCGCGGACAGATCTTTAATGACCCGTGCGTACTCGTGCACCCGCGGTTTAACCATATCCACAAACCGCTCAATTATGCTGTTCAACAATTCTAACACAAGCACGGCACTAATGCATAGTATAAGAAGCGAACGCTCCCATCTTTCCAATGGCAGTAATAATAACAATATGCCCACTACGATAGCCGCAATGATTTGCACACGAAAACTCATCTCCTCGGCGAAGGCTGTTAATAAACCGCGCCAAGCATTTTTAAAACTCTTGAGAAGTAATTTTAAAATTTTCATAAAGTTTTCAGCAACCTCTCTTGCAAAGCAAACATTTTCTTTTCTTCAAGATCATGAGCATGATCATAACCGGCCAAATGTAAGATACCATGGATCAACAGGCGTTTAATTTGCGTCGTAAAATCTATATCCGTTCCAACCCAATCATCTTTGACGTATTTGGTGCAAATAATGATATCCCCTTCGATATTATGGCGGGGATTTTTGGATTCATGATAAGCAAAAGATAAAACATCGGTCGGTTTGTTGATTTTGCGATATGTTTTATTCAAACCTGCAATTTTATCCACAGTCACAAAAGCTATCCCAATGCTCTCGGCGGATAATTTTCCTGAAATCAATATTTTTTTGATAATCCCCTTGATGCCGGATTCGGAAAAACCGGCCGGAATTTTGCCTTTAATTTGAATTTCGATTTTAGTACTATTTGTTTTCATGCTGATTAACTTTGCTTACAGTGCCGGCTACTCCGTTTCCGTAGATGGATTTTCACTTGGGTTTTGTAGATTAAAGATATCATCGGGAGACACGGAAGATCCGGATTCCATGATAGATACGGGTTGTGTTATTTCACCTGGAACGGTTGCGGCGGGTTCAAAGGGCAGTTGTCCGGTTCCGGCCGGAACGATAGCCTGTGTCAGCCCTGTGAGTTCCAAAGAATTAAGCATCATTGAGTAAACGGTACGGAAGTTAATAAAAGACTGTTTATTCATTTGATATGTAAAAATGAATATCTTGCCATTCCAAGGAATATAAGTTGTTAATAAATCGGCGCCGATAATGCCTTCGTATCCGCCCTTGGATTTGTATGAAAGTATCATGGCTTTATCCACATCCGGATATTGAGCCATATACCAATCGATTATATTTTGATTGTTATCATAATCTTCCACTGTGATAGCAAAAGCCTCGCCTTGTGTTGAGGCTATGGAAGCTTGGGAACCATCCGGAGAATCAATGGTAAGGTTCCAATCTTTGGGAATAGTCATTTGCCAACCGATATTACCGGAAACGGTACGTACATAACCGCTATCCATTAATTTGGCGGGAGCTCGGCCGTTGGGATTATAGAGGTTGAAAACCTCATTACCATCCAAAAAGCCATCCGAATCAGTATCCGGATTGCGTGCATCGGTACCAAAAAGCATTTCCTCAAGATCGGTGATGCCGTCGGAATCAGTATCCAAGCCGGCCGGAGGTAATGGTTCGATGGTTGGCGGAGGCGGGGGCAGTGCGGAGGTTTGGACCATTGCCTCGTTGCTGGCCTCGGACTCGCCTTGTTCGTTGCGGGCTATGACACGGTAATAATAGGTGGAACTGGCCTGAACCGAATTGTCTTGAAAAGTCGTGCTATTGGGAGGCAGATCGGTAACACGAGAATAAATGGTTTGATTTTCAGGCCGGCGCTCGATGCGAAAAGCGGATTCATTATCCGATGCATCCGACCATGTTAAAGTTACACTGCGAGAGTTGGTTGATGTTGCGGTGAGACCGGATGGAGCTGATGGAGGAGGAGGCGGAGGTGGAGGTGGAATATCCTCGGGCTTGGTTTCGGGTATCACAACAGCGGACGTATCATCGGAAGGCGGAGCACCGAAAAGCTTGTCGCGATTAAGATAGGCAAAGTAACCACCGGCTCCCAAGATCAACAGCAAAAACAAAGCCAACAGCACAGGCACTATGCCGGATTTTTTTGTTGGCGCACCGGCAACCGTCGACACCTCGGATTTTTTGGAGGTTTGCAGTTTTGTTCTTAATGCCGCTCCGTAAAATTGAGCGGGTATGACATGTATTTGCGCTTTACCCGCCGGCGCTTCTACCGGCATATTGTTGATTGCTGTTACTTGGTCGGTCATAACATTTATTGCGCCTGCACGGCACTCATTATCATGTATTCAAAGATGGATTCAAAATCCATTACATTTGTATTGTTAAGTGCATACCGCAATGTATAAACCGTATTGCCGATCAACAACCAAGCCGTAAGCCTGTCTTTTGAGTATACCACATCGGCACCGCTCTTGTTTTGGGCGGTTTGATAATCGGCGGCGCTTGTTCCACGGTTATTACCGATAATCCAATCCAACAAACCGGATGATTCGGCAAAAGTTTGCATAGTGATGTTTATACCGGCCGGAGTCCCCGTATAAATAACCACGGTTCCGGCGGGACCGGCATTGCGCGTCCAGGCAGAAGGCAAATTAAACATGGCGTTGCCGATGCGTTCACGCTTGATTAAAGCAGAATCAACCAACAGCGCTCCGGCCTTTGCGGGATCGTAACCCGACAATACTTCGGAACCGTCTTGGTAGCCATCTCCATCCGTATCCGTATTGTTAGGATCTGCACCCAATAATGACTCTTCGGAGTTGCTTAACCCGTCGCCATCCGCGTCGACACCTTTGACGGCAACGTCCGGGATAACAATCATAGAGTCATCCACCGGATCGGCTAGAGATGTTTCCGGATCGGCTTGGGCTGTAGTTGTGCCGGACTCGAACATGGCGGCAAAATCCTGATCGCTCATGGCCGAAGTTGTGGCATTTTCCAGAGCCGCGGCTTCTTGCTCGGCTTGTGCACGCAATAACGCCATGGAAGCTTGCGAAGCGGCGAGGCGATCCTCATCCGGAGCTTCGACCGGAGATGATGGCGGAACATCGCCAACCGGTTCAGATGTAATCGGTACCGAAGACGGAAGTTCGGTCTGATCCCCGCCCAACAAAACCAAGCTTGAAGATGAGCTGAAATAGGTTGTAAAAATCCAATAACCACCCAAGCCCAAAGCGACAACCGAAACCGGAATCGCAATCCCAAGAGCGATTTTTTTACCCATGCCGGATTTTGACGGAGGCGGACCCATAGCCGGAACCGGAGCTGAATAAGCCGGAGTCGGTTCATTTATATCAGCAAACATGTCTTCGGGCTCTTTGGTTCCGGGAATATTAATGCCGCCCTGCATCTTTTGCGGTTCAGCGGGTTGCATGGGCGGTGGGCTTTGCAAATCTTTACCTTGAGGTGCCGATGGTTCTACCGGCAAATTTGATGGGGCGTCGAACATAGGGAAAAATTGATATTAGTAGTAACGTTTATAACGTTCGTAACGTATTTAACGAGTTGAGTAGCTTCGGATTTGATGTTACATGTTACAAGCTACATGAAGACATTACAACGTTATGACGTTATGACGTTATGACGTTATAACTATCTGGTTGATTTAGTTATTCTAAGAGTGAAGGAGGAACCGTTATGGGAGTTATTATGGAGGGATCGGTTTCGGGAGCGGGTATGGGAGCGCCGTCATCCGGAGAGGAGTAATCCGATGGAACGAATGGCGCGGATTCGGAGGTTTGTGTTTGACTTGCCGAAAAAGGATTGTACAGAGGAATTCCGGAATCGCGACCGCGCAGATACCAAATCGTTCCGACGATAATGACTATGCCGGCGACCACTATTCCTAAAATTGCTAAAGCTTTATTGGACATATTACCAGTTGATTGCATTATATCTTACAGCTGATTCGTTGATTCCACAGACCGCGGTATCATTAACAACGGGCTGGCGACTAAAATACAAAGTCCAGATGTTTTGTTGAGCCGTGCTGTTTTGCTGGATCTGCTGTGCATTGGCGGCCGCGAAATAATTAAGAATTCCTTTATCTTGATTGGCCAAACAGGAGAGAGTCCAAGGCATGCCGCTAACTTGTTGACAGGCTGCACCGAACATATTCCAACAACCCATGCCTTGCGGACGCAGAGCGGTTTTCGTATCGCTTATATCGCCAAACAAAGGCGTATCGGGATAGTAGAAATTACCAGAGCTGTTCTTAGGCAAATCCAAATCAGCGACACTGCGCCAAGAATTAGCTATACCAACCTCGCCATTGGTGCCGATGCTGGCGATGTGCCAGAAAGGACGGCGGAAATCCGCACGTGTATTGCCTCCGGTTGGTGTAATCGCGTAAATACCTTTGTCGGTTGTAACGTAAACTTTAACATTGGTTTTGGCCCAGACTTCGCGCCAAGATAAGGCTCGGACGGGCAGATCGGGCAAAGAGGCGTAGACGGCGGGTTTTTGCGGATTGGTCTCTCTGGACCAAGCATCAAATTCGGCGGAGGTTAATGGTGCCGTATAATAGTACTCTCCACGAATAGGCTCGTATTCGCCTCCCGAGAAATAGATGTTGATGGGTTCGTTTAAATCAAGCACGTCTTGATAACGGAAGAAGCCTGTTGTTTGGGCGTTGTTAACACCAAGGTGACATTTGTTAAAAGCAGTAAGCTGGGAAGCGGGAACCGTTGCCGGGCAAGATGTTCCGACTTTGCAATAAGCATCACACTGATCGCCCGAAAATGTCATGCCCGTCCAATCGTATATCAAACTCCAGAAACCTTTGGCGGTAATACACTGCTCTTTACATAGAGTTGTGCCGGCGACCGGACAACCCGTAGTTTTATCAAAGTCCCACAGCAAAGAAGGACAAGCCATGCCGGCATAAGGCGGAGCGGATAAATTAAGACTGCCTTGATTCATCCAATTGTAATCGCGGGCGCAAGACAGCATTTTGCCCCCGTTGGTTGAGTGCTGGGTATCAAGACCACGCTGATCATAAGTACACAAATCCCAACCCGCAGTACCGATGGCGCTTTCGCTGTAAGGCAATACCCCGCTTCCGCTCCAAGGATGTAGGCGCGCTTGATTTTCGGGCCAGACGATGTGCGGAGCCCAGAATTTGGTCCACGGCAAAGATGCGGAAACGTTACTCAAGAGACATCCCTTATCTCCGCTGTTTTGACAATCTTTCACCCTTTGCCAAGCCTCATCGGTAAACAATTGCGGACGACCGTAAGTTACATAACCCTCGCCTTTAGCCGGACGCGGATAAATGTAAATCATGCCCAGCATTTCTTTATAGGGGAAATTTTCAATGGAGAAGTTTTCGGTGGTATAAGACCAGTAACCGCCATTCTTGCCTTCGTCAACGGCTCGATCGAAAGAGAGAGCCATGTCGCGCAGACAACCTTCGGCCGGGCGATTGCCGGAAAGTTCGGTGCAAATATTGTTATCGTACTTATCGATAACCAAACGGAATTGGTTGCAATCACCGCGCGTACTTAGATTTTTAAATATAAATTTGCCGTTTTGATCAGTCATGGTTTGATCGACATTCACTCCGCGATATTGCAAAGTAACGCGCGCGGTTGGAACCGGCTGTAACCAAATGCGATCCATGACATAGCCAAAGATTTCGCCATCGCCAACCTCATCGGAACAACGTCCACAAGATGCCGGCTTACAATCCGTTGAACATGCGGGCTTGGAATTGGCATCCGAAACCATTCTGAAGCCGTTATTGATACCATATAGATTTACGCATTGGCGGAAATCAAACGGCGTCGGCCATTGGTCTTGAGGCTTCCATTGCAAATTCAAAGTAGTACCGGGATCCACATCATGCAGTAAATCACAATCCCAGAGGATTTTGTTGAGTAAATTATTTTTGCGAGTATCTGCGGTAAGATTTAGGAAGCCGGAAACTATACTACCCGGAGCTTCGTACCAAAACATATTCTCTGCCCCTTTGGGGACATAGCCCGCACCTCCCGAAAATTCAGCTTCAGTCCAATCGGTTACAAGTATCGCGGTATTGAAATCGCTATTGGAAGCAAAATCATAGCCCAATTGCTGGCAAGTGAGATCAGTTGGGGCTCCGTTTAGATCTTGCATGACTTGGCAGGGTGGATTTTCGCAGAGTGTGCCGATGTATTTTTTGGAAGCTATAGATGAAGCGTCGGTTGCCGTAAGATCGGCGCCGACTATGTAATCGGTAACGGGTGTAAACGCTTTAGGCTCGATTAAAATATTGCCGTCGCATTGTTCACCGGGTTCTTTGATGCCATTACCGCAATAACCTCCGGCCATGGCAACGATTTTACATTGCAAACTGCAATCATTGCAGGTTGAACCATATGAAGCATCGCACTCATTTTTGCCGTTATTACTGCCATGATCGCATTCTTCGACATTGGTTTGCATGTAACCGTCACCGCAAATATTCTTTTTGCAGGTTGGCAGACATGCTTTGTTGATGGCATTATTCGAGCCGTCGTCACATTCTTCACCCTGATCAATTACGCCATCTCCACAAAAATGCGCAATTTTACAAATACTCCATTTAGGCTCCCATTTACATTGATTTACCGTTCCCGGAGCTTGGCAAGAACGAACGTGCTCGGTGCCGTATTCGCGGCAAACACCAGGATTAAGGGTATTAGAGCATTGTGCATCGTTTAAGCATTCGATTCCTAAAGACAATGAGATGCATTTTTCATTAGCTGAACAGCCGGCATCAGATGTGCAAAGTTGATAGTTTTGATAAGCGGTGGGGTTGTTTTTAAAATAGACACCTGTTTGCAAAGCTGAAGCTTCAGCATCAGTTAAACAAACTTGTGCCGCTCCTGCGCATCTACTTTGGGTGATGTCGGCGCAAGATTCATATGAATCCGCTTCGGACGCAGTCATTTCAATTGAAGGGCCACAGTCAGCATCGGGACAATCAGCATCGCTTTGACAGGGCATTTCTTTTCTTGGACCATCTGAACAGATAGCGCTTATCGTGCGAGCGACTTGGCCGTCGCATTGTTCGGGGCCGTTGGTTTTGGCGTCTCCGCAATAAGGAGCTATGCCTTGGCAACCCAGACCGCAGGTTACAGACAATGGCGCGGCTCCGGAGGTGCCGGCGTAACACATGGAGGGTGCGGCGCAATAAGCTCCGTTGCCAAAGGTGATATCCGAACCGCGATCGCAGATTTCGCCGGGGCTTAGTTGGCCGTCGCCGCAATATTTGTCGTAGCCGGTACAGCCGACATTACAATGACCGTAAGTACCGTTTAAAACTCCATCATCACAAGTTTCTTGCAAAACACAAGCTACACCATCTGCGCAATCCGCATCCTTGGTACAGGCATTGGCTGTGGCTACACCTCCGCAATAGCCATCGATTCGGCCATTACCGCATTTGAGTTTGGGTTGGCAAATTGAAAGGATGGGATCGGTTACATAGCGTTTGCAATCTTCACAGACAGTGAGCATAAAGCCGTCTTGCGCGCCCGCGGAAGAGTAATCGCAAGTTGTTAACTTGGTATCGCCAAGTTCGCAGAATTCGTACTCACAAGCAAAACCATCGCAATCGGCGTTGCCGGAGCAGGCTTGATAAACTTTGGGACCGTCGGAACAAACCATGCCTTTGACTTTATCACCGCAGACACTGCTGTCGCCGGTTGTATCGTTGTTGCAAATGTTTTTAAATTGATAACGGAACCCGGCGGGTTGGCAGGAGTTGGCCGGTGCCGGTTCGGTGCAAGAAGCGGAAGCCGGATCCATACAAGGCTTACAATCATCGTTTGAGGTACACCAGCGACCATTGGAAATCGGGTTGGCGGTTTTACAATATCTTAATTCCACAAAATACGGAGCCTCCCACCATGAATCGGTTTTTTGAGGATTGCCGTTGGAGTAGATATAAGCCATGGGCGAGATTTCAAAATTGGCTCCAAGTTCAAAACGTTTACCTCCATCAAAAGAGCGGTAAGAGTAAAAACGCGACGGGGCGAATGGTTCATCGGCACCGTAAGGGCTGTATTCGATAACCGGCTGACTGCCATCGGCGGCCATGTACGGACACATGAATTGGCGCAAATCCGCACTCCAGCAAGTAGCCGGATCAAAACCATCTTGAGCTTCGCAGAAATATCCTTCGGCGCAATCGTTACTTGTGGCACAGGGAATCGTGCTTTGCGCGGCCGGATTATTGCTTGGTTTGCACAAGCCACAGGTGATTAAGCGGTTAACCGGATCAATAGGCATGGTAATGCCCAGCTCGGCACCCAATGTTTCTTGCCAAGACGGCCAAAGAGAATTGGTGCGGGTTTTTTGATAACTGCCTTCGGCTAAAACCGGGTAACGACCGTTTTTGCCATAATAAGCATCCATGGATTTTTGAATATCCTTGAAATCAGCCAAACGTTTGATATCGTGCTGTAATTTATATTTAAAGCTGGAGCATCTTAATTTGGGATCCGGAGAATTATCAACTTTGAGACAGTCGTAATCGGAGACGCAAACCACAGGGCCGCCGGTTGCCGGATCCACGTAGACCTCACCCGAACTTACACCCGTTTCACCGCCCTCTACGCAAACATTACCATTATCAAAATTGAAATTGATGTTGAAAGCGAAATTGGATAAAAGACTGTCAAAAATACGTTCAGTTACGGGTGATGCACCAATGTTGTGCGACATGACCAAAATATTGGGATAGATGCTTTCGTTGCGGCTATAGGTGTTGGGGAAGCCAATATAAACCGTACCTCCATCACGAATTGCCGGATATCCATCCACAATTATGGATTGCGGATTACCCAAGAAACCCTGACGGCGATACCATTCGAGGGGCGTGTCTTTATAAGGATTTTTATAGACGCGGATGCCGATACCATCGGATTTATAAGCGGCTTCTTCATAGGTGAACAAATATTGGCGCAAAATACCGGCCTGCGAATCGGATTGGGATAAGGGGATGTATTTGGGGTTGATGGACGGCATGACTCCGTTTTCGTGATCACGGCAGTATATGGTTTGGAAGTTGAAGAAGGGACCGGTGGGTGCGGCAGTATAAAGATCGGAGTATAGATTGGCCAACCAAAGATCGGAGTAGTTTAGAACAATCGAATTGTCCGCGTCGCGGAAAGGCTCGAACCTGGAATTTAAGCGTGGTGGCCAAGGATTATCACAAATAAAGACAGTAATGGGTTTGGAATTGCTAACGACCGAACCGGCGGTGGAGTTTGGACCAAGAGTGTCAACTGTAATTTTTAAGGATGAGAATACCCAAGCATAACCGCTTTTATCACTGACGCGAATGGCGGATTGAGTGGCGGGTTGGGTATAGGAAGCCGTATCATCGTTGGTTAAAGCGATTTCAGGGTTGTTGATAACCCAAGGTTGCCAGAGCCATTCATATAATCCTTGAATGGGTGCGATGGATTGAGCGGATCCGTTTTTGATTGATTGAGCCGTGGCGATAAACAAATGTTCTTCAAAAGCTTCCGCAAAATAGAAAGGGCTGTAATCTTCGGCCGGATCGCTCTTGCCCACATCCTCGATTAAGATGGTATCAGCTCGACAAATATCGTTGCCGGTTTTAAACCACCAAGTATATTGCCAATTGTTTTGTAAGATATTATCGCCCGCATCCGCAAAACCGACAACTCCGCGCTTGGTGCGAATACCTTGTTTTTGGTTGTCATCGTTGGCCGAACCGGCTTTGGGATCGGCTTCGAAACGGATTATATAATTAGTATCAGGTTCCAAAGCTTGGCTTAAGCGATAGACAAAAGCGGTTGTGGAGGTGCCCTTGGCAACCAAAGTACCGGGTACGGTATTGGTGCAGTAAAGAGCGTAAGCGGGTTCGCCCTTAACCCAGCTAACCAACTCATGCCATTTATTGGCGACCCAACCCCAGAAACCTTTAGAGGGCTCGTTTAAGGCCAAGGGCGTTGAACCGGCGGGACAATCATTGCCCGCAATTTCTTTGGCAATGGTAAAGTTACCCAGCACAGACTGTATGTCCATAGCCTCGGCAAAATTAACTTCAATTAAAACATTACGGCAAAAACCTTGATTATTGTTGTTGCCGGACGGGAACGGAGCCGGACTGGCCGTAAAAGCCGGACGAGGCGCGCAACAGCCGTTTGCATCCAAGCCAAAACCGGGTTCGCAATCAGATTCTTTGGTTTTACCGCAACCTACGCCATAGATGGCATTACCCGTAACCCCGCTGTAAGTGCAGGCTAATTCGATTTGAATCACTTTTGTAACAGGATCCGGAGTTCCGAGTCCGGGATCGATAACGGCCAATTGGACGGGGTCCGACAAGCCATCGCCGATACCGGCAACGGCATTATTAACCGCCGCGCCCGTGGTGTGTCTGACGGATTCGCAAAGCTCGCCCGTGCCGACTATGCCATCACCGCAAAAACTGGGAGTTGGATATTTCCACGATGAACCTTCGAATAAACATTTGATACCGCAACCGTCACCGGCTATTTTATTGCCGTCATCACATTCTTCACCATCATCAATAACATTATTACCGCAACAACCCGGAGAAGTTGGGGAAGCGCATGAGACGTTGCCCAGTTTGATACAACGCACGGAATCGCACCAAGCCGGCAAAGGTTGGCCCACAGCCGGAGCTTCACAAGTTTCACCGGCTTCCAAAACACCGTTGCCGCAAACCGAAACCACAGAAGGAGAGGAGCCGATATGCAAACAATTGTTGGAACATCCGCTTTTACCGTTATCGGCACCGAGATCACAATCTTCGCCGGCACCCGGAGTACCGCCATTGCCACAGAAAGAGGTTGGCTCGGAAGATGATCCCATGTTGCGGCAATTGACACTGCAACCTTGATAATCCCGTTTTTCGCATGTTCCGCCGGCGGCGACGCAAGCATCGGCCAAAGTTTGACTCAAGCATACGGTACCCTCCAAAGCAGGATCATTGACTGCGTCAAAACAACGAGTACTCGGATCGCACATTTCGCCGGCTGAATAATCCACAACTCCATTACCGCAAGTGGGGCCGGATACGGGTTGCAATAAGCAAGTATTGATACTGCATAAAGGCCCGCCATCACATTGCTCGCCGGCGCCGGACTCCATGGGTAACAATACGCAAGATTGACCGGCGGGTGTTGTGCCTCCTTGGCAATAATTAGGATCTGTGGTTTCGACGACATTATTTCCGCAAACGGCTATTTTACCGAACACACCGTTGGAACCGCGCGCCAAACAATTGGAAGAACAACCGGGCGGCAAAACCGCTCCGGTATCTATGGAAGGAATGAGATAGGAAGCGACTTGTTGGGCGGGATCGGTAAAACTCCAATCAAAAGCTTGATTGATTTTGAGCATTTGACCATCGACACGGCAATCATCCGGTTGACTGAAAACTTTAGCCGTAAAAAGCTGACGATCATAGATTCTGTTTTGAATCTTTTGACCGGGCAAGACTTGAACGGAATCGGGTTGGCATTGCTCGTTATCAAGACGGGTGCGGAATTGCCAAGAAACAGGTTCGGGTAATGCCACTCCGTGTTTGGTGGTAATCGGAGTACCGGCTCCTCCATTTAACCAAACTTTGTAATACGTACCGCGCGCCAAATCTTGTATCGGTGTAATGGAAATAAAACTGTAAGGAATGCTCTGATATTGGGTTACGGGCGATTGAGGCTCGAGCTTGACTTTGATGGAAATCTCGGACAAGCCGGCATCAAAACAATTTTCGGTTGCGCAACGGAACACTTTTACATTTTTGTAATAATTACCGGGTTTAATGGGATCGGGCAGTTCGACGGTGTTGAGTCCGGCCGGAGGCGGATCGCTCCAAAGCGAAGTATTCATTTGCGCCCAAAGAACGATATTTGAACAAGCCGTATCGCACTCGGGGAACTGGTCAACAACTTTGGGCACTATGTATTGAATAAACAAATCCGCCAAACCTTGCTGATTGGATGAACTTTCCACGGCGCTGACCTTAACCGGAGGATTAACGGCTTCTTGATCTCCGGAAACAACGGTCTGTTTGCAAGCGAAAGGAGTGAGAGATGATTTCATCCAGGCTTTGGAGATTGGATCAGTACTCCAATTAAAATCAAAACCCGCACAATCAACCATCGTACATTCGGCATTTTGGATGGCCGGTAAAGCTTCAAAATTCTGTTCTTCATTACCTTCGACATAAGCACGCCAAGGATTTACGTACACTTTGCCGACCGCGCACGGACCCGTATCGGATCTGGTGCGGAAACGATAACAGTAACCCAAACCCGGCTCGGGACAAGCGGTGTTTTCATCCATCGTGGTGCCGTATTGCAAATCCGCGGATCTGATTTCGCGATTCACAAAAACATAATAAGTTGTGGACGGCTCCAAATTATTAACAGATTGAAAATAAACGTAAGGATCTCCACCCGCAATCATGTTGGGAACGGTGATAGCGACATCTTCCAAGCTGGAGCAGGGATCAGCGCCGGTTCCGGTACATTTTTTGAGACTGAAGAGATTACCCGGATTTTGCGCCGGCGGCCATTGGATCGGCATGTCAAACAAAACGCCGATGACGGGTTTGGCACTGACGCAAACTTGATCACCGCCTTTGTGATTGATGTAGGGAGTAGGTGAAGGCAATTGCGTGCCTGAAGCCGAAGAATCGCAGAACTCGACTACGCGCGGAGCTTTGGGGATGATGCCCGTGGAAAATTGCCAGCCGTATAAAGCCGAGAAACTCTGTTGCGAGCAAGAGCCATCAACACAAGTGCCATTGGGACAACAAGTTTGTCCTTGCGAACAAATAGTAGAGTCATCACGACAATCGGCTACCGCAAACTGCATACTATTGGTATCTGAACCGGAAACGGTTGCAAATACGGAGCCGGTGATGGCTTGAGCCGGTACGGTTATATCAATTTTATTGGTTTGCCAAGATTGGATATCGGCGGGTTGGCCATTGGCAAAAACGACTTGATTGCCCGAAGCCGCGGAACCGAGATTTTCGCCGTGCAATTCAACGTAAGTTCCGACCGGACCGGCGGAAGGGTTAATGGCACAGATGCCGGGACCGGCAGTACCATCCGTATATGTAAAATCAACTCCGTTGGAACGAATGGAATCACTGCGCTCGATGTAAATGGAAAACTGGGCGGGTTTGACAACATTGGTGTCGACAGAAGGAACTTTGATGACGATATTATTATTTTTCCACCAGCCTGCAGCACAACCTTGGGGGAAAGCCGCGTCGCCGGTATAAGTTTTATCGGCAGCCTTGTCGTAAAAACGGACGACGCCGGGTACGGATCCGAAACGTTCGCCGACAATGGTTATATATTGACCGCGCGGACCCTGTGCTGGATCAATGAAAGTTATGACCGGAGCCGGTTGGGGCGCGGTTGTGCTTTTAACGGTAAAAGGGACTTTATTGGATTCGATACCCGCTTGATTGGCTATCCAAACAGGATAAAGGCCGGGGGTGGCTACGGGAGCCAAGAAATTGATAACGGTTGCACTCCAACTTTGATAAGCCGGGGTCGTGTTGCCAAAACGAACAGAACCTCCGGAAGCGCCAAGGTTGGCTCCGGTGAGTTGAACCGCGGCACCCGGCAAACCGTTATTGGGATTAACGGAACAAAGGCCTGGCACTTCTTGATTGTTTACTTCGAAAATAAATTCCGGACCGCGTTCATCGGCAGTTGTATCGGTAAGCGTGCTGTTAGTATTGGTGATTTTAAGCGGACCGGTTGCGGCGCCGGCAGGCACCTCGACCAAAGCGTAATTGTTTGACCAAGTTAAAGCGCCGGCTGTAACACAAGCTTGAGGAGCCGAGGCGACCACTTCGGGCGGACCCATAAAAGAAATGGAGCCGGCATCACCGAAATTATAACCCCAAACGGAAACATAAGTACCCTCTTTGCCGGCCAAAGGTTTGACATCCGTAATGATCGGCTGTTCCACACAAACTCCGTTAACACACATTCCCGAAGCGCATTGGCTGTTTTCTTGACATTGACCGCCATTACAACTTAAACAATCGGCACCTCCGCAATCCACGCCGGTTTCATCATTGTTTTGGATGGTGTCGAAACAGTGCTGATCCAAAACTATGACGTTGACCGAGGTTTGGCCGGTATTGGTATCCAAATCCGAAGCACGCACCGTGATTGTATAAGTTTGTTTTAAAGTTTTGCCGACAGTATCCCAAAAACTCGAGGCTTCAAAGGTTGCCGGTGATGGAACCGTGGTTGGACCTTCGCTCCCAAAAATTTGACCGCCCTCCTCAAAATCCATACCCGAGATTCCAATATCATCGGTAGCACGAGCCAAGACTTCGACAGCGGAATTTACCGGAACGCTTTTACCGTTAAACAAATTCATGATTTTTACAGCCGGAGATTGATTATCAACAGTGTTTCCCGAAGTAAAGGTGAATGTGCAATCAGGATAAAATCCGCCGCAACGCAATTGTTGATTGGCTAAAGAGCGCAAATCGGTTGAAACTGTTACCGTGTATTGCGTATCAAAGGCGAAACAGCCTTTTTGCGGAGCTCCGGGACAGGGATCAGTGGGAGTAAAAATAACCCGCTTGGCATTGGTTGGATCGATTGTCCAAGAACCGCCAGCTTGCGGAGAAAGTGAAAAAGCGCCGATAGTGGTTTCGTCGACATCACGGTTAAACAAGACGCGGATAACCAAATCCGCATTGCCAACCGAACCCTCGGGGCTTTTGGCCATGATACGAAACACATCACCGCCGCCGGTGCCAAAACCACCACCACCGCCGGAACCTCCGCCGCCGGAACCGCCGCCTCCCGCACCACCAGTGGCCGCATTGATTAATGAATTGATGGCAAATGATGCTATAGCCCAAGAAGAGAGTACGATTATTAAGCCGATAATACCGTTTCTAAGCCAAGCTTTGGCCTTGGTAATTTGATCTTGTTTGCCTCCGGCCGTCATCCACAGAAAGCCGGCATAAAGGATGATGACCAAAAGAATAATGCCCAGTAATCCCAAAAATATATTGATTATGCGTGCAGCCAAGATGCGTGGATCAGTATCGGGCAGAGCGATTGTTTGGCCCACGGCTTCGAGGCCCGTATCTACTTGAGCGTGAGCTACCAAAGTAAAATCCGAGCCCATCAGCCAGATGCTTGCCAAGACCGCGAAAGCGGCAAAAAAAATGCGAAGTTTCATGATATTTAAGAACTGCCGGCAGTTAAAGCATTGATAATGGTATCAATGGAGAATGTGGTGATTGTCCAAGCCGAGAGAACCAGAATCAAGCCGATTAAAGCATTCCCGATAGAGCGTTTGGCGCGATCGGTCTTTTCTTTATCTCCGCCGGAAATCATAAACAAAAAACCGGCATGCAAAATCAAAATCACAAAAATAAGACTCAAAAAACCGACAAAGACGTTTATAAGCTCGGCCACAATCAGACGTGGATCTTTTTCGGGAAGATTAAGCCAATCGGAAAGAATGTTTTGGCCGATATCTATGGATTCGGCTTGCGCGGGAATGGCAAAAAACGCGCCTGCAGCCAAGCAGATCCCAAATAAAACATAAATTTGAGTTTTTTTGTTTATCATGGTGTTGGCCTCCACGCCGGAGATTGTTCGCACTCGGCATTCCAGGGCGTTTCATTACATAAATTAGGATTGTTTGGCCCGCCGGTATAAGGGATGCCATTTTGATCCAGATCGGATGCGGCGGGGTTAAAACAGTTTTGGTAAACATTCATCAAACGATGAGTGGCCTGCGGAGAATAAAGACTCATAGCCTCCCAGGGATCTTGATTTTGAGCCGGGATTTTTGACGGCAAAAACGGGCGATGAGCAATTGAAACGCGCGAAGCAACCGGTTCTTCACCCACGGAAACCGGCTCGGAGTTGGCATTCAGATGTTCGAGAACCGGGTAAAAATACCAAGCGTTTACGCCCAACTCGGCTTCGGCCGGCCCGGATTGAGTCAGGTAGACGTTATTGGCGTTGACCGTGTATCCCAATAATATGGAATCGAAACCGATACGAACCGGAGCGTCGGTGGAAACACCACCCTCAAGTACGGCCGGCTCGATAGAGTTGATAACCGGAGGATCCAAATAAATTTGATCGTTGGTGGCAAAGGCGAAAACATGATTATCGCCGCCGCCCGGCGGAGGACCCTCGGCCACCCCATTACCGTTGCCATCCAAAGAATTGCCGGCCATATCCACTGTGCCATCATAACCGAACGGGCCGGTCTCGGCGGCTTGCGGAGGAGTTTGACTGAGAGTTGCGGCCTTGACCGTTACATCCATGGCATTGTTGGCCGGCAAACAATACATGGTAATCATGCAAGAGTTGGTTCCGCAGGCATCGCTTGTGATAAACTCAACCGTTTTGTAACCATTACTGATACGATATTCGCCCGGAACCAACTGGCCGCCCGAACCCGAATCTCCGGAAATGGTAATATTTTGAAAATTAACACCACCCGAACCCGGCAAATAAAAACCACTGACACTCATGGGCAACATCGGCTCGCTGAAATTAATTTGCACCACAATGTTGCGCGCATAAACACCACTGGAATAGGGAATGCGCGACGTGACGCGGGGAGGAGTGGTATCGATTTCGGTAGAGACTTCGAACGGCCAAGAGTAACCGGTTTCAAAGGATCCGATAAACAAAGCCGTACCCGAAGCGTTTTTAATGCCATCGGCACCGCCTTCCAAAACAACCTCATACCAAGTATTGGCCGTGGAATTGCCCAAAGGGCTATTCGGCTTGATGACAACGGTTTTTCGATCTTCGGAAATACTTACTCGGGCCTGGTCGGGCAAGAGATTTTGTGTGGAATTATCTTGTTGATGAATTTTTACAAGGGCAGAGTTGAGTTGATAAGGAACGGGCGAAGCATTGGGATCCCAAGCTTCGATAAAAGATGCGGGATCGATGGCTTCTTTGAAAGTAATGGCTATGGCCGTGTTGCGCGGAACATTTTTTTGTTCGCGCTCCGGATAATGGTATTCGATAACACCCGCTCCCAAAGAACCGGAATTACCCCATTGACCAAAGCCTCCACCTCCGCCCCATTGAAAACCGGAAGGATTAAAAAATCCTCCACCCGAACCGGTAAAATATCCCAAAATGAAATTTACAATGGCGAAAGAGAAAAAAACTATCAACAGACCGATTATAGCGTTTTTGATGCGTTTGGTGGCGTTTTGAACTTTTTCCGGAGTTCCGCCGGCAGTCATGTACTCGAAACCGGAATAAAGGATGATGATGAGCAACACCACACCGACAAAGCCCAAGGCAACGTTGATGATGCGGCCGATGATGGTGATAAGATCAGCACCTTCTTGGACTCCGGCCGATAAGGATGCCGTGTTTACGGCTTGCTGGCTTGATTGAAGTTGCGCCAAGGTTGGCAAAGCGAAAGACAAGCCCGCCAAGATTAAAAACAAAAATACAACGGACGTTATTAACCGTTTTCTATAGAAAAAATTAAGCATTCGGTGTGCAATTACCTCCTTCTGCATGGTTGAAGAAAGCTAAAGGAGAAAACCCGGAAGCGCCGTAATCCCCATGGCAAATATTATAGCACAGTGTGGCCAAGATTGCGATAATTACTGCAAGAGTTTTTGGATGATCTCTTTAACAACCGAGCCATCGGCGCGGCCGGAGATTTTTTTCATGGCCAAACCCATAGCTTTGCCCATGTCCGCCGGAGTGGAAGCTCCGGATTCTTGAATTGCTTCGGCACAAATTTTTTCGACTTCCTCGACAGGCATGGCCTGCGGAAGATATTTTTCCAAAAATGAAATTTCTTTTTCTTGTTTTTCCACCAGATCGGTGCGATTATCGGTTTTAAAATCAACCATGGCATCCTTGCCTTGTTTTACCATGGTACGAATCACGGCCATGATTTCATCGTCGGATAATTCGTGGCCCAGATCTATTTCCTTATTTTTCACCGCCGAATTCACCAGTCTTAAAATCGATAATGAAAACTCGTCTTTGGCTTTCATGGCGGTTATCAATTCGGATTTGATTTGTTCTTTTAGAGACATAGGGAGAGATTAATAGTTATAACGTCTTAACGTCATAATGTCGTAACGGGGTTGAATGAGTTTGTACGTTACGACGTTACGACGTTACGACGCAGTACTAGTCCGTTATAAACGTTATGAACTTCTGTTGTTGTTTGCAAGCTTAGCATTAAAAAGAAAACCCGCAAAGTTATTTGCGAGTTTCTTTGACTTGACCGGTTTTGTAGAGATATTCGTATTGTTCGCGTTTGGTTTCACGGCGCAAAGCACTTTCGCGCTTTTGATTTTTATTCTTCGAGCGCGCGTGGAAACGTTTTTTGCGGACTTCGAGCATAATGCCGCCTTGTTGAATACGCCTTTGAAAGCGGCGCAATAAGGATTCGAATGTCTCGCCCTTTTTTCGTTTAACTTCAATCATGTATTTACTCCTTTCTTTGTGTAATATAAACCCATGCATCCTTGCAAGGGGATACGCCTGAAGCATAGCCCAAAGTGCCGTTTGCGTCAAATATACGCACAACCTTGACAGATTAGACGGATTCCGTGCTTTTTTGAATCATTTTCTTTCTTAATTCTTGAACTATTTTTTGAGCGTCAACGATTTCTTGCGTGCCGGCATCCATATCGCGGATAATTACGGTGCCATCCAATACTTCTTTCTGCCCGATGATAATTGTCCATTTGGCGTTTAAACGATTGGCATTATCCATTTGCGCTTTGATGGAACTCTTGGAAAAAGATTCGGCGACTTTGAAATCAGCAGAACGTAATTCTTCGAATAATGCCAAAGCTTTTTTGCGGCCGCTATCGCCAAGTTGAGCAATAAAGACTTCCACGACCGGTTTAGGCATAAGCGAATCTTCTTTGCTTTTTAAACGACTGATAACCCTGTCGATGCCAATACTGAATCCTGCGGCCGGAGTATCTTTACCGCCCAAGAGCTCGACCAAACCATCGTAACGACCACCACCGCCCAAAGCCACTTGATTAGGATCTTCTTCGCCTGCTTCGTAAAATTCAAAAACGGTTCGCGAATAATAATCCAAACCGCGTACCAAGAACGGATCGAGCTGATAAGGCACTCCCACCTCGTCCAAATATTCCAAAACATGCATGAAATGATTTTTGGATGTTTCATCCAGCCAATCAACTATTTGCGGAGCTTCGAGTTTCATTTCCATGACGGCAGGATCTTTGGAGTCGAGCAGACGTAAGGGATTTTTCAATAAGCGTTTTTTATCATCCTCGGATAAACGATTGCGCTTGGGACGAAAATAAGCCACCAAAGCGTTTTTATAGTTGAGACGGCTTTCGGGAGTACCAATGGAATTAATGCGGATGACGGTATCCAACCCCAGGCTCTGCAAGTACTTCCAACCAACCAGAGCCAACTGGGCATCGATTACCGGATCGGAATCACCAATGATTTCGCCGCTGAATTGCCAAAACTCGCGATAACGACCGGCTTGAGGACGCTCGTGACGAAACATGGGACTCCAGTACCAAAGCTTGACGGGCTGGGGTAAATTCCACATGCCGTGCTGGATATAAGCGCGGCAAACTGCAGCCGTACCCTCGGGACGCAGAGTTAACTTATCACCACTCGCGGTCTCAAGATTGTACATTTCCTTTTCAACGATGTCGGTCTGTTTTCCAACACCGCGAACAAACAGAGCGGTTTCTTCCAAAGCCGGAGTTTCGATGCGATCAAAATGATAATCATCGCAAATTTTTTGCGCTTGCTCTTGAGCCAAGCGCCAATATGGCCAATCATTGGGCAAAATATCGCGCATGCCCCGAACCGAAGAAAGCGGTTGAGGGGCTTTTTTTGCCGGCGCATCACCGGGCTTTTTTACTGCTGGTTTTTTGGGAATTGTCATATATTTTAAAAATTATAAGTTGGTGCGGAAAAAACTTTCCAGCGATCGAGAGGCCAACCTCTTAACCAAACACGTCCCACGATCACATCCTTATCGATAGGGCCGAAGTAACGCGAATCCAAACTGGAAGGACGATTATCGCCCAAAACGAAATATTGGTTATCTTTTAAAGTATCGCGTCTTGTTTGCGCCGTATATTTATCAACAAGATAACCTGATTCATCCAAAACAATGCCATTGGGAAATTCGTCGTTATAGACTTTGACTTGGCCATTGGCGATTTCCACGGTTTCACCGGGCAATCCTACCAAGCGTTTGATAAAATAATTTTTAGGATCTTCGGGATAATGAAAAACCATGATATCACCGCGAGCCGGCTCGTGGAAACGATACGAGATTTCATCGATAATCAGATATTCGTGATCAAAAAAGTTCGGTTCCATGGACGCGCCTTTGACATAAAAGGGCTGAATCAAAAAGTAACGAACCGGAATAATAATCGCCAAAGAAATGGCCACAACCTGAATCAACTCCAAAAAGAAATGCAGAGCCACTTTAGGCGCGTCTTCGGAGCCTGTTCCGGTTGTACCTAAGCTTGTGCTTTTATTAAAAATTCCCATACATTTTAGGTTGTTTGCGTTAAATTTTGACTTTAATGGTAACTGTCATATTACCCGAAGAATCAGACATTGTCCATGCTGAAAATTAGGCTTGGTTTAGCTTATTATCGCTTTTCTTAATAATCGGCTCAAGCGGGATCTAAACCTGTAAGTTGCTGTTTTTGACCAAAGTACGGTTAGTAAAAATAAAAATATATAAAACGAAGAGGCTAGATAGATTAAAAGCCAACCGTTTGCAATGTATTCACCGGCCACAACAAAGACAGCTACAGAGAATCCACAGGCCAGTGAAAAGCTTAGTGCATATATTATCCAAAGCGGGCCGTAAAAGATTTGTAACCAAGACACGGAAGATCCGCGTGCCAATTTGCCTTCATGTATCAACTTGGAATATATCGTTTTAGCCCCAAGCAATCTGCGCAAACTTTGACCCAAAGCGAACGAATTGGCCGACAAGAAAAAGACCAAGCCGGCAATCGCCGCCAGACCGGAAGCAAAAAACATTTCGACGGCAACGGCTCCGGCTAAAAGAATTATCATTTCCGGCCGTTGTTTTTTAAAACGATTCTTGATTTGCCACCAAGCTTCACCGTTTTTATAAGAAAATGAAGCATCTAAAACGCTGATCAACAAAATCGGAAAAATCACAGCGGCGAATTTTCCCAAACCCGAAAAAAGCATTTCAAGAAGGTGTACGATGGGGCCGAGCAGAATCGTGCCAAAAATCAGAAGCAGAAAAGTGTGTCGTTTTTTATGCACCGCTTGTCCGCAAAGAATTTCGGCGGCTTTAACGGCATAGATTTTTTGAATATCATGAGCCAAACCGGCTACAAGCTGTTTTTGATCAAGAGAAACTCCTCGGCTTCCTGATTCGACGATTTTAATCTGAATGAGTTCGGCGGCATGATTTTTTATAATAGCAGCTAGTTGAAACAGATCCATACCTCTTTCCGCCGCATCTTCCAGATCGATCTCGGAAAAAGCCGGAGTAATGTTTTTAACAATCAAATCTTCGAGCCAGGGATGCAAAGCCCCGCGATGATAAGCGGAAATGCGCTCTATGGCTTTCGAAACATCCGCATTTACATGCGGATTACGACCCATGGCCAAAGCATGGCCTTCCGCCAAGAGAGATTTAAGAAATTCCACTCGCGAAGGATGAATGGCCAATGCATATTGCAATTCAAGCGGAAGCCTGTGCAAACCCGCGGAATAATCCGACTCGCCAATAACTTGCCAACTTATTTTTTGGGGGAGATCGCAAAAATCGCGCACATTATGTGCCATACTCAAAAGCGACCGACTCCTAATCATGCGCTTATTATAACACAAAAAAATCCACCGTGCGGTGGAAGAAATCTAAGTTCGATTTTTATTGAGAGATCGAAGCAGAGTAGGAGGTACGGACGGACTGATGTTTCCTTCGAAATCAATAATGGGATGTGTACCGGTAATGCGCTCATCTTCGATTTCGGGAATGACGCTGGGATGGAAACGCATTTCCGAAGGCTCGTAAACGACTCC
>CAZXFK010000007.1:0-15678 GCA_964640115.1 uncultured Gammaproteobacteria bacterium
ATAAACCTTGTGTTTATCCGTACTGAAATAACTGTTTGATTGCTTGGCGCGGATAAACACAAGGTTTATCCCTACGAACAAGCTTCTGTTCGACTGGTTACTTATTTTGATGAACTTTTATCTTGCAGCTTGTGGCTGGTAGCTGGTAGCTTTATTGTCCGTTCGACGTTACTCCTTGTAGTTGGTATTATATTGAGATATGAATAAAATTCAGACATTGGCTAAAAACGCCGTTTTAAAAGGTAAGCGTGTTCTTTTGCGCGTAGATTGGAATATGCCTTTGCACGAGGTGCCCACTGAAGGTGATTTGCTTAAAGTTGAGCGCTCTGCCGAAACCATCAAATGGCTCAAAAAACAAGGCGCTGTTACAATAGTCGTCACTCATCTTGGACGCCCCAAAGGCCACGAGCACAACCTCTCTACCGTGCAATTGCTTCCTTATGCCGAAGGCTATCTCGGCGATCCTATCATGTATTGCGGTGAAGATTTGGAAACCGAAGATGGTTTGATTGAAATCAAACAATCCATCCAAGCCGCCAAAAACGGATCCGTACTCTTACTCGAAAACGTCCGCTTTTATAAAGGCGAGGAGATTAACGATAAAAAACTCGCCGGCCTCTACGCTTCTTTAGCCGATATCTATATCAACGACGCTTTTGCATCATGTCACCGCAAACATACTTCTGTTCATGCTGTCGCCAAGCTTCTGCCTCATTATGCTGGTCCCGAGCTCGTAAATGAAATATCCTCAGCCTCCAAACTACTCGAAAAACCCAAGAAACCTTTTGTGGCTTTAATCGGCGGAGCCAAACTGTCCACCAAACTTCCCGTCTTATCCGCTCTACTGAAAAAAGCGGATCTGATTCTCATCGGCGGTGCCATGGCTCATCCGTTTTTAAAAGCCAAGCGTATCGAAATCGGCAAATCTTATCTGGAAGAGGGGAGTGTAAAACTGGCCGCTCAATTGGTTAAAAATAAAAAAATTATACTTCCGCAAGATTTTATTGTCGGCAAATCCCTAAAAGCCGATTCAGGTCTGCGCCGCGCCGGCCTGAAAGATATCAAAACCAATGAAATGATTGGTGACATCGGCCCCAAAACCATGCAAGAATGGTCTAAAATCATTAAATCCGCCCAAACAATTCTCTGGAACGGCCCGGTCGGTGCAGCCGAAGTAACCGCTTTTTCGCATGGCTCCATGGTTTTGGGCTATGCCATCGCTTCCCGCGCGCGCGGTAAAGCCTTTGGCATGGTCGGCGGGGGTGACACGATTCCGTTGGCAATCGCCACCGGCATGGACGATTGGTTTGATTACATCTCCACAGCCGGCGGAGCTCTGCTGGAGTTTATCACAACCGGAGGCAAAATCCCCGGTATAATCGCGCTGCTGGAAAAACAACCCAAAGTCAAAACTGCTCCGGCAAAGAAAAAAGCATCATCTGTTAAAAAGAAGGTGGTCAAGCAAAAATCCTCGGTTGCCAAAAAGAAGACCGGAAAATTATCGAAACGTAAATAATGAAATTTTGCTTATCTAACCAATTATACTGATTAATGCAAAAATCAAAAAAAATAATTTACGCTTTTATAGATAGTCAAAATCTCAATCTTGCGATTCGCGATCAAGGTTGGGTTTTGGATTTTAAGAAATTCTTCGTTTACTTAAAAGATAAATATAAGATCACAAAAGCCTTTCTTTTTATAGGTTATGTTCCCGGCAATGAAATGCTTTACGCTAATTTGCAGGAATCCGGCTTCATAATAATCTTAAAGCCGACAACTGTTTATAGCAAGAACGGAGAATCGTTTATAAAAGGCAATGTCGATGCCGAATTGGTTTTGCATGCAATGATACAATATACAAATTACGATCTAGCGATTATAGTATCCGGAGACGGAGATTTTCGTTGTCTTATAGAATATCTTGCAGATAACAATAAACTGTCTCATGTAATGATTCCAAACCCAAAAAAGTACTCAGCGCTTTTAAGGGTTTTTAGAAAATATTTTTGTTACATGCATCAATTAAATAATAAATTATCTTATAAACGAAAAGAGAGGGAGTAGCCTTCGGACGAACCTTAGGCGTGCCCTCTCATCGTGATGATACTAATATACAATATAATCTCTATTTTGTCAACATATGTCTAAAACCGATTTTCTCATCAAATCAATAGTTGCCCGCGAAATCCTTGATTCTCGTGGCAATCCTACGATTGCCTGCCGTGTAACTCTCAAATCCGGCGCATCAGCTGAAGCCAAAGTCCCTTCCGGGGCGTCCACCGGCTCACACGAAGCTCTCGAGCTTCGTGATGGAGGTAAACGCTATGGTGGCAAAGGTGTGCTTAAAGCTGTCGCTAACGTCAACAAAAAAATCGCACCCATCCTCAAAAACATCGACGTGCGCCGTCAAAAAGATATTGATCATGTGATGCTGGAGCTGGATGGAACCGAAAACAAGAAAAAACTCGGCGCCAATACCATCCTATCTGTCAGTTTAGCTTGCGCTCAAGTTCATGCTCTTCAGGCAGAAAAACCGTTATGGCAAATCTTACGCAAAATCTACAATTTCCCACATAAAGCCTCTTTGCCGATTGCCACCATGAACGTGCTTAACGGCGGAGCTCATGCCAACTGGAGTCTTGATGTTCAAGAATGCATGATTGTGCCATTGGCTCGCAAGATGAGCGACCGCGTCCGCATCGGCTCAGAAGTTTTTCAAGCTCTCAAAAATCTTCTCGCGGAAAAAAACTTTCCGGTAACCGTAGGGGATGAAGGTGGTTTTGCTCCCAAGCTGAAAAACGTTGAAGCCGCTTTTGACCTCTTAAATCAAGCCATAAAATCAGCCGGATACAAGCCCGGAAAAGACGTGGCCCTGGCAACCGATGTGGCCGCCTCCGAATTTTACGACAGCTCCAAAGCCATCTACACATTTCGCGCCGAAGCCGGCCGTGTGTTTACCTCCGATAAACTGCTGGATCGCTATTTGGCTTGGCAAAAAAAATATTCTCTCATCTCCATCGAAGATCCTTTTGCCGAAGATGATTGGGCGGCTTGGTCCGGCTCTTTACCGCGCCTCTCTAAAAAATCACACGTTGTTGGTGATGATTTGCTTGTAACTAACATCACCCGCCTCAAAAAAGCCGTGGATGAAAAAGCCTGCAATGCTATCCTTATCAAAGTCAACCAAATCGGCTCGCTAAGCGAATCCGCCGAAGCCATCATCATGGCTCACAACAAGGGCTTTGCCACCTCAATCTCCCACCGCTCCGGCGAAACCGACGACACCACAATCGCCGACCTTGCCGTTGCCTGCGGTTCCGAATACATAAAAACCGGCTCCCTCTCCCGTTCCGAACGAGTCGAAAAGTACAACCGCTTGCTCGAGATCGAAGCAAATGAACTTAATTAAATTAAGAATTAAGAATGTCGGTACTTAATTCATTATATATTAAATAACGCGTAGCGATACAATAATTTGGCATTAAGCATTAGTCATTTGGCATTAAATATATGCGATTCCATCATTTTGCATCATGCACTTTGCATTGCTAGTTATGTGTTTTCCGTTATCGATCTTTTCAGATCTTCCATCTTCCTGGCATCTTGCTCGGCTAAGATTTGCTTAACCTTGGCATAATGCTCTTCCAAAATCTGATCCGTTTCTTCACGGTATCTTTTCAAGATTTCTTGAATTTTCTCGATTTGCTCGGGAGTCAATTGTTTATCAGACATATAAACTGATTATAGCACTTAACTCACTCTAAATCTCTCTCTTAAGACAAGAGAGAGACTTGTTAACTAAGTTAACTTGAGTCAACTTGGTATTATAAGAGCCCCCTCTCTTGTTTGAAGAGAGGGGGAAGGGGGTGAGTTAAGCCATGATTGACTTCGCTTGTTGGTAAATGTAGTATCTTGAGACATGAATAAGCCAAAATACTATATAAAAACCTATGGTTGCCAGATGAATACCAATGATTCCGAGCGTTTGGCGAGGATGCTTAATAATGCTGGTTTTGCTTTTGCCGAGGGCGAGGATGATGCGGATTTGATTATTTTGAATACTTGTTCGGTTCGTGAACATGCCGAAAATCGGATAATGGGGCTTATGGAAAAGTATGCGAACCGCAAAAAAAACGGTGAGCGTTTGGTGGTTGCCATAACCGGCTGTATGGCCGGGCGCGATAAAGACGGCAAATTGAGAGCGCGCGTTAAAACCGCTGATTTGTTTTTTGGTACTGCGGATATGGTGCACCTGCCTCGCTGGATTGCCGAACTGCGCCCCGAGTGGATGATTTCCGGCGATGAAGTGGATGATTATTTAAAAATCAATCCTTTGCGCTCCTCATCAATCCAGGCTTACGTTTCCATTCAAACCGGCTGTAATCATTTTTGCGCTTATTGTGTGGTTCCCTATGCGCGTGGCTTAATCCGCAATCGTCCTTTGCAAGATGTTCTCGCCGAAGTCCGTGATTTGGCGCAAAAAGGTGTTAAAGAAATCACGTTATTGGGTCAAACCATTAACGCTTATAGGGCTTCCGATGCGAGCAATTTTCATTCTCACAATCCCTATCAAAATCATTTTGCGGCCTTGCTTTGGGAAATCAATCAAATCCCCGGCGTCGAGCGCTTGCATTACACGGCCGCGCATCCTATGCAAATGGATGAACAGGTTATTCACGCCCTCACGCTTCCCAAACAAATCAATTATCTCCACTTGCCCGTGCAATCCGGCTCTAACGAAATTCTGCGCAAGATGAATCGCAAATACACTCGCGAAAAATATTTGGATATAATCGCTCAAATCAAAAAAGCTCGCCCCGGCATTGCTTTGGGAACGGATATCATAGTGGGCTATTGCGGAGAAACCGACGCTGATTTTATGGATACCGTCGATCTCTACAAAGCCTGTGATTATGATATTTGCTACACAGCCCAATATTCTCCACGCTCCGGCACTCTAAGCCAACGCCTTTATCCCGATGATGTGCCTGCAGAAATCAAAAAACAAAGATGGCAAACCATCCAATCCTTAATGGAAGAAATAACGGAACGTAAAAATCAAATATATCAGGATAAAAACATCCAAGTTTTTGTCGAGAACATCGACGGAGAGTGGTTATTAGGTACAAATTCCGAATTCAAGAGAGTGCGCATAAAATCAAATGGCTTGAAGGTTGAACCCGGATCTATCATCACGGCTAAAATCACCAAACCCATGACTTGGATTTTGGAAGGCGAAATCGTGCCAAGCGCCGAATAAGTTGTTATAATAAAGCCATGAAATACTTTTTGCCAATTTTTATCATAGCTGTCTTTTTCGCGGCCGGTTGCAATAAGACCGATGTGGAGCCTCGCTTATCAGCCAATTGTTCCGAGGCCGAATATCCTTTTGCTTGTTATTTGGATAAAGCTCTCGCCGTAAAAGATCCTAATCTGTGCAATCAAAACGATATTCCCCGCATTACCTGTCTCACAGCCTACGAAGAAATCATGGGAAAACCGGTAGTCTGCAACGAGCTGGCAGATCAATTATTCCGGCAAGAGTGCGAAGAATATAAGCAATGGGAACAGGAAAATAAAAATCGGACGACGGAAGATACGGCAGATTCTATCCCTGCTTCCGAATAAACGGTTTAATCAGTATGCCAAATAATCAAGCCCCTTCGGCCAAGCAAGACAATAAATTGCCACGGGTGCTTGTTATACTTGGCCCCACTTCATCGGGCAAAACCGGCGTCAGTCTCAAAATCGCCCGCGAACTAAACGGCGAAATCATTAACGCCGATGCGCGTCAAATTTACCGCAAATTAACCATCGGTACAGGCAAGCCGCCCGGCAGGCGCGGTAAATTTTTGGGGCACAATGCTTATCTTGTCAGAGTTCCTTATTCTCGAGATTACGAAAAACTGGGCATTAATCCCGAGGATCTTCCCGGCCAAGAATCGCCCTATCCCGAAATCCCGCATTATCTGATGGATTTCATGGACCCTAAAAAAATAATTTCCGTGGCCGAATGGAGGCGCATCGCTTTGAAAGCCATTAATGGCATTCATCGCCGCGGCCACCTTCCTATCATCGTCGGGGGCACTGGTTTATATATCAAAGCCTTGGTCGACAATTTTGCCATTCCCGAAGTTCCGCCCAATCCTTCCCTGCGCTCGGCCTACGAAAAACAACCTTTGGATAAACTGGTTGATCTTTTACTAAGAATGGATCCGGATGCCGAAACCAGTGTGGATCTCAAAAATCCGCGCCGTGTAATCCGCGCTCTGGAAATTTGCACTTTTACCGGCAAACCAGTCTCTCAATTAAGAATTAAACAAAAACCGGTCATCGACGCTTTTCAGGTTGGTATCAAATGGACTCGTGATTTATTGCGTGAGCGCATCAATCAATCCATCACCCGCATGATGGAAGAGGGCTGGCCCGAAGAAGTTCGCCGTTTGCATGATGGCGGAATCAGTTGGGACGCCCCGGCCATGACATCCATAGGCTATCGCGAAATCGCCGCTTATATTCGCGGCGAAATCATGCTCGACGAGGCTATCGAGCGGGCAAAGCTCGCCACTTATCAATACGCCAAACGCCAAGAAACTTGGTTCAAAAAAGACACCCGCATCAATTGGGCCAAAAACGAAAAACAAGCCAAGGAGCTTATTCGAACTTGGTATCACTTCACGAGTTCGTAAAGTTAAAAGTCTAAAGTTCATCAAGAGCAACTAAAATCCGTTCATCAAGTTTAAAGTAGCAAGTTCATCAGGAGTTCATCAAGTTGAAAGTCTAAAGTTCATAAAGAGAGGCATAAGTAATTCTTGAAGAACTTTAGACTTGATGAACTTGTTACTTGGTGAGATAAACTTTTGACTTAAACATCGAGCTGTTTGCGTATCTCCGTTTCCACCTTCATCGGATCAGCCTTGCCTTCGGTTTCGCGCATTACCACACCTACAAACCATTTGATCAACGGCATTTTGCCGTTTTTAACTTCTTCGGCTTTATCCGCATTATCTTCCAAAACTCTTTGCACTGTCGCTTCCAATTCTCCTTCGTCCATGTTCTGTCCCAAATTATGCGTTTCCATCAAATTGGATGGATCTCCGCCCGTTTCATGCATCATCTGCAATAGCTTTTGCCCGTTAGTGCTGTTAATGGCTTTTTGCTCCAAAAGATGGATAAACTCCGCAAAATTCTCGGGATCTATGTTGGCTTCTTTGATCGTAAGATTTTTTTCAGCCAGTAACCCCGCCAGCTTGCTTGTCAGCCAACCTCCAACCAATTTTGCAAAAACCCGCTTCTTATCTTCCAGAGCTTCCGCTCCGCTCTTTATCTGATCATCGGATGCCTCTATCCAACCCGCCAGCTCACTCATGATCTGTTCCACATATTCCACATATCCGTCATTGGCCGTAAAAAACGCGGCATTGGCTTTGGAAAAACCATGCTCATCCATCAATCTCAAACGTGTTTGCGCCGGTAATTCGGGCAGGCGATTTTTCATTGTTTCGCGGATATCTTGCAAATCTTGAGGGGGTAAATCCGGTTCCGGAAAATAGCGGTAATCGGCGCTGGACTCTTTGGTGCGCTGTTCTATTGTTTTGCCCTGTGCATCATCCCACCCGCGAGTCGCTTCGACCGGAGGAGTGTGCGCCTCGTAAAGCGCACTCTGCCTTTGGGTTTCGTAAGAAATAGCCCTTTCCACAGCCCTGAAAGAGTTGAGATTTTTGACTTCGGTACGCGGATTTAAAGTTGTTTTAACCGGATAACCTTTTTCATCCACTTCCATCATCGAGATGTTCACATCGCAACGCATTTGCCCCTTCTCCATATCCGCGTTGGAAACTTTAATGGCGCGCATGATCGCTCTCAATTCTTGCAAGAAAAATTTAGCTTCAGCCGGCGCTCTGAAATCAGGCTCGGTAACAATTTCCAACAGGGGAGTGCTTGATCGATTATAATCAACCAAAGTCGCGGGCTTACCATCCACCCCTTCCGGAGCATGAAAATTCTTGGCCGCATCCTCCTCCAAGTGCGCCCTGGTAATACCTATACGAATCACCTCACGACTTGGCAATGCATCTTCGGGAATCTCAACCGTAACATTGCCGTTTAAAGCCACCGGAAGCCCGAATTGCGAAATTTGGTAGCCCTTGGGCAGATCCGGATAAAAATAATTTTTGCGGTCAAATGCGCTGGTATCCGGTATATTGCAATTCAAAGCCAAGCCTGCCAAAACACCTTTTTTTAAGGCTTCTTCATTCAAAGCGGGCAATGCCCCCGGTTGGCCGGTACAAATCGGGCAAATAGCCGTATTGGGAGCCGCTCCATCATCCACATTGGCGCAAGAACAAAACATCTTGCTTTTTGTGTTCAGCTGAACATGTATTTCCAAACCGATAATCGGAATTAATTTCATATTACAAATATACTAAACCACTCGGAACATAACGTCAAAACCAACTTGGAAGTTCGTCAAGTAAAAAGTAAAAAGTTCATCAAGAGCATCTTAAGCTTCTCTTGATGAACTTTAAGTTTGTAGCTGGTAGCTTGTGGCTTGTAGCTGATAAAGTTATTCCGCTGTTTTTCGGAAGGCTCGGTATAATTTGATCATGAAGATAAATGCCAAGGGAGCAAGTACCATTTGTAAAGCTCCGCCCAGCACTTGATCAAATATTTCGGTTAAAGGAGCCGCATAATTTGTGAACTGTATCAATATTATGGGGATGACAATGATTATGCCCATGGCTAAAGCCAAGACAAAATATGCCATGCCAATCACATAGCCCCAAAGTTGATTTTTCCAAAACATGCCCCACCAGCGATTTTTAATAATGCGTGATGATTCTCTAAGTGCGTTCATGCCCGTTTGACCGTTCAATAACAATGCCGGCACGGCTTGCGAAAGTTGAATTGATTTATAAATCATCCAAACCCAAGACGCCAAAAAGAGAATTGCCAACAACGAACCTCCGCCAACCAAAAGAACCATGTTATCTTGGAGTGATTGCAAGGTATTGCTCGCCATGGTTGGGTCTCCCCCAAACATCGGAGCCGCCAAAAAAGTAGCCGCTATACCTGTTAAAACAAGGATTGTCGCAAAAGGACCAATTGTGATTATGATTACCAATAAACCGACGATAAAATATTGCCAGAAGTTTTTATTCGCCAATTGTGATTCATTGCCTTTCGGAGCTTTGCCTTCATCCAATTGCGCAACAGTAAAAAATATTTTGATACTTATCCACATTGTCGCGAAAATGGATAAAATCGAAATCACCAAATGCATTATACTCCACACTGTCCATACGGATGCCAATCCGGCCGATGCGCCAAGTATTAATCCCAAATAAATAAATCCAACCGCTGATTTAATCAAGAGTTTAAAATTCGTATTATATAATTTCCAGCTTTCTTTGATTAAGCTCCAAGTCAGAGGCAACTGTTTGGCAGCCGGTTTATTGTCGGATATATATTTCAGTGGTTCCAAGAATAACATAGCCACAAAAAATACACCCACAAAAGGCAGTAACAACCAAAGTGATGCATAAGGAGATACGTTCAGTTCCGGCGCCAGTTTCCAGAGCCTTATAATAAACCAAACCAAGGCACCGAGCCAAATTAGAACCAGTGCCAAGCCTATCATCCAGGTGCTTTCGAATCCGATTATATTTAAGATGCCCGAAATGACGGCCGTAAATAACGGCCAAAAAACGAGCACGAGCAATATTCCCAAATTGCTCATTAAAGCCTGTCTGGCTTCTGCGGGTTTTAACATAATAACTTATTTCACGTTACAAGCTTGCAACGTTCGTAACAAGTGAAATTGCTGATATAATCAGCTGAACTCGTTACAAACGTTATAAACGTTACAAACGTTACAAACGTAAATAATAAAACTTATAATTTAATTATACCAAATTTGGGCAATTCGCGCGATAAAAGCGCGCGAACATCGTCCGCAACCTGTTTTATACCCAAATTGCCATCAACTGCGCCGATTTTGCTTCCGGCTCTTTCAAACGGCCCCAGCACTTCATCCGACAAAAATCTCTGTACCAACTTTGTCTGAAAATCCGCCTCTTCAAAAATAACCTGATCTTGCTTTTCGGTTCGAGCCTCCAATCTGGCCATAGCAGCCGCAGCCTCCGTCCGAATCAACAATAATAACGTTGGATAAAACACAATCGTTTGTCTGTTTCCGGGTAATTCCAACAATCTCTCCGTCGACAAATTTTGATCTTGTAAAGGTTGATAAGCCAGCGTCGAAGCCAAACTTCTATCTTGAATGACAATTCTCTCCGGGTGGTTTTGCAGAAAGGGGATTATCAAACGTCGAAATTGTACCAACCTGTCAACCGCAAAAGCATGTGCTGTTTCCCAACCATCATAACGCGCCTCGCTCTCGCCCTCGCGCTTGGCAATTATCTCATCGCGAATCGCTTTCCCTGTCCAACAAAAAGTCGGCTCGGCCGTTAGCAACCCAGTCGCCTCACCAATCTCATCCAAACTCGGCAATCGCCGTTCACGCTCCGCAAACTCAACCACATTAAAAAAACTCACACCCCTCACCTTGGCCCACTCCTCGCATGCCCCGCTCACAGTCGATTTCCCCGACCCATCAATCCCTTCAATCACAATATGCAAACCATCATTTTGTTGCCTTTTAATCATATATCAATCATTTTGGCATAAGTGCAATACCTTGACAAAAGGCCTAATGTCTATAATACTAACAGCTGTGCCACGAACTTTCAAAAGGAGATGGATCATGGCTGGATCTGTTAACAGTCGTTCTCTTAGTTACGAACAGTATCTAAGTAGTCCGGATGGCCAGAGCTTAGCTCACGCCGCCTGTTTGATAACGCATATCGCTCTGCTTCGCGGACATTTGGCGGACTATATCGCCAAATTGCATAGCCTGCAAACCAAACATGATCAAGAGATGTGCGAGATGCGAAGCCGTGTAGCCAAACTGCATCATGATGCGCAGAGTACGGTCCTTTCAGAGGAGGATGGGGTTAGGTTCGCGGTTGATATCAAGTCATTGGAAGATTTGCTGGAGGAGATCCAACTCGTCGCTTCTCAAGTTCGTCTTGTCCCAAGTGTAGATTCTAAGGAGATCTAACTTTCCCTCGTTTGCTGAACGCGGGATTTTTTATAAAAAATGCCGAAGTCGAGCTGATCTCTATAGAAGCCTCCGACTTTCTTAATTTAGTATTTGTCTTTATTATTTGTTATTCTTGACCCTCGAAGCTCGTAGAGCGCAGTGGGTTGTTACTTGTAATTTCGCGAGTCAAGCTCAGCTCGACGAACGTTAGAATCCTTTCGGCTTCTCACCCAATGTCGAAATACCCGTCTCGCTCATATCCACTCTGATAAAAGAAGCGATGAGCGGATGAGTCTCGTTTAAGCTGTGCCACAACTCTTGAGCGATTTTGCGGTAGCTAGGGTGGCCTTTTTTACCACTCCTCAATTCGATGAAATGAAACAACTCGCGCACATTCCAGCTGATAACCAATCTGCGTCTGTATGCCATTGGCACAACATATTCGGCTTCGTTCACAAGTCCCGCTCCCAGCAACTTGCGATTCAAATCGTGCGCCATATCCATGACCGCCATATAATCTTTGACTTTGCCGATTTCCTCAATTTCCACCGGCGTATCATAACCCAAATCCGTTCCCAGCGGTTGATTGCTTTGCGTGCACATGCGATGACGTTGGATATCCCGCCAACCTCCGTAATCCATTACAATTTGATGCTGAAACCAAGCATGCTCAAAAGCGCGGGGCGGTGGATCATGAGGTCCACGCAGAGCCAAAGCTTCGTTAATAATTTTTTCCGTCAACTCCGGTTTTTGCGCCAATAAATCCAAAGCTTGATTTTGACTCAAATTGCCATGCAAAGCCAATAACGAAGCCGCGATGCGTTTTTCGGCCATAGCATCATCAAAAGTGCAAATTACACTCTTTTCCACTCGGTCATTATCAATCCTGCGATCCCCGACAATCTCTTTAATCGCTTGGGATAATTTTCCCGGAGTCTGCATCCTGTAAGGATTGGGATCCGCGTATTTGAGCAATGTCGGCAAAGGATATTTTGCCAATGCTTCATCAGGGTTTCCGCTCTCCGGTCCGCGCAAAGAGTCTTTAATCGTTTGCCCCACAGCTTGCGCTATGGAATCATCGGTCGAAAGCAGTTTGGAAATCGCAAATCCCCAGTTGCGCGCGTTGGCTGTCATACCCACCATTGTCAAACTCGCCGATGGCAATAAATATCTGACTCTGTCGCAAACCAACGCTCTTAAAACGGCTTTATACGCGCCGTCCGACAAAGATCCCTGGGGATTTTTTTCGCTCATGACAGGTTCCAGTAATTTGTAGCATTCGTCATACAAACCATAGAGCCTATCAAACAATTGGTTAACCTCAATCATGTAAGGACTCTTTTCCAGCGTTGCCGGCACAGCTATGCGGTCGCGCGTAAAAACTTGGTAGCGCGAGGATTTTTCCGTAAACGAGCACAACCGGCAATCTTCCAAAATCTTCACCACCACTTGAGGGATGTTTTCTATACCAACGGCCGCCACCGCATGTTCGGCCACCGAGCCGTGTCCATAACCAACCACCCACTTTTCATGAAAAGCGGCCGCTGATTCCAAACTCACATCATCAACATTTTGATCAAATGGTGTTGAGGATCTGGAGCACTTGGCAAAAGCCACGGCCAATTGCTCGGGTGTCGGCTCCAATAAAACAGGGGAGCCATCTTCTCTTTGGGTTTGTATCCGGTTCATCCAATAAATACGCGGTTTGTTTTTATCCGCAGGTTGCAACAGCGGAGCTTTGGGCATGGATTTATCCACAGGCATAATCATTTTCAATTTATCAAGCTAACAGCCATACAAGCCATATTTAGCTTAAATAATTAATTAAAAAAACACATGGCCTCTACTTTGGCACACGCGCATTTAACTCGCAATAACAAACGGAAAAATTAAGAATTATGAATTAAGAATTATGAATTTACGTAACGCTTCGCGTTTTATTAATATATACTCAATCAAGTACCAACATTCTTAATTCATAATTCATAATTCATAATTGGTATTCGGTAATTGGTAATTGGTATTTATTCGTACGTCATCCCGTCGATCCAAACCCTCCTCGGCTTTGGCCTTCCGCATCGGCTTCCGTAAATTCGGCTCTGACAACCGGCACAATCATGCCTTGCGCGATTCTCTCGTGTGCCTCAACAACAACCTCCACATCCGTTGGATTATAAACGGCAAGAAAAATTTGATCTTCCGACCCGCAATAATCACTATCAACCACACCTATCCCATTGGCCAAAACCAAACCTTTTTTCTTAAACAAGCTCGATCTTGCCGCCAATATCAATACATGATCTTTTGGTGTCGCAATCACCAGCCCTGTTGGCAATAATTTAAATCCCTTGGCCGGTATCACGGCTTGTTCCGCGCTCGCCAAATCAAAAGCCGCCGCCCCCTCAGTCTGATACTTGGGAACCTCCACATCATCACGAAGTCGTGTAATTTTTATCTGCATAATTTTTTAAGCTTCTAGCTTCTAGCCACCAGCCACTAGCCAAACCAACCATGGTTTGTCATTTCGAATCGGATGTGAGAAATCTCCACCGTTATAACCAACCCTGTTGATATGCGGAGATTTCTCACGTTCGTTCGAAATGACAATACTACTGAACTCGTTACAAACAGCCCGCCCCGAAAATGAGCACAGCGAATTCTTCGGGGTTATAAACGTTGTAAACGCTTTGCTAGTAGCTAGCGGCTAGTAGCTCTGAATAAGCGTCTCAAGTTTATCTTTAAATTCTTCCAAGTCCCCACTATTATCGATCCGATTCTTGGCCTGCGCGGCAACTCCGGCTATAGTTTTTTCGGTTTCTCTTTCACTCATGGCTAAAAAATCTTCCCAAGTCATATCACCTTCGCCGGCTTTTTCGTTGCGGTTCTTCAATCTCTCAAACCTCACTTCCGGAGGCGCCCAAATCTCGACCAAATTAAATTTTGGATCCTTACTCAAATCCTCGATATCTTCCATTCTGCGAATCCCATCCACAATAACAATATCAGCCGATGATTCTTGTACCTGACGTTCCATGACATTGGCCAACGCATCTTGCCCAAAAGCTTCGCGTAAAGCGGTTGATAATTTAATCAAGTTGTCTCTGGATTTTTCCATGTACAATCTCTTGAGCAAATCTGCCAGTATATCGCTAAACGTAAAAGTTTGCGCATTCGCATTTTTGGCCAACATCTCGGCCGCCGTACCCTTTCCGGCACCGGCTTGACCAACAAATCCAATTATCATTTTTGGCATAACCCGCTAATTATCAATGACGGACACAAGCATGTCAATCGCACAATTACCAAACACAAATTAAAAATTAAGAATTAAGAATTATGAATGATGGAAGCACTTTTAATGCCAAATGACTAATGCCTAATGCCAAATTATTGTATCGCTTCCGCGATATTCGGAATTATATATAATAAATGCCGTGAGGCCTCCAATATTTGGCATTCGTCATTTGGCATTAGGTATTGCCGTAAGTTTGGCATTCGTCATTTGGCATTGTAAATAAAAAAAATCGCCCGAAGGCGATTTTTTTATGTGAAGTTTGATGTATCAACCGGAATTCCGGGGCCCATGCTTGTTGTTACGGTTACATTTTTGAGGTAGGTGCCTTTGGCTGATGATGGTTTGCCTTTTTTGATGGCATCCATCAAAACCTGCATATTCTCTTTCAATTTGCCTGTCTCCAAATCTGTTTTGCCGATGATTTGATGAATGATGCCGGTTTGGTCATTCTTAAAAGCAACTTTTCCTTTCTTTAAATCTTCAACCATTTTTGTAACATTGGGACTCACAGTATCTGTCTTGGGGTTGGGCATAAGGCCTTTTGGTCCAAGAACTTTGGCGAGCTTGGCCAATTTAGGCATCATATCCGGGGTTGCAACCGCTACGTCAAAATCAATATTGCCTTTTGCTACGATTTCATTGATCAATTCCTCACCGCCAATAATATCCGCACCCGCATCCCTGGCATCCTTTTCTTTATCCGCAGATACAAAAGCCGCGATACGGCGGGTCTTGCCGATGCTGTTTGGGAAGACGATTGTGGCGCGCACAACTTGATCCGTCTTTTTAGGATCAATACCCAAACGAACATGCACCTCAACACTGCCCGTAAACTTGGTGGTCGCTGTCTTTTTGGCCAACTCCAACGCCTCGTCGGCATTGTAAAGCTTGCCTTTTTCGATTAAATTTTTCGCTTCAATAAAGCGTTTGCTATGCTTTGGCATAATCTTTCTTGAGACCGGCCTCTTTGGCCAATAGTCCCGTGGTTCGGTCGTCGAGCTCAGCTCGGCTCCCACGTTAATTGTAATGGGCTAAGAATAGCTTAAAACCACAAAAACGTCAAGAATTACCAGATCCGCTGTCTGAACCTTGACCGTGCCCCTCGTAGCTTCAGCGAAGTGGGTTAGGCGAAGTGGGGTTCGCATGATTTCCGCTCAGAATTAACATGAGTATCAATATATACTTAACAAACACTAACACCAGATAATCAAGTTAATCCATGAATCGAGTGCCTGCCCGCCTTTGGAGGGAATCAAGGTTCAGACAGTAGGGTTGACAA
>CAZXFK010000007.1:15688-22730 GCA_964640115.1 uncultured Gammaproteobacteria bacterium
ATTACTATCTTATTGTCTGAACCTTGATTAACACGATTCTCGCTCAACTTAACTTGATTATTTGATTATATATATCAAACAATAAAACAGATAATCATGTTAATCCTTTAATCGTGTGAATCAAGGTTTAGACAATTGGAAGTCCTGGTTCAAACGGTTTGTTTCTCCCTTCTTATCGTAATCCAGTGATACAAAAACAGGGGAATGCCGACTGCGAGAAAGGAGATGTCGCGGACTGCTGATTGTTGATTGCGGATGGCTATAGCCTCGCCTTCATCCATTCTACCTGCCTCGCATTGCTGTATTCTCTGCTGATACATTTCTTCGGTCTGATCTATCATGGGATCTTTAATGATCATTGCACTGCACGGAGGTTCGCGCCATTCATTTAAGGATGCCTTGGGAAAAACCCAGGTTTTTAACCCCAAGTTAATCAAATCCGCGGTGGAAAATACCACCATCATTAATGCTATCAGCGAAACCATATAAAAATACACGGTTTTGATGATTTGTGCTTTGGACATTTGCATATTTTTCGAATCACTATCATCGCGAAGCAAATAAATCAGCCCAACGATGAGCAATAATAAAATTAATAAAAACAATAAGTTGATCATTTGCAAGAAAGTTAAAAATAAATCCATAACTACAGTATAGACTATGATGCGTAATAATTAAATAACAAATATTAAATAACAAATAATAAAGCAAGCGGAGGAATTGATCTTTATTATTTATTAATTATTATTTTTTATTTCGCGCAGCGCAGCAAAGCGTTGGGATCGGTCTTTATTATTTGTTATTTAATTTCTTTATTATTTGAAGTTGTATAAAAAAAACGGGCGCCAGCCCGATTTTTTTATACAACTTCCAGTCCCATCTGCCTCGCCGTTCCTTCCACCTGTCGCATTGCCGATTCGATTGTACGGCAGTTAAGATCCGGCATTTTCTTTTCGGCGATTTCTTTTATTTGTGCTTTGGTGACCTTGCCGATTTTATCCGACAACGGTTTGCCGGAGCCTTTTTTGATGCCCGCGGCTTTTTTTAGCATTTCCGCCACCGGAGCAACTTTAAGGATAAAATCGTAAGTTCTGTCTTCGTAAACTGTCATGAGACAAGGAACGACTTCGCCCATGCGATCTTGAGTCGCATCGTTGAATCTTTTGCAAAACTCCGCAATGTTCAAGCCATGCGGACCAAGGGCTGTACCAACCGGAGGAGCCGGATTGGCCTTGCCACCCTCGATTTGCAATTTGATAAGTGTCTTTATTGCTTTGGCCATAATGAGTGATGAAATAGTCGTAACGGAATAAGTTTATCAAGATCAAAGTAACAAGTTCATCAGGAGTCACCTAAGCTTCTCTTGATGAACTTTAAGCTTGATGAACTTTAATCTTAACTCGTTATAAACGTTTCCGGAGGTGACGAGAAGCGATTCCCTTAAGTGGGAAAAACATCACATCCGCACCGTTTACAACGGGGGTGAAGTCGTAACTTCGTAACGGAGAACTGACAATCGGTCGTAACGTCTTAACGTCGTAAAGTCATAACGGAGTTTGATGAGTTTGTACGTTATGAACGTTATGACGTTACGACGCAGTACTGCTGGTATTGATTATATCTTTTTGATTTGTGTGAAATCTAATTCAAGTGGGGTTTCGCGGCCGAACATGGAGACTAGGATTTTTACCTTTCCGCGAGAACCATCGATTTCGATGACCTTGCCTTCAAATCCTTTAAACGGACCGTCGCCGATTTTAACCGGTGAGCCGACTTGAATATCAATTTGATATGCCGGCTCTTCGGCCGTGCCGGAGCGTTTGACCAAGTAATCCACTTCTTCTTTGGAAAGAGGGGATGGCGTTGTGCCTGTTCCGATAAAACCTGTTACGCTGGGTGTGTTGCGCACAATATACCAAGAATCATCAGTCACAATCATTTCCACCAGCACATAACCCGGAAAAATCTTTTCTTCAACCAGTTTGCGTTTGCCGTTTTTAATTTTAATCTTTTTTTCGATGGGTACCAAGACATTGAAAATTTTATCTTGCATTCCAAACGAATCGATACGGCGCTTTAAGTTATCGGCAACCGCCTCTTCGTATCCGGAATATGTGTGGATCGCGTACCATCTTCGGCCGAGATCTAGGGTTTGTTTTGGCATATTTATTCTTCAATGGGTAGAGTTTCAACATTAACCGCGGCATTCGGATCATCAGATTCGATTTCTATATTGCCGAAATCGAATTCGGGCTGGGCGCCGGCTTCATCCAAGGGCACTGTTGTTGGAACAATGGGGGCTGTTTGATCCAAAGTACGGGTTTCCGCGGCTCTTTGCAACATGGTAACATTAACAATTTCCGTGAGTCCGTAGTCCAAAAATCCGAAAAAAATTGCCACAACCACGCTAACCGTGATTACTAAAACCGAATAACGAGTCGTGGTTTGCTTGCTCGGCCAAGTAACCTTGGTTAGCTCGTGTTTGGATGAGCGAATGTAATTAACAAATTTTTCGATTATATTCATAAAAATCTTTTTAAAAAACCCTCAAAGGGGCATTCGGAATATAACATTTTTCCTCTAAAATGGCAAGGGGATTGGATTTTACTCCATTTTCCGTTATTTAAGCCCAAAAGTAATCCACTTAAGCTATCCCGCCCCTTCGAGTATACTAACGTCAAAGTCGCTAGCCACTAGCTACCAGACTCCGTAGGGATAATCCTTGTGATTATCCGCACCACGAGATCAAGCTGTCATTTATTAGTACGGATAAACACAAGGTTTATCCCTACGCAAACCGTCTTGCCCCGTTAAGACGTTACGACCATTTATCAGTAAATATGCAATATCCCAAACTATTCAGCAAAGCCAAAATCGGCACGCTCAAGCTCAAAAATCGGTTGGTTATGCCACCAATGGTGCGCAATTACGCGGATGCATCCGGTAAAGCTACAGATCGATATATCGAGCATATTAACCGCATCGCTTTTGGCGGCACGGGTCTGCTTATTTTGGAGGCCGCTCATGTCAATCTCGAAGGCAGGGGATTTTTGAATCAACTCGGTATTCACTCCGATTCTTGTTTGCTCGGGCTGAAAAAACTGGTTAAAGTTGCTCACGATCACGATGCGGCCATCGCTATTCAACTTTATCACGCCGGCCGGCAAACCGTTTCCGCCATAACCGGCAAAAAACCTCTGGCTCCATCCGCCCTACCTTGCCCCATCATGCAAGAAAAGCCCGCCGCTCTCACTCAAAAAGAAATTAAAAAAATCGTTAAAGATTTCGGCAAAGCCGCGGCGCGCGCCAAGAAAGCCGGTTTTGATGCCGTCGAAATCCATGCCGCACATGGCTATCTCATTCAACAATTTCTCTCACCATTCTCCAACACCCGCACCGACAGCTACGGCGGAAGTTTCGAAAACCGCATGCGGTTTTTATTGGAAATAATGGATAGCGTTCAATCGGCTGTCGATCCTACTTATCCTGTCATTGTTCGCATCTCGGGCGAAGAGATGGTGGAGGGCGGCCTTGAGCTCAAAGACATGATCAAAGTCGCAGAGCTCCTCGAAGCCGCCGGAGCCGATGCTTTGCATGTCACTTCCGGCAACTACGGTTCCTATCCCGAAGGTCATCTCATTCCACCGATGGCCATCAAAGACGGCGTCAACATTCCTCTCGCTAAAGCCATCAAGAAAAAAGTTAAAATCCCGGTAATCGCCGTCGCTAAAATCCGCACACCCGAGCTGGCCGAAAAAACTCTCAAAGAAGGCTCTGCCGATTTTATCGCCATCGGTCGACCGCTATTAGCCGATCCGGATTGGCCCAAAAAAGCCAAAGCCGGCAAAGCCAAAGATATCAACCCCTGCATCGCCTGCAACCAAGGTTGTATCTCCCGCTTGTTCGCCGGGCAAGATGTTTGGTGCACGGTCAACCCCAAATGCGGACGCGAAATTCAATTCGGCAAACAAGAACAATCACCCAAAAAACTTCTGGTCATCGGCGGAGGCCCGGCCGGTTTGTCTGCCGCAATTATCGCGGCCGAGCGCGGTCACAAAGTCACGCTTTACGAAGAGTCATCCGTGCTTGGCGGTCAACTTATCGCCGCCGCCGTATTGCCTCATCGCCAAGATTGGGAGCTTCTCCGCCAATCGCTTATTCGCCAGGTCAGAGCTTTGCCCATCGAAGTGATTCTGGATCACAAATGCACACTTGAGGATGCCAAAGCCGGTGGATACGACATTGCCATTGTGGCATCAGGTTCGTCTCCGGTTTTACCCAAAATTCCGGGCGTGGAAAATTCCAATGTCATCATCGCTCGTAATCTTTTCGATGGTACATCTGTTGCCAAGGGCAAAGTCATAATCGTTGGCGGAGGTTGCTTGGGTTCGCAGACCGCCGAATATTTGGCCGAGAAAAAACACAATGTCACTTTGGTTGAGCTCACAGACCAAATAGCTCTCGAAGCTCCCATGGATGATCGTCATCTGCTTTTAAAACGTCTGGAAAAACTCGGTGTCAATATCATGCTCAAAACCCGCGTTCTCAAAATCGAACCCAACGGAGTTTTTGCTCACACTGCCGAAAAAGGCAAACAACATCTAGCATCCGATACGGTTGTGCTTTGTGCCGGTTCCAAACCCGATGAAAATTCTGCTTACAAACTTAAATTCGCGGTTCCTCAAGTTCATGTCGTGGGTGACGCCAAATCCGCCCGCCGTGTCACGGATGCGGTTATCGAAGGCGCATTGGCTGTGCTGGCAGGTTAAAGTCCGACAGGGCCAAGAAAGAGAATCAATAATACAAAATTACAAAGTACAGAGTAACCGCCCGTTACTAGGGGTTTTTGTTTATACTTTGCTTGATATTGTCTCTTTCCATTTTCGGATATATGCTGTTGTTTATAAAACTTAATAACTTATATGTTCAAATCATCACGTGCATTGGTAATATTGTTGGCTTTTTTGCTGGTAACCACGGTCGGTTGCGGGGATTCGCGCCAAACTTCCGGTCAACCCCGGCCCGAAGAAGATGGTCCTCCGCTCATCGCTCAAGAATTCTCGCTCAAGTCCGCATCCGGTGGAACCGCGCAATTGAATCTGGGGGATGGTTCGCGTGTTAAAATTGTTTTTCCGCAAGATTCTCTGCAGTCCGATGCAACTCTGTCCATCGCTCCGCGTTATGCCGAGGGTGATGATATTTTGTCCGGCGGATTTTCTTTAACCGAGTCCGGTGCCGATCAAGGTCCGGCTCTCAAATATCCGGCCATAATCTTTTTTTATGCGGATAAAGACATGGGTCAAGACGTTTCCATTGTCCGTTATCAAGCCGACGGATCATATGAAGTGATTCCCACCACGGTTACCGTCGCAAACGGTCAAACCGCGCTCATGGCTCAAGTCGATCATTTCTCTGAATACGGTGCCAAAAAAATTACACCTGCCGAAAAAGAGTCGGCTCGTGATCAAGAGATTCCCGATTTTAACTGGGTGATTTATGTGCAAGATTCGGCTGATGTAAACATGGGTGCCATGAAACGCAAAATCATGCTGGATTTTAAAGCCGTTAACACCTCCGGTTATGTTCATGGCATTTATCAAGGATACGCTCGCGCCAAAACCACCAATGACATGGAGGCCATGGGTGGAAAACTGGATGCTGACTTCGAAATCAGTGACGAATCCGTAAGTTTTGCGCTTGAGCCGTATGAAAAATTGGCGCCATTGGTTCCTCAAGAAGAACCTGCGGAAATGGATCCTGCGCTCGCCCCGCTCGTTCCGCCAGACGAAGATGATTTGTTGGCCCCGCTCGTCCCCGAGGGTGAAGGTCCCGACATGAGCGCTTCAGGCACACTCAACATGAAAGGCGCCGGATCCGGCACCATCCAAATCGGAGCCTACGGCGGTTCCAGGTCGTTAAAAGCCCAAGATTCCTCCGACCCGTTCGAACTCACAGTCATCGGATCGCAGGTCAGGCTCTCGGTTAACATCACCGGCATCGGCACCGTCTACTTTGACGGCTACATAAGGGGAGAGGGGAGGTGATCAGCTGCTAGCTGCTAGTCACGAACTACAAGTTGCAATGATAATCAATATGCGCGCCGGCGTCATCATCACCAAAAACAATCAAATACTGCTCATTCACCGCCGTAAAAACGGATTGGAATATTTTGTTTTGCCCGGTGGGGGAGTTGAGCAAGGTGAGACTCCCGAACAAGCCGCAATCCGCGAGGCCAAGGAAGAAACAGGTTTGGATGTGATTTTGAGCGAACGGCACATTGATACCAAAGACGCGCGCGATCACAATCCGCATCGTTATTTTTACGTACAATCTTTTTCAGGCACTCTCCAACTCGGCGGAGAAGAAGCCCTAATAAACAATCCCCAAAATTTCTACGAACTAGAATGGCATCCGCTCAATGATATAAAAACCATTACATTTTATCCGGCGGATTTGGTGGGAAAGATTGCGCAGGGCGCATAACTCGCAGTCGTACCCTTAGCCGTAGACATAACGTCGAAAAGTTATAACGTGGAATGTTAAGGCGAAGTGGAGGATAGAGAAGTATAAGGAGTTGTAAGAAGCTGAAGGGGTGATTTTACAAAGATTCCAAAATCATGGATAATGGCACTACAATGAATAATAATTTCAGAAGATAACAACCTTTTTGCCATATAAACATATTTGGCATTTTTGGGTTGTTTTTTTGTTTGCCCTTGTAGGCTAATTGGATAAACCGCGAGGCTTCTATCCTCAAATTCCGGGTTCGAGCCCCGGCAAGGGTACCAGTTTTTTTTCCAATAATTTATGAATTTGCCGATTATTGGCTCATAAAGTAAACTACGTACATAATTATGAAATTGCATTTTGAGCCAAATTTACAATATCAATTGGATGCTATAGATTCTGTAGTTGGATTATTCGATGGGGCTCCGCGGATTAAAGCAAAGGATACGATTTTCGCCGAAGTGTATGCAAATATTTTGAAATTAACACCTGAAAAAATAAGACAGAACAGAGATGATATAATGCAAAAATGGAA
>CAZXFK010000008.1:0-19079 GCA_964640115.1 uncultured Gammaproteobacteria bacterium
ACCCCAAGACCTCACCCCATGCCGGCATCCTCGCCTCGGCCATGCTCCACCCCGAGTGGGTCAAGGCCATGGACGGCGAAAAGGTGCCCTATGTTTGGGCGCCTGGCTACGAGGTCAATGTTCCCGGCAGCGGTCCGTGGCAGAGCGTGCTCTACCCGTACTTCTGTCGGTACGACCGCAAGGTCGGGCTGAACTACGGCTGGTACGGCATCTGCTACTCCTATTGGTCGGTGCCGTCGTTCGCCCGGGAGTAGCTTGGTATTTGGTACTTGATTCTTTGGGGCTTTTGTAATTTTGGTCTTTGGACCTTGGTTACAAAAGCCCCGTTTTTTATTGTTTAGTTTTTATCCGTGTCAGTGTCTTTTAAAATCGATTCTCCCAAGTCTAAAAAAAATCAAAGCCCCAATAACTCGGGGCTTTTTTACTAAGTCCCACTATGTTCATAATTTATAATTCATAATTTATAATTTTTAATTTAGCGAACGCAGTGAGCGTAAGTTATCCCCAATGACTACTCCCCGCTGATTTGCTAAGCTTGCAGTTATAGAACAAAAACAGAACAGGGTACCCTAAATAATAAATAACAAATAATAAATAATAAAGAAAATTCCATCCATATAACAAATAATAAAGAACAGAGAATAAAGATAAATCCCTCCGCTCGCTTTATTATTTATAATTTATTATTTGTTATTTAATGAATTTAATTACTGCTCGCTTTATTATTTATTATTTATTAATTAAAAAAGTCAGTATGGCAAAAAAAGTTGTTGACGAGCAAGATGCTCGCAAAATAGCGGCTCAAGAGGCTATCGATCAAATTAAAGAACGTTTTGGCGAAGGCTCTATCATGCGCTTAGGCGAAGCTAAAAAAATGGTTGTCGAAGCTGTTCCCACAGGCTGTTTATCACTCGATCTTTCTCTGGGTGTAATGGGCGTTCCGCGCGGCCGCATCGTCGAGATTTACGGCCCCGAGGCATCCGGCAAAACCACATTGGCTCAGCATATTATCGCCGAGGTTCAAAAGATGGGCGGTCTCGCCGCTTTTGTGGATGCTGAACATGCTTTGGATCCGGATTACGCCAAAAAAATCGGCGTCAATATTAACGACATGCTCATCTCTCAACCCGATACCGGTGAGCAAGCTCTCGACATCGTCGAAACTCTGGTCCGTTCCAATGCCGTCGATGTCATCGTCGTTGATTCCGTGGCCGCTCTCACCCCCAAAGCTGAAATCGAAGGCGAGATGGGCGATTCGCACATGGGTCTTCAAGCCCGCCTCATGAGTCAGGCCTTGCGCAAACTCACGGCCGTGGTTTCCCGCACCAAAACCGTGGTTATTTTTATCAATCAATTGCGCCAAAAAATCGGCGTCATGTTCGGCAATCCCGAAACCACAACCGGTGGCATGGCTCTCAAATTCTATTCTTCGGTGCGTATCGAAGTCCGCCGCAGTGCACAAATCAAAATGGGCGAGCGCATAATCGGCAACCGCGTCAAAGCTAAAATCGTTAAAAACAAAATGGCCGCTCCGTTCCGCGCTTGCGAATTCGATATTATGTATAATGAAGGCATCTCCATTCCCGGAGATCTTTTGGATCTTGGGGTAGAGTGGGGAGCCATTAAAAAAGCCGGCAACAGTTATTCGTATAAAGATACCAAACTGGGTGTTGGCCGTGAAAATGCCAAATTGGCCTTAAGGCAAGAGCCCGAGATAATGAAAACCGTACGTAACGAAATAATCGAGTTGTGGCGCGCCAAAGAAGATGAATCCGCATTGCCAGCAACCAAGAGTACACCTGTTGATGAATTGTCCGCCGACGAAGAGTAATCGGTTAAAATAATTAATAGACGCACGTTGTATTTTGCGGTAAAATAAGCGCAAACATGCCCAGACGTAAAAATAATTACAAAAGGTTCAGCCTTAATTTGGATTCTCAAACCAAAAAAGGCATCATAACCGTCATCTTATTCGCTTTGGCTATTTTCATGCTATTGTCGATTTTTGATTTTGCCGGTTCGGTTGGTCAAGCTTTGGATTTGGCTTTAGCGCATGTATTGGGCTGGGATAAACTCGTTTTACCGTTTTTTATTTTTGCCATCGCCGTCTATCTATATTCGCCGGAGCGTTTACCGCTTAAACTTTCCAATGGCATCGGTTTTTTGCTGTTTTTTTTCGGTTTCAATCCTTTGATTCATTTGCTCACATTTAAAGATACTACCGCCGAAGCATCCGCTATCGATGCGGCCGCCGGCAAACTGGGGCAAATGTTGGCCGAGCCGTTCATCCCTTTGTTTGGAGTGGCCGGTGCGATAATTTTTTTCGCGGCCGTTTTTGGCGCTTCCTTGGTTTTGATTTTTAACACTTCACTATCCACTTTGGGCTCTTGGTTCATGTCCGTTATCAACTTCATCATCCGCATCGGATCCGCGGTGGTCGGTCCCGTGTACAACATCGTCATCGGTTTGTTGCGGCGTAAATCAACCTCTGTGGATTCTTCATCCAACGATCAAGAAACGGATGAGGAAGATGAAGAAGAAGAGGAGGAAGAAGATGAAGAAGATCAAGTCGAAATCATGAATTCTTCCAAACACGGTGCGCCGAATTTAATGAAAGCTAAAACCGTTAAACCGCCCAAACCGCGCCGTCGTAATCCCAAAATAGACATACCCAACGAGCTTTTAAACAAGCACGATCAAAAACCCACTTCCGGTGATATTCATAACCGCCAGCTCATTATTCAGCGCACATTGGAAACTTTTGGCATACCTGTAGATATGGATGAAGTCGCTGTTGGCCCAACCGTTACTCAATTTACCTTCAAGCCCGCGGATGGCATCAAGCTTAATCGCATCACCGCTTTGCACAACGATTTGGCTATGGCTTTGGCCGCCCACCCCATCCGCATCGAGGCACCCATACCGGGTAAGTCATTGGTCGGTATCGAAGTACCCAATCAAAGCGTCGCCATTGTCGGTTTGCGCGAGCTTTTTGAGACCAAGGATTGGCGCGATCGTAAGAGTCGTTTAAGCTTTGCGTTGGGTCGTGATGTCACGGGCAAGCCTTGGCTTGCCGATATCTGTCGCATGCCCCACCTTTTGGTCGCCGGTGCTACTGGTTCCGGTAAATCCGTTTGTTTAAACAGTATAATAATGTCATTACTGTATTCCAATGGTCCGGATGATTTAAAAATTATTCTCGTCGATCCCAAGCGTGTTGAATTTCCAATTTACAATGGTATTCCTCATCTTATCACTCCCGTCATCACAGAGGTCGATAAAACCGTTAACTCACTCAAATGGGCCGTGCGCGAAATGAACCGCCGTTTTGATCTGTTGTCCAAAATGCAGGCGCGCGATATCGCCAGTTATAATGAGAGATGCCAAGAAAAACTTCCATATATTGTCATGATAGTTGATGAGCTCGCTGATCTCATGGTTAACGCCAAACAAGATGTGGAGTCGCAAATCGTTCGCTTGGCGCAAATGTCGCGCGCTGTCGGCATTCATTTGATTTTGGCCACTCAACGCCCTTCGGTCGATGTCATCACCGGCTTAATCAAGGCCAACATACCGGCACGCATCGCTTTTTCCGTAGCATCATTAATGGATTCGCGCACAATTTTGGATGGTTCGGGTGCCGAAAAATTAATCGGCAGGGGAGATATGTTGTATTCCACGGCCGAACTTTCATCCCCTCGTCGTTTACAGGGTGTTTATCTTGCCGATGACGAAATCAATCGTGTAGTCGAGTATCTCAAATCCAAATACGAACCCGCCGATTATGATCCCGAAGTAGTTGAGAGAGCTAAAGGCGGTACGGCGTTTTCCGGCGAAGGTGCATCAAGCGGGGAAGACGGCGATTCTCTCTTACCCGATGCCAAAGAAGAGATTATCAGAGCCGGCAAAGCCAGCGCGTCTTTATTGCAACGCCGTCTCAAAGTCGGTTATGCGCGAGCTGCACGTATTTTGGATTTGCTTGAAGAAGAGGGTTTCATTGGTCCGGCTGATGGAGCCAAACCCCGCGAATTGCTCAAAGCCGATTTTACCAAACAAATGGAAGGCGAAAATATTTACCGCCCGCCTTCGGGATCCATGCTTCCGGATGTTGATGAAGATTTGGAAGATGAATACGAAGAAGAAGTGGATATTGATGAAGAAGAAAATCCGAAACATAAATGGGAGGAATAATCTGTTATGGGATTCATTAAAAAAAGCGTCGGTACCGAGCAGGGCTTTGGCGTGGATCTTAAAGAGTTGCGCGAGTTGAGAGGCTGGTTGATGTCTGATTTAGCCTCTGCATCCGGCATACCCGAATACATAATTTGCGCTTTGGAAAAAGAGGATTTTTCCGCTTTAAGCGATCCGATTTATTCGGAGCGCCACGTGCGTGTTTTAGCTCGCGTGTTAGAGGGCAGAGCTCCGTTTTTGGTTGGCAAATATCGTGCCGCTTTAAAACATCGCGGTCTTGATAAAAAAAATTCCAAGCAAGATTATTCTTTTACGCGCAAAATAAGCAGGGGTGCTTTTTTTACTCCCACTCGTTATTTTTCTTTCTTGTTCATCATTCCGTTGTTTGCATTGCTGGGTTGGTATATTTGGTCCGAATCGCGAATTTTTTCCTTGTCGCCGATTTTAATCATAGACGAACCGGCTTCGGATGCCGTTATTCAAACTCCTCGAATTATCATCAGCGGTCAAACCGATCCTACGGCTTCTGTTGTTGTAAACGGCATAGATGCCATTGTGGAGCCTGATGGGCGTTTTAAAATGTCATTGGATGTTCCCCGTGGATTAAATAAACTTGAAATTACAGCCAAACGCCGTTACGGTATTCAGACTCAAGATGTTCGTTATATCACCTATTCACCCGCTTACGGTCCGGAGCCTTCCGTAAAATCAATAATCTATTCCAGCGATTCATTGGATGCTTTCTTTGCCACATCGACTACAAGTACCGATCCGGGCACACTGTAATAAGATGAATGCTAACATAAAAAACACCTAACGGTGTTTTTTTGTATCCGGCCGGCGAGCTGCGAAGCGTTGCCACAGAGATGGTGATGAAATTCATGGGAGGAGAGAGAACTCAAAATTAATTGAGTAGCCATGAATTTTATCGACCGGTTGTGCTTCGTTTCGCAGCTCGCCGAACGCATGTCTATAATGCTAGACGAACCAAGTATTTCTGTCAATTATTTCTTCTTTCAGCTTCCGAGCGCTTATTTCTAAACGCGCGAGAGAAAAAGGCGGCCGCTTTGTGCGGCCGCTTGTGAGTGTTAAGTGTGTGAAGGTGCGAAGCGAAAAATCCTATGCTGGATTTTCCTCTTCTTGCCCTCCGTCCTCCGTTTCTTCATCAAGCTCGGGGAGTTGTCCTCCGAGCTTGTCCGAATTGTCCCCGAATTCGATATCCGGCGGTGTATCTTCCGTCTCGCCGGCATCCGGCTCGGGATCCGGATCCGAGGCTTCGTCGTCTTCCTCGGCCTCCTCATCCTTGGCTTCGCCGGCCTCGGTCATCTGCGCCTTCAGTTGATTCTGATGGCGCAGCTTGGTCTCGTGGTCGTCGCCCCGGAACAGTTCGTCCGGAAAGAGCAACAAGTTCTGCTCGTAGAACATATCCATGTCTCCATTTTCGAACGCGCCGTAAAGCGCGGCCAAAGTTTGGAACATGGTCTTGAACTGGAGCGCCACCGCGTGACCGCTGTAAGGCGGCATGAGCCGTGGATGGCCCTTCGGGTCGGTTTCCACGCTCTTGCGTCCTCCGGGGCCTCCGCGCATCTTGTAGATGGATGCTAGACGTCCAAAACAAGCATGCGTAAGTTGTGTTTGACCCTTGACCGGATCATTAACGCCCATGCAACAAAAGAAGTCGCTGGGCATCTCGGCATGGGGCAGGAACTTGCCCTCGCCTTGTACGGCCGCCGAGACAATCTTGTTGTCCCAGGCGCTCACAAGGCGGTGGAATTCGGCCATGGCGAATTCCCGGTACCAGCCCGTTTGGGGCACGGTTTCGGGAATCACGTAAAAGCTCAAGCGCTCATCCGCAATGCTCTGTAGCAAATTGGGGTGCGCGTTCTGCAGAGCCGGGTGCTTTTCGGATACCGCGCCCGTTTCTTCATCACGCTCCACCAATCGATTTGTCGGTTGAAGCATGTCGCCCGTGGTGCGCGCCAAAAGCGTGCACATCGACGGCCAGAAGAACGTGTCCTTGACTTCGGTCTCATCGGTTGGATCCATACGGTTCCGGTAGTAGTTGAACCAGAAACCGTTCATCAGATGCAACCGATGGTTCATCGGCCGATCTCGGCGGTTATTGCGTCCGCGGAACTTGCCTCCTTCTTGAGGCGGGGTGCCGGTGCCGACCACATTGTTCACGAGCAGCGAAACCGCCGCATTGGAACAAAATTCGCCGTGCACTACGCGGGGCAGGTTGATCAACTTTTCCACGACGGCCACGGGTGGTGGCAGTTCGAGAACGGCCATGATTTTGCCCGGCTCATCGTGTGGAAAGTATTGCACTCCCAGCAAGTTCTGCTTGGCCACGTCTTCGCGGGTAACCTCGAACGTGACCAAGTCCTTGAGCGACTCGTCCATCACGATCTGCATGTACCCCGAGTGACCACGCTTTTGCTCCGGCAGATGAATCAAGCCGAATTCCTCGGCCTTCTCCGGAAACGTCACCTTGACCTTGATGGTGAAGTTGCGCCACGCGACATGCGCGTAACGATCCAACTTCAAAGCCTTGGCCTTTTCCGGTACCGGAATCGCTGCGTCAAAGCCGTAGAAAACACTGATCATCTTTTGCTCTTCCATCGCTTTTCTCCTTCTTGTTTGTTCAGTAGTATTGTCAAAGATTCGTTTAAGAAATTTCCCGTTGCCAACCGGCATTTTGGGCTTCTCAATTTCACAACGCTTATGCATTGCGGATTTCCGAACCGGAAATCCAGATGGAGGCGACTCGCATTTTTGCATTTGCTAGACACGAGCCAAGTTTAACCGTGCGCCTTTAAGTCCAGCGTAGCCGGAGTTATTTGGCGTTTTGGTAATAATCGCTTTCCCCTCCATGTGGAGTTCCGCTTCTTCAAGAATTTGAAACCTTAGCAAAAAAAGCCGTATCTGTCAAGGGTATCGGTAAAAAATTCGCCATAGAAAAAACCGGCTTTTGGCCGGCTTTCTCTTTTATGTAAAGATCGCTTAAACAAGTGTTTCTTAAATCCTTATTCAAGCCGTCTTTAAATAATTTATTCATTTCCAAAATCTTGCCTATGTTTAGGCTTACGTTCGTATTTTGACTTGTCTTTATGAAATCTCGAAGGCGGAGGCAAGGGCTTGCGCACACGCTTTTCAATTTCCGCCGGATCGATTGTAATTACCATATCATCCCGCTTCTCCGGCCCGGTTTCAAAAAAATTATTTTTAGGCATAAATATAACTAAACTAATAGCCAAGATCCAATCATCAATTCGGAAATTTCTTACAGCTAGTAGCTGGTAGCTAGTAGCTTGAAGCTCATCTCTCAATAAATGCGGAGGGGATTCACCTGGCATAAATGCCGGCTCATCCGCAGTGCAGCATCGAAATGTTGGTTCAGTTTGCACCAAACCGCATTAAGGTCTGCAAAGCACCTGCGTATAGTAGCGTTAAAACGCTCTTCCGCAGAGAGGTTCTCTCTCCTCCACGTTTATGGAGACATGATAATTGTCGGCAAGGATCTAGAGGTGCTCCGCTAAATTAGCGGAGCGGGCGAGCATGCAGTACGCCGGAGCGTTGCACACCTATGAGTTGTACCGGCATGAGAATCCAGTCGAAACCGGATGTTCATGCTTTCCTCCTCGCTTCGCGGTATTCCCGTATTTGGGTACCCGCAAAAGTTGCTTCCTCCTCTATATCTTTGCAGACAATTGTATTTTTATTGAACAAAGTACTATACCATAAAAAAGGTATTTTGTCAAGAGTAATGGGCAGATTTTTTTAGCTAAAATAAGGCAAAATAATTTAGCTATATTAAGCAAAATTTACAAAATTTCTATCATTTTTAGCCAAAAATCAAAAACCAACCGAGATGGGTTGGTTAAGGTTTATCCGGTCTTTTCCCGGCTTGATGACTTGTACTTCGTATCGGCCAAAGTTGCCAAGACCTTGCCTAATACACGGTTTCTCTCCTGCATGGTGGCCTTTTGCCACCAAATATTAGCCGGTTGACCCGAAACTTTTTGTACCGCTTGCAAAACATTTTCTTGCTCGGTACGGCTTAGCATTTTCCAAGCCTCGCTTTGCCGATCCGCTTCTTTCCTTACCTCCTTGATAGCCTTGGCAGCATGCGACAAAAGTCTGACTCTTTCGCTTGTGTCGGCCTTGGCCAAGATCTTGGCAGAATTGTTGCTCTTGAGCAACTCGGCAATGGCCTCGTAACCAACCTCTCTTTCATCCGCATTGCAACCCTGCCACCATCCATTCAGCTTTTGCAGCTTTGACTCTTCCAAAACTGCCAATTCCGCCTTGAGTTGCAGGATTTTTCTGGCATAATGACTCTGCACTTTTTCGAAGTAGTCTCTAAAGCGAAGCAATAGCTGTTCGCCGGCCGCCTCGCTCATCAGTTCGGCGAGCATGGTCTCCGCATCACATAATCGGTGGGGCGGGGATTCGATTTCCGGATTTTCCGGAAGGATTGTCACAATCATCTCACGAACATGATCCGTAACCTTACCCTCCTTCATTCCGTTATTGATCGCGCTTAAGGTTTGATTAAGGTCGCGAACACCTTCCTGTCTTTCAAATAATTGGCGGATCAACTCCTGTTCTTTGTTTGTCATGGTCCCTCCTTGGTTGCCAAAAGTACAAAAAATCCATTGCGTCAAGAATTTGTCATCTAAGCAGAATTTTTCACATTTGTCAAGGAGTCCAAAAAGTGATTATTGTCTAAAATAACAATAAAAGCCTGCTTTTTAGCTCAACTTGACTTAATTGACCATAAATTCATCCACAAAAAGCTTGACAATTGGCCGTATGAGTGGGATAATCGCGCGAGTAAACAAAAATTTGACAGAATCAAAAATCTGCACTTGTGCAGCAAAAAAATCAATCAAGAATTCTTTTTTCAATGTTAATAATTTCTGTCTAAAAATCAACCGCCCTCCAAACCGAAGTTTCGGGGGTTTTTGTTTCTTATTTAAAAACCTTTTTTCGGCTTCTTGCCGCCGCCCGAGCTCACCGCCCGCTTGGTCTTATGCCCCGGTCCGGCCGGATTTCGAAAAAGGATTAAAAACACCACCCATGAGAGAAATGGTCTTTAGGCGCCAAGAGGTTAAAAACCGCGAGCGTCATTATTTCACGGCATCTCGCGATGCCATGGCTTTGCCCGATTTGATTGAAGTGCAAAAGCAAAGCTATCGCTGGTTCGTGGAAACCGGCATTAAAGATCTTTTTCACGAGATCTCTCCGGTTCGCGATTTCATCGGTCGCGATTTGGAGCTTTCTTTTGTTGATTATTTTTTGGACGAACCCAAGTTCGACGAAAAAACATCAAAGAACAAAAGCATTACTTACGAGGCTCCGCTTCGAGTTAAAACCCGCTTGGTCAACAAACGTACCAACGAGGTAAAGGAGCAAGAAATTTATTTGGGAGATCTTCCGGTCATGACTGATAGGGGAACTTTTGTTATTAATGGTGTTGAACGCGTGGTTATTTCTCAGTTGGTTCGTTCCGCCGGTGCTTTCTTTACCGCCGAGAGTACGCGTGGTCGTCGTTATTACGGCGCCAAAGTGATTCCCGATCGCGGTGCTTGGCTTGAGTTCGAAACCGATGCCAACCATGTCATTTGGGTTAAAATAGATCGCAAACGCAAAGTTGCCGCCACATCATTGTTGCGCACTTTTGGTTTGTTTGATGATGCTGAAATTCTTCAAGCTTTTGCGGATGTCGACATCCATCCTCTCAATAAATATATCGAAGCCACTTTGGCCAAAGATGTCGCCAAAACCGAGGATGAAGGTTACATCGAAGTTTACAAACGCATTCGTCCGGGTGATTTGGCCACCGCCGATAATGCCAAATCTTTAATCCACTCCATGTTTTTCAAATTCGAACGTTACGATTTGGGCCCTGTCGGCCGTTACAAATTCAATCAACGCTTCGGTATGCCTTGGGATCATGAAATGGTTTTTGACGAATCCAACCGCATCCTTTCCAAAGAAGATCTCATCGCCATATTAAAAGAAATCATTCGTCTTAATAATACTCAAGAAGAACCTGATGATGTCGATCACTTGGGCAATCGCCGTGTTCGCGCCATCGGAGAGCTTATCAAAGGCCGCTTCCGTATCGGTTTGGCGCGCATGGAACGCATCATCAAAGACAGGATGAGTACGCAGGATATCACCTTGCTCACTCCGGGCAGGTTAATCAATGCGCGTCCGGTTATTGCTGCCGTGCGTGAGTTTTTCATGTCTTCGCAATTATCGCAATTCATGGATCAAACCAATCCGCTTTCCGAGCTCGAACATAAACGCCGTTTATCAGCCACCGGCCCCGGAGGTCTTACTCGCGAGCGTGCCGGTTTCGAAGTCCGCGACGTGCATCGCACTCACTATGGCCGTATCTGCCCCATTCAATCTCCCGAAGGCCCGAGTATCGGTTTGGTGGGCCACATGTCCAGCTATTCACGAATAAATGAGTACGGCTTCATCGAAACTCCATATCGCAAAGTAAAAAATTGGGCTGATAACGATGGCAAGGATGGAATTGGTTGCTTTTTACGCGTCGATATAAACGACGGTTCCGGCAAATTGGTTGCCAAGGCCGGCGAAGAGATCACCAAAGAACTGGCTAAAAAAATCAAAGATTTGCCATTGGCGAAAATCCCTTTGGTTCCCAGAGTCACCGGCGAGATAGTGTATCTTAACGCTTTCACCGAAGAACGCGGTACAACCGCTCCGGCAACAACGCCTATAGATAAGCATGGCAAATTTTTGGTTGATCGTACCCCGGCTCGCAAAAACGGCGAACCCACTGTGGTTGATGTTCATGAAATCGATTACATGGATGTCTCTTCCAAACAAATTCTTTCCATCTCCACTTCGCTGATTCCTTTCGTTGAGCACGACGACGGCCAGCGCGCTTTGATGGGATCCAACATGCAACGTCAAGCTGTGCCTTGTATCAAACCTGATGCCCCGATTGTGGGTACGGGCGTCGAACGACGCGCCGCCGTTGATTCGGGTCACGTTATTTTGGCTCCGGATGACGGTGAAATTACATCTCTTGCCGCCAATCATGTCGAAATCACTTCCGAGCGCGGTGAAGTTCATCGTTACGAACTCATTAAATTCCAACGTTCCAACCAATCAACTTGTTTAAACCAGCATGTTCGCGTCGATAAGGGTCAAAAAGTCTATGCCGGCGAAGTTTTGGTTGACGGAGCTTCTTGTCAAAACGGCGAACTCGCTTTGGGTCAAAACTTGCTCTGCACTTATCTCTGCTGGGATGGTTACAACTTTGAAGATGCCATTATTCTTTCCGAGCGCTTGGTTCATCAAGATCGCTTTACTTCGGTTCATATCGAGCACTTCACCATGGATGTTCGCGATACCAAACTCGGTCCCGAAGTGGTTACCAATGATATTCCCAATGTCTCCGAAGAAAAACTTAAAAACTTGGATGAAAACGGTGTTATTCGCATCGGCGCCGAAGTAAAATCCGGTGATATTTTGGTAGGCAAAATTACGCCCAAAGGCGAAACCGATCTCTCGGCCGAAGAAAAATTATTGCGCGCCATTTTTGGCGAAAAAGCCCGCGATGTTCGCGACACATCTTTGTATCTGCAACATGGCGCGCGCGGAAAAATCGTGGGCATAACCACGTTCACCCGCGAAAACGGCGATAAACTTCAACCGGGTGTTTTAAAACGCATCGTTATAGCCGTAGCAGATCTGCGCAAAATTCAAGTTGGCGATAAATTGGCCGGCCGTCACGGTAACAAGGGCGTTATCTCCCGCATCGTTCCCGTCGAAGACATGCCATTTTTGGAAGATGGTACTCCTGTCGACATCATCTTGTCTCCGCTTGGTGTCGTCTCTCGTATGAACTTGGGGCAGATTTTGGAAACTCACATGGGTTTGGCTGCTAACTCTCAAGGCTTTAACGTGGCCACTCCGGTTTTCGATGGCGTACCCGAAGAAACAATTTTAAGCGAATTGGAAAAAGCCGGTTATCCCCGCGATGGCAAAATCAAACTCTTCGACGGCCGTACCGGCGTTGCTTACGAACATGCGCCAACCGTCGGTTACAATTATATTCTCAAGTTGGTTCACATGGTCGAAGATAAAATCCATCAACGTTCCATCGGTCCATACTCACTCATCACACAGCAACCATTGGGAGGTAAAGCGCAATCCGGCGGACAACGTTTTGGAGAAATGGAAGTTTGGTCGCTCGAAGCCTATGGCGCCGCGCACACTTTGCAAGAAGTTCTTACCATCAAATCCGATGATGTTGTTGGCCGTTCCAAAGCCTACGAAGCCATCATCAAAGGCGAACCCATTTCCAAGGTTAACGTTCCCGAATCGTTCAACGTGCTTATGCGCGAGTTAAAAGGTTTGTGCCTCGAGGTTGAATTGTTAAAAAACGGCCACCGTTTGCAAGAGTCCAAACCAGCCGTCAAACAAGCCGCCCAAGCCACGGAAGAATTCACCTGGGAGTCCAATACTCAAGATACACTTAAAGCTTAATCCTCGCTTATGTCATTTTTTCAAACAGAGAACGTCAAAACAACCGACTTCAACGGCATTCGTCTGAAGCTCGCCTCGCCCGAGGTGATTCGCGGTTGGTCATACGGCGAGGTCACCAAGCCCGAGACCATCAACTACCGCACACAAAAACCCGAAAAGAGCGGTTTGTTTGCCGAAGAAATTTTTGGCCCATCCAAAGATTGGGAGTGTTATTGCGGTAAATACAAAAAGATCCGTTACAAAGGAATTATCTGCGACAAATGCGGAGTCGAAGTCACTCACTCGTTGGTTCGTCGTGAGCGCATGGGGCATATCGAACTCGCCGCTCCGGTAACCCATATTTGGTTTTTACGCGGAGTACCTTCGCGCGTCGGTACGGTTTTGGATTTATCGGTCATGTCGCTCGAAAAAATCATTTATTTCGCTTCTTTTATAGTTACCGATGTTGATGAAGAGTTAAAAGAGCAGGTTATCGAGCAATTACGCGCCGAATATAAAGGTAAATACAAACAAATCGAATCCGAGTGCGAGCGTAACGTGGCTCGTATTAATGAAAAAGCCGATCTTGATCCCAATGATAAAACCAAAGAGCTCGATCGCGCTCATGGCGACAAAGAACGCAAGCTTAAGGAATTGGAAGAAGATTTTAACGAGGCTGAACGCGAACTCAAAACTTTGCAACCGCTCAAAATTCTCTCCGAAAACGAATATCACGAATATGCTTTAAAATTCGGCCACATTTTCGAAGCTAAAATCGGCGCCGAAGCCATCGATGAACTCTTAAAAAAGATCGATGTTGAGGCCACGATCAAGATTTTGGAAACCGAACTTGAAAAAGCCGGAGGCGCCAAATACGAGCACATCATTCGTCGTTTAAAACTGCTCAAATCATTTGCCAATCAAGGCATCGAACCGCACTGGATGGTTCTTAAAGTTGTTCCCGTGACTCCGCCCGACATGCGCCCCATGGTTGCTTTGGATGGCGGCCGCTTTGCGACATCTGATCTGAACGATCTTTATCGCCGTGTCATCAACCGCAACAATCGCTTAAAGCGCTTGGTCGAACTCCATGCTCCCGAAGTTATCACACGTAACGAAAAACGCATGTTGCAAGAAGCGGTTGACGCTCTTATCGATAACAGCGCGCGCCATTCCAAAACGGTTCTCGCTTCAACCGGTAAAAAACGCCAGCTCAAATCATTGGCTGATGGCTTAAAAGGCAAACAAGGCCGCTTCCGTCAAAATCTTCTCGGTAAACGCGTTGATTATTCCGGTCGTTCAGTCATTGTCGTTGGCCCCAAATTAAAAATGCACCAATGCGGTTTACCTAAAACCATGGCCCTCGAATTGTTCAGACCGTTCATCATCTCCGAGCTGATAAAACAAGAGATCGTCCACAATATCAGAAGCGCCAATCGGTTCATCGAAGGTGATAATCCGGAAGTTTGGGATATTCTGGAAAACATAGCCCGTGATGCGGTAGTCTTGCTTAACCGCGCTCCGACATTGCATCGTTTGGGTATTCAAGGTTTTCAGCCCGTACTCATCGAAGGCAAGGCTATTCAGATTCATCCTTTGGTTTGTTCCGCTTTTAATGCTGACTTTGACGGAGATCAAATGGCGGTTCACGTTCCGCTGACCGAAGAAGCCCGCATCGAAGCACGTGATATCATGCTTTCAACCAAAAACTTGCTGAAGCCGGCAACCGGAACTCCGGTTACGACTCCCACGCAGGATATTGTTTGGGGTGTTTATTACATGACTTCCATAGCCGAGCCGGCCAATGGCAAAGTGCGTAATTTCGCTTCGGCCGATCAAGCTGTTTACGCTTATCAGGCTAATTTCTTGCCGATTCGTGAAAAAATCAATGTACGCTTAAATCCGGGTGAAGGCCAAACCGAAACAACCGTTGGTCGCATCATTTTCAATCGCCATCTTCCCGATAGCATGCCTTTTATCAACGCCTTGGTTGGTAAAAAGCAACTGGCCGAAATAACGCAAAATGCAATCGACACCATTGGTTTCGAAGAAACAGCGGTTCTCTTGGATAATATCAAGTCCATGGGTTACGAATACATTACCAAATCCGGCTTTTCCTACGGTATTGGCGATCTTCCTAAAATCGCCGAAAAAGATTCTTTAATGGAAGAGGCTGCCGGACGCGTTAAGATTATTGAAGAACAATATAAAGAAGGTCTGTTAACCAAACGCGAACGCTTTACACAAATCATCAAAGTTTGGTCCGACATCCAAGACAGAATCAAAAATCTGTCCAAAACATCTTTGGACAAAGAAGGTTCGGTTGCCGCCATGATCGATTCCGGAGCCCGCGGTTCCATTGTTCAACTTATGCAGGTTGTGGGCATGAAAGGTCTTGTGACCAATCCTTCCGGCGGTATTATCGAACTTCCCATTAAATCATCTTTCCGCCAAGGTTTGGATGTGTTGGAATATTTCATCTCTTCGCACGGTACACGCAAAGGTTTAACGGATACGGCTTTGAAAACAGCCAATGCCGGTCACCTTACCCGTCGCTTGGTCGACGTGGCTCAAGATGTCATTATCACTTCCGAAGATTGTGAAGATCAAATCGGTTCCGTCCTGACACACGATGAATGCGAAGAGATAGGCGAAAGTTTGCTCACCCGTATTTTGGGTCGTTACACCATTAAAGAAATCAAACATCCCGATACCAAAAAAGTTATTGTTCCCAAGGATACTTTGATAACTGAAGAACATATTTTGGCATTGAAAGAATCTGAAAAGCCCTTACAAGAAGTTCATGTGCGCTCGGTTATGACTTGCCGAAACGCGCGCGGTCTTTGCGCCAAGTGTTACGGTTATGATTTGGCTTACAACAAGCGTGTTAATTTGGGTTCGGCTGTCGGTGTTGTTGCCGCTCAATCCATCGGCGAACCTGGTACTCAGCTTACCATGCGTACCTTCCATACCGGAGGTGTTGCCACCGGAGTTGATATTACTCAAGGTTTGCCTCGTGTTGAAGAATTATTTGAAGCTCGCGTGCCAAAACATAAAGCCGTTATGGCCGAGGTTGCCGGCAAAATTGAAATCGCCGAGCCCGAAGCTCACGAAATCCAAGTCATCGGCGGACAGCGCATTGTCGATCAAGCCAGAACCGGCAAAATAATCCGTATTCTTTCCGATGAAGCGCGTGAAGACGCTTACGTGGTAACGCAAAAAGATGATGTTAAGGTTAAAGACGGCGCCAAAGTTGATCAGGGTCAAGTTATTATTGTTCGCAAAGATGCCACCGAAATAGTCGCCGAGCATCCGGGTACCGTCAAACTGGAAAAACGCAAACTTATAGTCGTCTGGGAAGGTCAAGCCGCTTATGAATATCAAGCTCCCGTAGGCTTTAAGATTTTGGTTAAAGACGGCGACGAAGTCAGTGCCGGAGATGTGCTCACCGAAGGTCATTGGGACTTGCAATTATTGTACAAAACCAAAGGACGTCCGGCGGTTATGAATTATCTTTTGCGCGAAGTCCTTTCCATTTACGCCACGCAAGGTCAACGCATCAATTCCAAGCATATCGAGCTTTTGATTCGCCAGATGTTCTCGCGCGCCTATGTTCGCGATTCGGGCAGTACGGATCTGTTGCCCGGCGAAATCGTCGAACGCGCTCGCGCTACGGATGTTAATCGCAAGGTCGAAGAAAAAGGCGGTCAAGGTGCCGAACTCGAAGAGCTCTTCATGGGTATCACCAAAGTTGCTCTTACAACCGAGTCATTCCTTTCTTCCGCCTCCTTCCAAGAAACTGCTCGCGTTCTCATTCACGCCGCCATCACCGGCAAAGTCGACCTTCTCGAGGGCTTAAAAGAAAATGTCATCATCGGTCGCTTGATCCCGGCCGGCACGGGCTTCGCTTACCATCATCCCGAACTCTTCCCCGATCAAGTGGGCGGATATTATAATGATGAAGTTCGCGAAGAAGCCGAGTATGACCCCGAAGAAATCGACAACGTAAAATCCGAACCATTGGAACCTGCAACAACTGAAAAATCAGAAGAACTGTAACGACAATCCCCGCGTGATTGTCCGCACACCAAAAACGCCCGCAAGGGCGTTTTTCTTTTCCGCTTGTCAACTCCATCTCTTTTGCATTAAACTGACAACCATCAGCTGGTTATTGGCTAGAAGCTGGTAGCTAGCAGCTAGAAGCTAAAAGCTATTATATCTATGTCCGGACACAGTAAATGGTCAACAATTAAACATAAAAAAGGCGCCGCTGATGCCAGACGTGCTGCCAATTTTACCAAACTCGCCCGCGAGATCGAGGTCGCCGCGCGTGAAAAAGGCGGAGATCCGGACATGAATTTTAAGTTGCGTCTAGCTATGGATCGCGCCCGCGCCGCCAACATGCCCAAAGATAATATCGACCGCGCCGTGGCACGAGGAGCGGGGAGCGATAACGGCTCAAACATGGAAGAACTGGTTTACGAGGCTTATGCTCCGGGTGGCACGGCCCTCATCATCGAAGCCATTACCGATAATCGCAACCGCACCGGCGGCGAAATAAAACTCGTATTGAGTAAAAACGGCGCCACCCTGGCCAATCAAGGTGCCGTAACATATTTGTTTGATCAAAAAGGTGTTTTGCGCACCGAACCGATTCCCGAAAATAGGAGAGACGAAGCCGAACTGGATCTTATCGATGCCGGAGCCGAAGATATTTCTCATGAACCAGATACGAGTACCATCGTCGCTCCTCCCGCCGAGCTTTCGAGCTTGAACGAATCCGCATTAAAAGCCGGTTTCAAGGTTGTCTCTGCGGATCTGGAGTGGATTCCTAAAACCACTATCTCCGTCAACGACGAGTCCGGTGCCAAGTTACGCGAGATAATTGAAAAATTGGAAGATTTGGATGATATAACCAACGTCTTCACCAATGCCGAATAAACAATCTTTGGAATGCGCAGGGTCGTTTAATCCGTCGTCTGTCAAAATTCCACCCGGCTCTAAAATCATCAGAGTTCTTGGAGTGGATCCGGGTTTTGGGCGTACCGGTTTGGGCGTGGTTGATTTTTACGGATCCAAACCCGTGCATGTTTGGCATTCCTGCATCGATACTCCCTCCGATGCGCCTTTTACGGAGCGTCTGCAGACAGTTCGCAACGATCTTACCGAAGCCGTACGTCGTTTTAAGCCTCATGTCACGGCCGTGGAAAAACTTTTTTTTCAAAGCAATGTAAAAACCGCCATCAATGTAGGTATGGCACGTGGTGTAATTTTGCTTGTCTTGGCCGATGCCGGATTGATCAGTGTCGAACTGAACCCCAACAACATAAAACAAGCTGTCGCCGGCCACGGTTCAGCCGATAAAAAGCAAATTCAAGACATGGTTATGCGCTTACTTAATCTCAAGTCGATTCCCAAGCCCGATGATGCCGCCGATGCTTTGGCAATAGCCATTGCCGGTGGTTATTGGCACATAACTCAAAGTAGAATTAACGGTAAATAGCTTGGGTAAAAAAGCGCAAAAAACGACTCATTTCGGGCTTGCCGAAACCATGCTCTCATGTTAATATTTTACGGTTAAAACAGGTAAAAACTATGCAAATATATTGGCAAGGATATTCATCTGTGCGCATCGAAACCAAGCAAGGCGAAGAGTCTTGCATGATCATGACCGATCCGTATCAAAACGAGGCTTCCATGCGTTTACCACGCACTGCAGAGCCTGATGTTTTGCTGTTATCAAATCAAGATGGCAAATTATATAATATCGAAGGTGTCGCCGGGCAACCGTTTTTAATCAACGAACCGGGTGAGTACGAAGTTCGCGGAGTATTCGTTTACGGCATCCAAGATCCGGCTATCGATTCCGGTAAAAAACGCCCTCTGGTTTTTCGCATCGAGGCTGAAGACATGACAATCGCTTTTTTGGGCAGTCTTAATCGACAGCTAACTGATCATGAAATCGAACGTTTGGGCAATGTCGACATTTTGATTTTACCGGTTGGCGGAAATGATGTTTTGGATGCCAAAGCCGCATCAAAAATCATGTCGCAAATCGAACCGCGCATCGTTGTTCCCATTCATTATCACGTGGCCGGCATCAAAACAAAATTGGACACTGTCGATCAATTTTGCAATGCACTCGGAGTTTGTAAACGTGAGAATGTAAATAAATTAAAAATTTCAAATAAAGATCTTCCGGTCGAAGATGTTCTCGTCACTGTCATCGAACGCACCTAAATCAAAACTCAAACCAAACCACATCCCGCACCATTCATTCTGCATTGTGCATCATACATAATACATAATAAATCGTCCCTTGCACATCACAACGTTATGAACGTTATGAACGTTATGAACGTTATGAACGTTAT
>CAZXFK010000008.1:19179-22614 GCA_964640115.1 uncultured Gammaproteobacteria bacterium
AACGTTATGAACGTTATGAACGTTATGAACGTTATGAACGTTATAACGTACTCCCCATGCTTATGCCTCGTAAAAAAATCGATCCCCAACAAAGCGAGTCGGAGGCCGTTCCCAAAAGAACGCGCAAAGCTTCGCCCAAAAGAGAGTCTGCCGTGCCTCTACCCGATCTCGAGCGTCCGCGCATCATGTCAGCCGCCGAAAAACGCCAGCTGATTTTGGCGCATGCCGCCAATCGCCGGCCGGTGGATCCGGTGCAAAGATTTTCGTTGTGGTCCGGCGTAGCCATCTGCATACTGGCAATCGGCATAGGCTGGATTTATACCATGCGCCAAACCATTATCGGCGCTCTGGAAACCGATGCGGCCGTTACCGGTCAAGAAGGAGAGCTTGATTACGGTCAATTGCGCGAGTCCATGCACGGCAGTATAGATACCATTGTCGATAAAATCGATTCACTGCAAGAGCAAGAAATCCTGGAATTACGCGAAAAGGCGGCCATGGTCAAAGCTCTGGAAACCGCGGCCGACAGCATAGCTTCCGGCACTGCGGATATCGCGCCACAGGTGGAAGAGCGGGAAGAGTTGTTTCAACCCAATGGCAATGTTCCCAATCCCAATCCCAATCCCAATCCCAATCAATTTCAAATCCCCGGAGGAGTAATAATCGAATCTAGTAATTAACCAATTAAATTATGGCAGAACAAGAACCAAAAGATCAAAATATTATCGGCAACGTGGTGCCTCAATCGCTTTCCGAAGAAATGCGGACTTGTTATTTGGATTATGCAATGTCCGTCATCATTACCCGCGCACTGCCCGATGTGCGTGACGGCTTAAAACCAGTTCATCGTCGTATCCTTTACGCGATGTGGCAAGAAGGCTTGCGATCTACAGCCAAGTTCCGCAAATCAGCCACCGTTGTCGGTCGTGTGCTTGGTGATTTTCATCCGCATGGTGATTCCGCGGTTTACGATGCCATGGTACGCATGGCTCAAGATTTCAGTTTGCGCTACATGTTGGTTAAAGGCCAAGGAAACTTTGGTTCCATTGATGGCGATGGTGCCGCCGCTTACAGGTATACCGAAGCCAAACTTTCCGCTATCGCTGAAGAGCTATTATTTGATATCGAGAAACAAACCGTTAATTTTACTCCCAATTTCGACGGTTCCAAAAAAGAGCCTACTGTTTTACCTGCCAAACTTCCCAATTTATTGTTAAACGGTACTCTGGGTATTGCTGTTGGTATGGCAACCAACATTCCTCCTCATAATCTAACCGAGTTGTGTAGCGCCATTACGGCCATCATTGATGATCCCGAGATTGATGTTGATGCTTTAATAGAGCACGTACCGGGCCCGGATTTTCCAACCGGGGGCATCATCTACGATAAAAACGCCATCAAACAAGCGTATGCCACCGGCAAAGGCGGTATTGTTATGCGCGCCGCCACCGAAATCCAAGAAGAAAAAGCCGGCCAATTTCGCATCATCGTCACCGAAATTCCTTATGCGGTCAACAAATCAACCCTGCTCGAAAAAATCGCCACTTTGGTGCAAGAAAAAAAGATCGAAGGCATTCGCGGTTTGAGCGATGAATCAAACAAAGATGGCATTCGCATTGTTATTGATTTGAAAAAAGATACTTATCCTAAAAAGATTTTAAACCAACTCTTCAAGATGACCTCTTTGCAAGAGACTTTTCATGTTAACATGTTGGCGTTGGTTGATGGCGGTATGCAACCGCGTGTTTTAACACTTAAAGATATTCTGGTTGAATACATCAATCATCGTAAGGAGGTTGTACGCCGTCGTACCGAGTTTGATTTGGCTAAAGCCAAAGATCGCGCGCATATTTTGGAAGGCTTACGCATAGCTTTGCTTAAAATCAACGAAGTAATCGAAACAATCAAAAAATCCAAAGATAAAGATGAGGCACGAGGCAATCTTATCAGAAAATTCAAACTCTCCGAAGCGCAATCAACCGCCATTCTCGAAATGCGTTTGCAGCAATTGGCTAATCTCGAGCGTTTAAGGGTCGAACAAGAATATAAAGAAAAGATGGAGCTCATCAAAGAGTTGGAATCCATCTTGAAATCCGTCAAAAAAATGCTTGGCATTATCAAAGACGAAGTTTTGGATCTTAAAGAACGTTTTGGCGATGCCCGCCGTACCAAGGTTATTCCGCATCCGGTTGGCGATTTTTCCATGGTTGATTTGGTTCCCGATGAAACCGCCATTGTCATGCTGACTCGCGACGGCTATATCAAGCGCTTATCCCCCGATACTTTCCGTTCGCAAGGACGAGGCGGCAAGGGAGTCACCGGCCTAAGTACCAAAGAGCAGGATGAAGTCTTTCAGCTTTTCTCTACCCGCACTCACAACGAAATTCTGTTCTTCACTTCTCGTGGCCGTGTCTTTCAGCTCAAAGCTTACGAGGTCCCCGTGGGTTCGCGTACATCCAAAGGCCAAGCCATTGTCAACTTTTTACAACTGGCACCGGGCGAGCGTGTGGCCACCGGTTTGCCCATGGCCGATGTTAAAGGCATGAAGTTTTTCATGATGGTTACCAGCCAAGGCACAATCAAAAAAGTTGCGCTTGATGATTTTGCCAACGTGCGCCGGAGCGGCCTCATAGCCATCAATTTGCACGAAGGCGATGATTTGGAATGGGTCAAGCCCACAACCGGCAAAGATGAAGTATCAATCGTAACTCAAAACGGGCAATCCATTCGTTTCCACGAAGATGATGTGCGCCCCATGGGTCGTTCCGCCGCCGGAGTTCGCGGTATCAAACTCAAGAAAGATGATTTGGTTGTGGGTATGGATATCATCAATCCCGAAATGGCCAAAAAAGGCAAATTCACATTGTTCACTCTGTCCAAAGGCGGTATGGGCAAACAATCCAACATTACCGAGTTCAAAGTCCAAAACCGCGGCGGCTCCGGTGTTCGCGCCATGAAGGTTACCGCCAAAACCGGCCCGGTTGTCGCCGCCTTTGTGGCCCTGGCCGATGACACTCGCGACCTCATGATGATCAGCAAAAACGGCATAGTCATTCGCCAAGCCTATACCAACGTTCCGCTCTTGGGCCGTGATACTCAAGGTGTCCGTCTCATGCGCTTCAAAGAAGAGGGCGATTTTGTCTCCTCTGTCACCTTTGTCGACGCCGACGAAACACCAACGGCTGAAGATTAAAAAACCAATCAATCAAAAATCCCTCGAGTAAATCGAGGGATTTTTTGTCTTGAACCTTGACCGTGTTCCTCATAGCCAAAGGCGAAGTGTGATTCACTTGATTACTCCACTGTCTGAACCTTGATTGAAAAACCGATTACCAACCTAATTAACATGATTACTAAAGGTAGAGATAGATAAAAGTTTATCAAGACTAAAGTTTGTCAAGAGTAACTTAAGCTTCTCTTGATGAACTTGTTACT
>CAZXFK010000009.1:0-22286 GCA_964640115.1 uncultured Gammaproteobacteria bacterium
CAGTTATTTCAGTACGGATAAACACAAGGTTTATCCCTACGCAGACCACGCCTCTAGATGCCAAGTTCTATGATGACGATTTCGGGTGAGTTGAAGAGGCGGGCACGGCAACCGACCTCGCCCAAGCCTCCGGAGATTATGGTTGGTATGCCTTTGATGATTTTACGGCCGATATCGGCTTTACGACCAAAAACAGAGGGTACATGCAAAGCTCCGATAAAAGGAAAGCGAATTTGACCGCCATGGGAATGGCCGGCCAGCGCCAAATCGGTTTGTCCTTCGGGAATATCCTGTATCAAATCAGGCTCGTGGATGAGAACGAGATGAGGATTGTTATCCTGCCGTTGTAGAATGGAGCTGTTGCTCGTTCCATAAAAACCATCATCAGCTCCGGAAAGGCGAAGCTCTTTGCCTTGCACGTTTAAACTGATGCCCGTGTTAATGAGGTTATGCAGGCCACATGAGCTTAATCTTTGGCTGATAAGCTTGGGATTGTCTTGATAATCGTGATTGCCCAAAATGAAAAAAGCGCCGTAAGTTGTTGCGAGATTTTTGATTGGCTCGAATGCTTGAATGTCGATTGCATCATGCACAACCATATCTCCGCCGACAAGCAACAGGTCGGGTTTTTCGGTCTGCAATTTGGTGACAATTTTTTCCACCCATGACATGCCTTTTTTGGGTCGCAGGTGCAGATCGGAGATGAATGCGACCTTGAGCCAAACACTTGGCGAAGCACCGATGCTTTCGCGATATCGAGAGATTTTGATGCGTTTGGGAGCTAAAAAAATGCCGTAAGCGAGCATTAGCTCGCCCAAGATCATGGCATAAGTCAAATATTGCCATTCATCGCCCAAGACGATTCCCAGTGTCCCTAAAATCAAGCCGAATACGGCAAGCAAAAACATGAGTATATCAAATACCGCAAAAGTTTCTATTGATTTTTGCAAGTCGAGCTTGTGCACAATTGTTACAATTTTTTACCCAAAGCCAAAGCCATTTCGGCCAATCGATGTGAATATCCCCATTCATTATCATACCAAGCGAAGACTTTTGCCAAATCTCCGTCGATGACTTTTGTCATGCTTAGATCGATAATGGTGGAATAAGGGTTGCCGATTATGTCGGTTGAAACAATGGGTTCATCTGTGACCGCGAGGATGTTTTTCCACCTTGTCTGTTTGGAAGCCTTGATAAAAGCTTTGTTGATTTCTTCAACTGTTACATTGCGTTTCAGAAGAGCTGTGATATCGGTTAGAGAGCCGACGATGGCGGGAACACGAACCGCGACCCCATCAAACTTGTTGTCCAATCCTTTAATGACTTCAGTAACGGCTATGGCGGCGCCGGTTGTGGTTGGAACGATATTTTGAGCCGCAGCACGGGCACGGCGCAAATCCTTATGCGGACCATCTTGAATATTTTGATCGGCCGTATAAGCATGAATGGTTGTCATACCGGCTTTTTTTATGCCAAACTCATCCAGCAAAACCTGCATGGCCGGAGCAATGCAATTGGTGGTGCAAGAAGCGTTATTGATGACATGGGAACTTTTCTTGAGATTTTTTTCATTGATGCCCATGACATGAGTCGGCACTCCACCGCCCTTGGCGGGCGCACTGATAATGACGTGTTTGGCTCCCGACTTGATGTGTGTGCTTGCCTTTTCCAAATCCGTAAAAAAACCGGTGCATTCCAAAACGACATCGATGTTGAGATCTTTCCATGGCAAATTGAGAGGATCTTTTTCCGCAAAAACGGGAATTTTTTTACCTGCCACGATTAAAGCTGACTTTGTATGCGATACTTTTTCGTGATAATGACCATAGGCGGTATCGTACTCTAAAAGATGCGCCAAAGTGGAAGTATCAGTTAAATCGTTAATGGCCACAACGTTGAAACCGGATTTTTTCAGGCCGGCCTTAAATGTATTGCGACCGATGCGGCCAAAGCCGTTTATTGCTATTCGAGGCATAAAGTTGATTTGATGATGATTTTGATATTAATCGATGGTTATTTCTCTTTCGCCGGAAATTTGCAATTCACCGGACTCGTTCAGCTGATATTGGATTATGGCAATTGTTTTATCATCCAGCCAATTTAAATTTACTTTTCCGTCGGCATCCTTAAAGAAGATGTCTCCGGCCTCGCGGGTTAACAATGATTCGGTATCTTTGGAGATATCGATGAGCATGATTTGACCAATACCTTTGTCATCCTCGGAAAAATAAACAGCAAAAAGCATGTTGGGCGAAAACACAGCGTCAACGGGAATCAAGGTTGATTCGGCTAAAACGCGGCCGCTTTTTGACTCGATAATCCAAGCACGTTTATCATCAGCATTACGCTTTCCACCATAAGCCCAAGCGCCAAAAGCCATACGAGAATAATCGTTGTTGACGGCAAAAGGATGTAATAGCTCGTTGGTAAGAGGAGAGCCGGCGATTGCTCTGGTGCTTGGTATTAAAACCTCTTTGGTTCCGCTGTCGTTTAGACGATAAACCATCAGATCATCGCAGGGGCCGGTAAAAGTTGCCGGACAAGGAGTATACGCAAGTCTTAAATTGGATACATCGGCATCGCGATATTGCATTTTGCGCTCCGACGATGATGACTCGGACACGGCGACCGTTTCCGCTCCCCGATTACTCATAAGATTGATTATACCGATCAACCTTTCTTGTTTTTCATATACTCGATACAGGGCTAGACTTACGACAATCAAACTGACGAAAAGAATAAAAATGATTAATGTCGCCCCCATGGGTTGATTGAAACCGGAAGCCTCTGTTTTGTGCACGGTATCCGTTTTTTTGGAAACCGGTCGGCTTTTTTTAATTGGCATAGATAAAGATCAAAAAAAAATGGCTTAATAAGCAAATTATAGCACAAAAAAGCAATGACTAACAATCAATTGATTCGACAATCAAAAAATCCCGCCATTAAGACGAGATTTTTTCCGTTGTTGTTTGATTAGCATGCACCGGGAGTTGAACCGATTTCCCAACGAACGAAACGAGCGACTACGATTTTTTCTCCGATGGTTGCGATTTTTTCGTTAATCATTTGTTCGATCGTCTTCTCTTCATCCTTGAAGAAGCCCTGTCTGAGGAGACAAACATCATTGTACCATTTGTCGACTTTGCCCTGCAGAATTTTTGCTTTGATATCCTCTGGCTTATTGTCGTTGGCCATTTCCTGCATGAACATTTCTTTTTGCTTGGCCAAATCAGCTTCGGGGATTTGCTCGGGTGAAACGTAAACCGGGCCCATGGCGGCCACCTGCATCACCAAATCATTGGCGAAGGCCATAAAATCATCATTACGAGCCACGAAATCGGACTCGCATTGAAGCTCGAGCATGGCGGCCAGCTTTTTATTATGGTGAACGTAAGTTACAAAGATACCTTCGGCAGTGGTACGTTCCGCGGATTTTTTAGCGGCTTTCAGCTCTCCGCTTTTACGCAAGAGCTCCATCGCCTTTTCCATATCATCCCCGGCTTCGTCCAAGGCTTTTTTACAGGCCATCATTCCGGCGCCGGTTTTAGCGCGCAGATCGGCCACAAGTTTTGCATCAGCCATAACTTCAAAATACTAATTAAAAATTAAGAATTAAAAATTAAAAATGTTGGTGCTTGATTAATTATATAATCAATATCGCGACCCGCCCCCTAGGAAGGGAGCGATTCCTTCATTTTGTATTTTTAATTGTGCATCATGCATTATACACCATGCATTGTTTTAGACTTGCTTTGGGGTTTTGCGGGCTCCGGTTTGGATGAGTGCGCCGCCCAAGCGGGAACGGTTTGACTCCCATTCGGCTTTGCCTTCTTTACAAGCGGCGGCAATCGTACCAACGATGAGTTCGATGGATTTGACGGCGTCGTCATTGGCCGGAATCGGATAATCAACTTTAAGAGGATTAACGTTGGTATCGCAAGCGGCCACGATCTTTACTCCCCTTCTCATGGCTTCGGCCAAAGCCGTATTATCTTTGTGAATATCAGAGATGAAGATGGCTTCGGGAATGCGATTCATGTCTTGAATACCGCCGATTTTATCATCGAGAACCGCGATTTGCTCGTTGAATTTTAATTGTTCAAGCTTGGTATATTTACCGAGCTCGCCTTTTTCTTGCTTGCGCTTAAGATCTTTATACTTCTTAAGCATTTGCGCGATGACTGAAAAATTGGTCAGAGTACCGCCCAACCAACGTGTGGTTATGTAGGGCATCTTGGCATCGGTCGCCAATCTTTCGATGATTGGAGCGGCTTGTTTTTTGGTGCCGACAAAAAGAACCGTGCCTCCACGCATGGTTACCTGTTTACAAAAAGCGGCGGCTTCTTCCAAAGCTTTTTGAGTGGCCTCTAAATTAATAATATGAATGCCGTTTTTGGCGCCGAAAATGTGTTTTTTCATGTTCGGGTGCCACTTGGACGTGCGATGACCAAAATGCACGCCTGATTCGAGCATTTCAACTAATGTTGGAACTTTTGGCATATGATGTTTTTAACCGATGATGATTGAAGGCGTGGCCTGCAAAAACCAATCGGGCCTTAACCCGCTCTTTTGCTATTCGCAAGGATCCCCGGTTGCCAAACCGGCGACAGGCCCTTGGAACATTAAGGCAAAAGATGAGTCGTCGTGAACAGACTGTGATTTAAAAAGCGCCTATTACTAGGCGCGATGAGTGTACCAAAAGCCGACTTTTTCGTCAACCTGGGCTTTATTCGGGGATGCGGACGCGGTAAGCCACGTAGCCGGGCGGAAAATCGGAATGGACGACCAACATGTTTTCGAGGATGGTGCCCCGGCCGTCGCGAAACATCTCGACTTGCAGGGTACCGCGGCAATTTTCCCGCAACTTGGTTTGGCAGGCGGGAGCGGGATCGCCCTCGGCCTCAGGGACCATGACCATAAAGTTGAGCTCTCCGGTTACAGGAAGCATACCCAGAGAGCATTGCAGATCGGCCTCTGTGTCCTTTAGCTTTGTTTGACAAGACACAGGCTCCGGCTCGACCTCCTCGAATTGGAGTTGAAATGTGCCCTTGACCTCGAGGCCGGGCTTGGCCGCTTCTTTGCCCTCATGCATGGCATAAGTAACAAAGACTTCGACCTTGTCCAAGCCGTGATCGACCGGACAAGAGCAACTATCGTCGACACAAGAGCAGTCAGTCTCTTCACCGCCATCACAAGCGGTGATACCCAATCCCAGCAGAAAAATGATGCCGGACAATAGAGCGGTTTCCATATGTTTCATGATCCCTCCTTACGGGTTTTTAACAGGTTCGAATTACAGCAAATTCACCATATTTTAGCGGAATTGTCAACCCTTGCAGATCGAATTTCGTATTTCGAATTTCGAATAACGATTAAAAAAGGGTTAATGAGGCGGAAATTCCTGTTAATGAAAATGAAAAAGAGCCTTCAAGTTGAGGCTCTTTGTTTTAAAAAGAGAATGTACGAAGGATGGATCACTTCACCTGACAGGCGAGGTTGCTCCATCCGGATTCATTTTTCGAGTAACTCATGTCACCCGAGAGGACGCCGCTGCGGGCACCGCAGACTTCTTTCTTGCCCTTGCAGACAAGGAAGTCGCCCACGGGACAATCATCCTCTTCGCAATACCAGGAGGTTTGCTCCTGCTGGGGATCTGCGACCGTGTAAGGAGATAGGCCTGGCCACATCTCGAGAATCGTGCCATCAACGACTTCGGCGGTGTCGCCGTTGTCGAGGCTGGGCTCGCAAATGAGCCGATTCTTGTTTGGCAAGCCATGGCACCAGAGGCCACCGACCGTATCCACATCCCCCATCCAGTTGGGGAAGTTGATCCAACCTCCCAGGGAGATGACGTGATCGGCCTTGATCGGGGCCTTCACGTAGACAACGACTTTGCCGGCTTCGCCGTACTGGTCGCATTCCGACGAGAACGGTTCGGGTTCGGCGTCGGGCTTGGTGCCCGAATCAGGGCATTCGCACTCGCCGAGAGTCAGATCCTCCCCGCAATTCATGCGACCGCCTTCGCAGACGTCGTCGCAAGGCACCCATGAATCGGGCGAGCATTTGATGGCATCCGGCTCTTCCGGAGCCGTGTCGACCGCCGGAGCGTCCTCCGTAGCGTCTTCCGTAGCCTTGGCCTCCGGAGAGGAAGCCTCGCGGGGAATGTCGGCCGGCGTGTTGCCGGGTGTGAAATCAGCCTCCTCGCCCGAGTCGCAAGCGACTCCAAGCAAGATGACCGCAACAAGCGTCAACAGTGTGGCGATGGTTCTCATGGTCTCACCTTCCTTTTCTTCAGTTTGATGTAACGTGCGTTTTTAGGCGCAAATACGCGACGACTATGTTACTAGAACGCGGTATTTGCGCATTTGTGTCATTCCAACATAAATCAGCGGGTTTGTCAACTATATATAGCCACGAGCTACCAGCTAAACAGTCTTCGTAGGGATAAACCTTGTGTTTATCCGTGCTGTAATAACTGTCACCTCGGCACGGATAAACACGAGGTTTATCCCTACGTGTTTATGTAGACATATTTGGCTGAATATAAACAAAAAATCTGCTTCAAGAGGCTTGAAGCAGATCCGAGATAACCACTTAACTCGTTATGAACGTTATGAACGTTACAAACGGTGCGTAGTTAGAGTTGGCAGACAATTTTCATGTCTTTGTTGGTGCCTTCGTAAACACCTCCAGTAATGACTCCATCTGTTTCGAGACTGCAGATCGGCGTATGACCGGAGTAGAGGGTGTAACGACCCTGGTAGCATTTGCCAAGATCGCAGAGCGTGTTTATCATGTCCCCTCCCGGATAATCGGCGATGCCGGGTTGGAATTTGATGACCGTGCCGGAAATTGCCGGTACGCGTTGCAAACCAGCATCAGGCACAGGCCAACAGAGATTGGCTCCGGGGCAAGGAAAGCAAGCCAAAGTGCCGACACCGACGGTTGACCAACACATGGACTTGAACAGAATGTCACCGGTTCCTGAACCTGATGGATAGTCGAGTTCGGCTTTGATCATCAGGCTTTTGCCGGTGCCATTGGGCAGTTCGGCGCAGATCATGACGTTGCCTGCTTCGGTGGGAATGCCAAAGCATTCGACCGGCTCCAAAGCATCGGCCTCGGGTGAATCAACCGGGGAGTCGAGCGGAGAATCGGTTTCGACATCATCGGCCGCGTCTTCCGCATCAGGAGAAATGTCTTCGATAACATCTTCCGACGAATCGAGTTCATCCGCAGTATCTTCGACGACATCGGGAGCGACATCCGCTTCCGGCAATGCATCCGGAGATGAATCGGGCGCGACATCTCCTGTGACATCCGGAGCGTTTACTTCATCGGATCCCGCATCAACGGGAGCGTCGGGAACCGCTTGATCCGTAGCATCCGTGTCTTCGGCCATGCTGAATGCTCCCTCGGTATCAAGAGAGCACCCTTGCGCACACAAGCAAAAAATTGAAAGAGCGAAAAAGTATGTTTTTGCCGACATTTCCCACCACCTTTTTGTTTTTTAGGCCCTTGCATGGCCTTATGTTTTTGACTTGATTTGTTTGAATTATATCTTAGTAAAGCAAAAAAATCGCTTTTTGTCAACCCTCGACTCTAAAGGTGAATCGAGCTTGTACAAGCGATTTTGATGAATTATGTTTATGTTTAGCTAAAAATCAGTTTTATTCTTCATCATCTTGACCCATTTGACCGCTTTTGACGGCTGCGATAACGGCATCCAAATCGCCATCCAGAATCAAATTGATGGTATGCCAGCTTTTTCTGATGCGATGATCGGTAATGCGATCTTGCGGGTAATTATAGGTGCGGATTTTTTCGGATCTGTCGGCTGTGCCAATCTGTTCACGGCGCTCACGAGACAGTGCTTCGTTACGCTTGCGCTCTTCCTCTTCCCAAAGACGGGCACGCAAAATTTGCATGGCGCGCTCTCGATTTTGGGTCTGTGAACGTTCGTCTTGGCAGTTTACGACGGTATTGGTTGGGATGTGCGTGATGCGAACCGCAGAATAAGTTGTGTTGACCGATTGCCCGCCTTTACCGCCGGCGCAAAATGTATCGATGCGCAAGTCTTTGGGATCGATGATGTACTCCTCTTCTTCAAGCTCGGGCAAAACGGCGACTGAAGCGGTTGACGTGTGAATGCGACCTTGTTTTTCAGTCGCAGGGACGCGCTGAACACGATGAACTCCCATTTCGGTTTTCAAAATACCGTAGGCATTTTGACCGTTGACCGCAAAAATGATTTCTTTATAACCGCCTTGTTCGGCCGGCGAACTGGATACCAAACTTGTTTTCCAGCCTTTATTCTCGGCATAACGCGCATACATTCTAAAAAGATCAGCGGCAAAAATGGCAGCCTCTTCACCGCCGACACCGGCACGGATTTCGATAATGGCGTTGGTGTGATCGTAGGGCCCGGGCGGGACCAATACGGATTCAAATTCCAGTTTGGCACGAGCCAAATCACTTTCCAGCAAAGGCATTTCAGCCAAAGCCATGTCGCGTAATTCAGCATCACCCAAATCGAGTGAATCTTGAGCTTCTTTCAAATTGGCAACGGCACGGGCATAAGCCTCGCCCTTTTCGACCAGTGTTTTGGCCGAGTTGTAAGCGCGCGATGTATCGCGAAGCAATTTTTGATTCGCTAAAACCGCAGGATCGGACATTTTGGTTTCCAAATCCTGCAATTTAACGCGGGCATCCGCCAATTCTTCGATTAAAGATTTCATATTTTAACAAAACAAAAATACCCCTTTTGTCTTTCGCTTTGAGCCGGCATCAAATATGTTGATGTTAAAAGCTCCGCGGCAGAGACGGGGTATTTTAAAATTACTAAGCTTCGATTAAAAATTCGGGTTGCTTGGCTTCCTTTTTCTTGGCGCGGGCAACGGCACGTTTTTTGGCTTTCTGTTTTTTGCTCTGTGTATCTTCTTTTTTGGCAGCTTGCTTGGATTTGAACTTTTCTACGCGGCCTTCGGTGTCCAAAAGAACTTTTTTGCCTGTATAAAATGGATGGCAATTGGAACAAAGCTCAACGTGGATTTCGGGAACTGTTGAGCCGGTTTCGATAATATTGCCACAAGCGCAATTGATTTTGGCATCCGTGAAATACTTGGGATGGATATCTGCTTTCATAACGCGTGTACGATACCAGAACTCCAAGATCTTGGCAAGATCCTGAATATAGTCTAGTATTTGGCTATGTTAACAAAAGATTTTTATTATAACTTGCCGGAAGAGAGCATAGCGCAAGCCCCCATTAAGCCCCGAGACCACTCCAAGCTCATGGTTTTGGATTGCGCCAAACAAGAGATAACGCATCGGAAATTTTATGAAATTACCGATTATTTTCGTCCCGGAGATTTACTGGTAGTTAATAACAGCAAGGTTTTTCGTGCTCGGCTTGCGGCGAAAAAAGGTGAAACTACTTTTGAGATCTTTCTGCTTAGACCGGATGGTGAAAATTGGACTGTACTGGCAAGACCCGGAAAAAAGCTGAGCATCAAGGATGTAATTAGTTTTGAAGCTGATGTGTCGGCCGAGGTCGTATCTAAAAAAGAAGATGGGACTGTGGTTATTAAGTTTTCGATTTCGCATGATGAGGTTTTTGCATATACACAAAAGCATGGCAGTGTGCCCGTGCCCCCTTATGTTAAAGAGGCTCCGGATGATGCGGATGACTATCAAACAGTTTATGCAAAAGAGACGGGCTCCGTAGCTGCGCCGACAGCCGGGTTTCATTTTACTCCGGAATTATTACAAAAACTTCGTGATATGGGTGTGAATATTGCATATGTGACACTTCATGTAGGGCTGGGAACTTTTAGGCCGGTAATGACAGAGAAAGTTGAAGATCATGAGATGCATGAGGAGTGGGTAGAGGTTAACAAGGAGACGGCGGACATGGTTAATGAGACGAAGAAAAATGGCGGGAGAGTTGTGGCTGTGGGTACGACGAGTGTTAGATCCCTCGAAGCCGCGGCGCAAATCCCCCAATCCCGCCAAGGCGGGATATCCCCCTTTGCTAAAGGGGGTATACTGGCATTCTCGGGTTTTACGGATTTGTTTATTACGCCGGGGGATGAGTTTAGGATTGTGGATGTGATGATAACTAATTTCCACTTACCGGAATCGACGCTTATCATGTTGGTATCGGCCTTTGCTCAAAGCAAGATGAAGGGTGATGACATGGGGCGCAAGTTTGTACTCAATGCGTACCAAGAAGCAATCAATAATGATTATAGATTTTATTCATTTGGGGATGCGATGATTCTCTTTTAGCCTGCGGCTAAAAAAATAACAAAGTACAAATAATAAATAATAAAGTTCAAACTTTAGATTTTTGGTAGAAGATAATAAATAATAATCCCGTTAATCTTTCAAAATCCTGAAAATCCCGGTTCTGCAATTAAAAACAAACCCTCGAGTGGAGCTCGAGGGGTGAGGGTTCCGGGTTACCGGTTTTGAGTTGGCCCCTTTGTTAGGGGCTGTCGACAATCAAGGTGCACCTCAGTTCTGGAATTCATCCGTGTAGGCGGTTGTTCACGGGCTGCGCACGGCGAAACGACGGGATGATTTGCGGACATTCATGGTTGTGGTTTCCTTTCGGGAATGTCCTGTTGAGGTTTGCCTTTGAGCAGGTGCTACACTCAAAAGCGGCGCGAGTAGAGAATAAAATATTGCAAAAATTATGTCAAATTTTTGTCTTGCACAAAGCTAATAAACAATCCTACAAATCGGTTTGTAGTCCTGTTAATCATGGTAAAAAAAGAAACCCCCGGAGCCAGTTGGCTGCGGGGGCTAATAGACCTTCAAGGTGCACCTCACTTTCTGGCCGCTAGGGCCGTTGTTGTGGCGGGGCTCGCCGGCGGGCGTCGTTTTACGATTGTCGTCGGGTACGGCTCATCACACGCATTGGTGATTGCCCTTTCTGGGGGGGTTGGAGGTGACAATTTTTTACCCCTGATGACAAGCTCCAGGCCTGTCTCAAGAGTGATGCTGACCATAATAGCAGATTCCGGGGTTTTTGTCAAGCCCCCATGCTCCATCCCGACATAACATCATTTTGTCTAGGGTTTTATCTTGTATCTTGTTTAATTTAAGCAAAATTTTGTGCCGAACGTTGATTCGTCGGCTTGGCTGTTGGCTTGGCTAGCAGCTAGAAGCTAGTGGCTAGAAGCTATCCTGAAGCCAGCGGATGTCGAATTCGCGATCGTTTAGGATGATAGCGAGAATATCGGCGGAGACGTTGTCTTCGTTGATGTGTTTATTTTGAAGCAGAAACTCGCTGATTGCCGAATAAAAATGTGCGCGCTTGCGAGTATCAACAGCCTCTTCGGGATAACCGTATTTTATATTTGACCTCATTTTAACTTCGATGAAACGCCACCCATCATCTTTGCGGATGATGAGATCTATTTCGCCGAATTTACCGCGCCAATTGGTGCGCACTATCTCGTAACCTTTTTCGGTAAAAAACAAAACGGCGATTTGCTCGCCGGTTTTTCCCAGAATCTGATTATGTCGCATAAACTTGCTAAGCGACTATTTACTTTTTGGTTTGGGCAACCATTTGTCCTCTTGTTCGCGCAATTTTTTTAGCTCAAGGAGTTTGGGAATTTCAATAAACATATATTTATATAAAAAGTATGCCCAAATCAGCATAATGATGAGCCAGACGAGATAGAAAAATCGCATGCTCAAAATTGGAATTTGCTCGTAAGAGAAGACACACAATAAAAGGCCGATGGCGCCCATGGTGATAAATGCGTCGCCAATTTTGGAAATGGCGCGTCGATAAAATTTTTCGATTTTTGCTTTAAGCGAATAAACCTTGCCGATAACACCCACTAAAAACAGCAAGGCAAAAATTATAACAAGAAAATACAGAATCCCCTTTTGCATGGGAGGTGGATAAAGCCCAAACCAGAGATTCAAAGTCAGTAAATTGTTCATAGCGATATGTATCTTGCTTGAAGATTAAAAAAAGCGCAAGAAAAACGTCAATCCCGGATACTTTCGGCTGTTCGCTCGTAAAGCAGGCCGTAGTGAGAATGACCGACATCGATTTCGTCCAAAAACTCCAAATACGGAGATTCGCAGATATGTCTGCTTTGGTCGATGGTGAGGCGATGATCCAGTGGCGGGCCAATGGGAGTGGGTTCGGAACGCCATTCGACGATAACGACGCGGCCACCGGGTTTTGTCAGGCGGGCGATTTCTCGTAACATGGCCGGTTTGTTTTGAGAGATGTACAAATTGTTGATAAGGAGGCAGAGATCCAAAGTGGAATCCTTGATGCGTGTGGCGCCAAAGACATCAATATCGGACCAAACGGTGGTGATGTTGAATAAATGATCTTGTTTTATGATTCTGTCCAAATGCTCCAAAACATCACGGCGGATATCGACCGCGTAAACCACTCCATCAGCGCCAACCAATTGTGATGCCGGAATCACAAAATGACCGGTTGACCCACAACCCAAATCGGCAACGTGCCAACCATGTTGAATACCGGCCCGCTCCAAAAGCTTGAAGGGGTTAATAAGCTCGGTGCCACTATGCAAGACAAATCCTTTCATAAAACTAGCGAATCAGCCAAGAGCCCAATGTTGCATTTAAAAACGCGTTCCAAAGATTGGTCATCACCATGAAACCGACAAAACAAAATATGAGGCCGATAAACTTATACATCAAACGAGTACCTCCGGCACCCAGATATTTATAAGTCCATGGCATATCACCAAAAAAATCGTGAAACTTGGAAGTTTTAATAACCATGAGCGCACCCACGACCACAAGAATGAGGCCGATTAATATTCTTGTAAACATATCTTTCAAATTATATATCTTCCGCCAACAGACGTCTAACGTTTGTAACGTTAATAACGTTCGTAACGAGTTCAGCGGTATTAAGATCAAAGTTCGTTAAGAGTAACTTAAGCTTCTCTTGACCTGTTCCGCGAAGCCCCGTGACCCTCACAGCTTCGTGACCCTCGTAGCTTCAGCGAAGTGGGTCAGCGAAGTGGGTTGGCGTAGTGGGATGAACTTGTTGCTTTTTTTCTTGATGAACTCATTGCGCAGTTTCCCGTTACGACTTTACGACGTTATGACGCAGTACTGAGTGATCCGCTGTTCCAAGTGAGTCCATCTGTAGCGATTTTGATGGTGCCGGTGAAGCCTTGTTTGCGGACTTCGGCTTCCATGGCCGAAGGATCGTCGATGCCTACGTAGTGAGTGAGCCATAGTTCTTTAACTTGAGCGCGTGTGGCGAGTAAACCGCATTGATCGGGTGCCATGTGGCCGTAGCCGGCCGTATAACCTTGGCCAATACGAATTGCGGAATCAGATATCAGAAGATCAGCGCGCTCGGCATGATTGAATAAAGAATCAGTGATGCCGGCATCACCGGTGTAGACGATGACAGCTTCGGGTGTTTCGACGCGAAAGCCCAGCGCCGGATGCTGACCAAAACCGTGATAAACTCCGAAAGGTTTAAGAACAAGCCCCGAAAAAATCTCTTTTTGCCAACCGGTGCGAATGGGTTCGATGGAAAACTGAAATTTATCGGGCATGTGATTCAATTTTTCTCCAGCTTCGGGGTGATGCCATTTCCAGACAGCTTCAAAACCTTCCGCGGAAGCTTCGTGCATGTAGACGACCGCTTGGCGCATTATGGGATCAGCCTCTTTCCAAAGTACGCGACAAAGTTTGGCTTGCAACAGTTGAGGCAAGGCGGCGTGATCGGGGTGAACGTGGGTTAAGGCGATGTGAGCGACATTGCTGATGTCGTAGCCTTCATCTTGAATACGAAAACGAATACCTTCGGCGGCATCCAATAAAAGAAGCTGATTATTGTACTCGATTAAAAAACCCGGCGGGAAACGACGCGGAGCCGGAGTGCAACCGTTGGAACAAACTCCGGTGCCAAGAGCAATGATTTTAAGCGACATAATTATTCACATTATAGCATATTGACACGCTGTTTCGCTAATAGTAATCTGATCTTTGTCATTATGCAGAACCGCAACATGATGTTCGTCAGCTTTATTATTTTTACCACCTTAGGCGGCTCTGTTTAATTTTTTTCTTCATTAAATTTCAAAGCCGCCCCAAAAGGCGGTTTTTTTGACTCTATGGATAATTTGTTTACAAAAGAAAGCCTGTCACGATTAACATCGGATTTGATTAAATTCAAAACCGTAGCCGGAAATGATTCAGCTTTTAATTCCTGCATCGGATACATCAAAAATTATTTTCAGAATACGGGATTGATAATGCGCGAAATAGATTCCAACGGAAATAAAAACTTAGTCGTGCTGACAAAAGAAACGAATCGACCTCAAGTATTTTTGGCGGGTCATGTTGATGTTGTCGGCGGAGACAATAGCCAATTTGATCCTGTTGTAAGAGATGGAAAATTATATGGCAGGGGCGCTTGCGACATGAAAAGCGGTGTCGCGGTTTTAATGCAACTCATGCGCCATTTTGCACAATATGACGATAAGCCCGACATCGGATTGATGATTACGACAGACGAAGAACGCGGAGGGGAAAATGGCGTGGGGCATTTATTGAACAACCTGGAATATCGAGCCGACTTGGCGGTTATACCGGATGGAGGAAATGCGCCGGATGAAGTGATTGTGAAAAATAAAGGTTTCCTGCATCTCAAAATCACAAGCAGGGGCACGGCCGCGCATGCATCCAGACCATGGGAAGGTAAGAGCGCGATTCATGAACTGATGGATAAGTTGCGACAAATCAAAGAGCTTTATCCCGACACTCACGAACAATGGACGGAGACAATTAACATTGGAACAATCAACGGCGGAAATGCTACAAATCAAGTAGCGGATAAGGCCGTGGCGACTTTGGATATTCGCTATACGGAAAAAACAACTGTGGAAAATATATTGAATTCTTTGCAAAAAATATTGCAAGACTCTGATTTGGAAGTGCTGATTGCGGGAGATTTGAATTTTACGGATGAGCATAATCCTCTACTGCAAAAATATGCGTACATTTTGAAATCAGAACTTGGATTGGATGCGAAATTCATGGCTACACCGGGCGGAAATGACGGAAGATATTTCAGCAAATATCAAATACCGGTATTGATAAGCAGACCGAAGTCGGCTGGATTGCATGGACCGGAAGAATGGGTTGATCCGGAACAGTTGGAAAAATACGCAAAATTATATCTGAAATACTTAAACGAGGTACTTATGGAAAATAAATAAAATACAAAACGCACCTTAAAACTTAAAGCGACTCAATCGCACAAACCAACAACAGGAGCCGAACATGGATTCCGAAAGTTACGGATTCAGGAAGTTTGAAACAGCGGATTTTGCGGCCATCAATGCTTTGTACTTTGAAGAATAAGGCAAAGACTATCCCTATGCCCTCAACTCCTCGCGTGAAGATTTGACGCATTTTTCCACGGTGACCTTGCATGAGGACGTGATCATCGGTTTCGCCAGAGCGACTCCGTACCGCGATCACAAAGATATATTTGAATTCGGCGGTTTGATCGTGGCTCGCTCTTACAGAGAACATGGCTTGGCCAGAAAATTGACCGACATACGTTTACTTTCGGTGCTTAAAGAGAATCCCCGCATTATTTTCTCGGAACCGGTATGCAACCGGCCTGATAAAGCCTCGCAATTGAATCTAGTGCACCACGGATTCAAATACTTGGGACTAAGGCCTTTCAAATATCCGGCCATCAAACAAAGAATTTTGGGAGAACAGGGCGAATCCGTGGCCCTGGCCGCGCAGTACTATCAAGCCGACGGGTTCGGTACCAGACCGGTTTACGTTGCGGATGACTATCTCCCCTTCTTGGAAGCATTGCCGAACCTGTGCAAGATGTACTCTGATACCCAGCCCATGCAGGCGGCTTTTCCGGGAGTTCAATCACGCCAAGGTATGATTGCCGGTAATCACGAAGGATCGAGCTTTGTCCATATTCCGCTGAACTGGATGGAGGCTCGGGTGGTCATTAATCATTTTCGCCATCAAGGCTATCTGTTCTCGGGCATTTTGCCGGGCTACGGACGTACGGAAAACGGTGAAATCTTCGATTACATCACACTGTACAAGCCACCGCGCCCGCAACCGTATGACTTTGGCTTGATCCACGTGATCCCGGAAATGGAGGCTCTCAAGAAGTTGATGGAGCAAGAATACCTCTCGACATTCGCTCATTTCCAAGCCAAACAACCCGCGCTTCAACGCCGATTGGCAGTCGCTTACTAACAAAGTTCCGATTCTTCGGAACTTTTTGATATGCAAAATCCCGCAGATGTGTTTTGCGGGATTTGTATCATTCTTCGACAAATCTACAAATGGCTGTGCCATCCGTAGCTTTAGCGGAGGATGGTGCACGGAAGAGGACTTGAACCTCCAAGGGATTGCTCCCACTAGCACCTCAAGCTAGCGCGTATACCATTCCGCCACCCGTGCATGAATGGTTGATTGTGAGGCAAACAGTACCAAATAACCTCAAACTTGGCAAGATCGCGGGAATAGTATAATATCCTAACTGCTGTTTTCAATGCCTAATGACTAATGCCTAATGCCAAATTATTGTAACGCTGCGCTTATTTTATTGATATAATTTAAAACCCATCGGGTTACCGATATTTGGCATTCGTAATTTGGCATTTGGAATTAAGTTGGGACGCTTAGCTCAGCTGGTTAGAGTATCTCGTTTACACCGAGAGGGTCGAAGGTTCGAATCCTTCAGCGTCCACCACTACAAAAACTCGCTTAGGCGAGTTTTTGTAGTTCATCAAGTCTAAAGTCTAAAGTTCTTCAAGAGAAGCTGAAGTTGCTCTTGATGAACTTTTTTCAGCCGAGACGGCGCATGCGGCCGGTGATTATTTTTAGTTTTTGCGGGATGGACTGGATGGAAAAATTAAAACCGTTTAAAGCAAAACGATCGGCACGGACCTCGACCGGTTGTTCGGATATTATTTGACCATAACTTAAAGAAAGAGTTGTGGGCGAGGTTTTTGGAGAAACCAATCTGTTCCATAAACTTTTTTGCGCTTTGGTTTTTTCGCTTGGCAACATGATAACATCCAAAAGACCGTCTCTGGCATTGGCTAAAGAATAACTGTTTTTTCCAACTCCGCCCAAATTGCGGATTTTAATAGTACCGCCGTGAATCAGCGACAGACGGTAATCATTGCCGATTTGCAATGCTGCGGTTGTGTTTTCAAAAACAGCTTCGGTTAAAAAATAACGTTCGCCGAGCTTGCCCATATCCAAAGACTCAATAAGACGGGCGCCGATTGTGCTGCAAGCTTCGAGGCCCACAGGAACATTGAGAAGTGTTGCCACGTCGGCCGGTTCGGCGACTGGAATGTAGCCGACGACCACAGGCAGATCGGGCAAGAACCACATTACTTTATTTAAAGTATCATCATTGCCAACGATGATTATGTTGGTTGCGCCTCCGTCAACAAAATTTTGTACCAATTCCTTGGCGCTTCTAAACAATGCCAAACGACCAACGCGCCCGGATAGACCCATGCTGGAAAGCCGCGTTTCCAAAGCGGCTATAATATCTTGATAACGGCGATCTGTTAAAAAATCGTCGTATATGTAGGCATACGCCGGATTCATAGGCAATGCCCCTCAATTAGCCTTGGCAGATTAAGATGCCTTGGCATCGGACAGAGCAGGCTTGCCGGAATTATCAGCTTTGGGAACCGAAGATTCTTGTTTGATGGGCGAGTTTTGCTCTTTCTTGGCGCCGCATTTGAGGTTGCCCTCAATAGCGGCTCCGGCATCAACAACGATTGTTGCACAGGTTATTTCGCCAACTATTTTGGCTGTTGATTTTAGTTCCAATCGCCTGCCAACCGTTACATTACCAATAACTTCACCGGCAATGACGGCATTTTCGGCTTTGACACCGGCTTTGACCTTGGCCTCGGTACCAACGCTTAAGGTGGCATTGGTCTCTAATGTACCAACAACCTCGCCTTCGATTTGCACATCGCCTTGGCTTTTAAATTCGCCCTCCAAGCGCACTCCCCCGGCTATAACCGTGGCCGGTGGGTTTTTCGCGGATGATGACGCGATTGGCAAGCTTGGGCTGACAGGCGCGTTGATTGGGGAATCATTCCCCGAATCTGTTTGTGGAGCTCCAAAAAGTGACATAGTTAACAAACCTTATCTGCCGGTATGAAGCGCGTCAACTTTGACGGCCGGCAATTGAACAATAAATGTAGACCCTTTGTTTAAACCAAGGCTATTACCTTTGATTTTACCTTTGGAGGCTTTGATAAGCTCGGCGGAGATGTATAAACCCAAGCCCAAGCCGCAATTATCATTTTGCGGGTTTTTTTCACGAGGAACAGGGCTTGTGAATAAACTCTTTTTACATACAGGTGACATGCCTATTCCCGTATCCGTGATTTTGATTGTGAGAAGATCTTTTTTCCATGCGGTTTTTATATGGATTGATCCGGCACGAGTGTACTTAACGGCATTACCCAACAGATTGTAGATAACATGAGAAAGAACAGCCTTATCCAGCAATATAAACGATGGGATTTTTTCGGATTCGTGTACAAGTTTGAGCTTGGCTATTTTAAATTGCGGACGCCATTCGGCGATGAGCTTGTTGATTAAATCATTGGCATCGCAAGGTTCAAGTTTAACTTGATACTCTCCGCAAGTAAGTTGCATCACTTGCAAATACGCCTCTGTTTGGCTTAAAAGGCGGTCTGAAGCATTTTGAATAAGCAAAACAGTATCTTGGGCTTGTTTGGGTAATTTACCGTATGAGCCGGACGCCAAAAGCGAAGCCGCGGCACGAATGGCGCCAATCGGGCCTTTAAGCTCGTGAGCCATGAGCGCGGTAATAAGCGTGTTATCCAAATGTTTTTTAGACATATTACATGGCATCCGGAACGGGTATGGCCAAAAGCCTTAAACCGTTTTGCAGAGCGATCTTTGAGGCGGCAACCAACCGTAACCTGGCATCACGCACTTCGGGTGGAGCGTCCATGACGGGCATGTCACGGTAAAAAGCATTAATGGCAACCGAGGCATCAAGGCACCAATGCGCCAAAATCGAAGGCTTGTACTCGGTAGCGGAACGCTCGACAACCTCGGGCAGACGAGCGATCGTCAGGATCAAATTCTTCTCGGCTTGCTCGCGACAAAAATTAGCATCACCCTTTAAATCGGAAACGTTATTGACTTTGGCTTTTTCCAAAATCGAATTCAATCGAGTAATCGAATATTGAACATAAGGGCCGGTATCTCCTTCGAAGGCTAGAGCTTTTTCCATCTCAAAAGTGATAATTTTTTCGGGGTCTTGTTTTAAAATTGTAAAAACAATCCCACCCATGGCAATACACCAGGCCGTATGATCAACCTTACCTTGATTCCAATCTTTATGGCGCGACATTATTTCTTTGGTAGCCAACTCGATGGCACGCGCGATAAAATCCTGCAGAGTAATTACCGTGCCTTTACGACTGCTCATGGCACCCTCGGGCAAGGTTACAAATTCAAAGCTAAGATGTTTAAGCGGAATTTTGTAACCCATTATTTTTAAGACCGCAAACAATTGTTTAAAATAATGAGCTTGACGGGCATCGACAACCAATAAACTTTCGTGCATCTTGGGATATTCTTCAAGTTTTTTTTCGGCCAAAGGAATATCCTTGGTGGCGTAAAGCATGTTGCCATCGGATTTGCGGAGCATGAAGACGCCAAGTTTTTGCTGTTGAATTTCGGGATCCGGATAGGCATCCAAATCGATTATGATCGCACCTTCGGATTCGATGGCCAAGCCATCTTTAATGAGACGATCTACGATTTCTTTACTCTGCTCGATAAATTCGCTTTCCAGATATTGCCTTTTTAAAATCACGCCAAAATCCTGCAGATAACGGTAAAGCTCTTGCAGGCTCCAGCGTCGTGTTTCCTGCCATAACAACTTCCACGCCTGATCACCGGCTTCCAATTTAGCCTGAATGTAAGATACTTCTTGTTTAAAATCTTCATTTTCCGCGAGAACTTTGGTTGATTCGGCGTAAATGTTACCGAGATATTTACCGGTTCGGTCGATTGGGTCAACGCTTTCGATTATTTGACGCGCCCATTCCAAAGTCAGATTGGCGATTACATGTGATGCCCAAATATTTTCGGGCATGGCCACAAAAGGCTTGGCTTTTTCGCCTTTTTTAAGCTCGGGAGATTTTTGCTCGATTTTCGCCGATGCTTGGCGTACCAACAGCCAGATACATTTGGATACGTTGACTCCCATGTCATTAATATAAGAGACCGGGATACTTTTATGACCGGAGAAATCCAATATACGATCGACGGATAATCCGTAAAGAATGTTACGCAAATGCCCGACGTGAAATTCTTTGTGTGAATTTAAGTTGGCATACTCCAACATTATTTCTTTATTGCCACCCATGGTTGAAGTGCCGTATTCATCCCCTCTTTCCAAAATCTCGTGCAAAACGCGATGCGCCAAAAGCGGAGTATTTAAAGTAAAATTAATATACGGGCCCAAAGCTGAAACCGATTCGATAACATCACCTCCGGATTTTATTTTACCGGCAATCTCTTTCGCCAACTCGGCGGGATTTTTGCTTCGTTCTTTAGCCAACTTAAAACAACCAAAAGCAAAATCACCCATTTCAGGTTTGGGAGGCGAAACGATTTCATCTATGGAGATGGTTGTTTCGGTTATCTCGCTGATGATACGAGCGATATTGGAGCGTAAAGCTTCTAGTGTGTACATAATAACGTCAAACGTCAAACGTCAAGCGTCAAACGTAGCACGTCAGACCAACGTTACGACGTTACGACGTTACGACTTTTTGACTTTAAGATTTGATTATTTTTACAAAACTTCTTTTTCCTTTTTGCAGAATGCTGCCTTTGGCGGTGATGGCAACTTCCGTAGTTTCATCTGTGATGACATCACCCGAGATACGAACCGCACCTTGGCTGATTTGACGGCGCGCGTCGGTTTTGGAGGTGGCGAGGCCGGAATCAACGAGAAGATCAATGATGTTCTTTTTGGTGGCTTTGACTTTAAGCTCGGGCATTTCATCGGGAACGGAATGTTTTTTGAAAAGATTGTTAAAATACTCTTCGGCTTTAACGGCGGAGGCCTGATCGTGCCAAGCTCCTACGATGGTACGGGCGAGCAAGCGTTTATATTCCATGGGATTTTCTCCCAAGGCCATTTTTTTAACCATGTCTTTGATCTCTTTGTCGTCGATATCGGTACAAAGTTCAAAGCCGGGTTCGATCATGCCATCAGTCCAACTCATGACTTTGCCAAACATGTCTTCGGGAGAATCGTTTAAAGTGATCATGTTACCCTCGCTTTTGCCCATTTTTTTGCCGGTTGGGTCGGTGAGCAGTTTACAGGTTAAGACAAACTTCTCTTTGTTTTTGAGAGATTTGAGAAGATTACGACCCGCAAGCATGTTAAAGGTTTGATCATTACCGCCGATTTCGATATCAACATCCATGGCCACCGAATCATAAGCTTGCATCAAAGGATACATGAACTCGTGAATGTAGATGGGTTTAGGTGGAGTTTCTTTCATGCGACGGGCAAACATGTCACGTTCGAGCATCTGTTGAACCGTAAAGTTGGATGATAATTCCAAAACATCAGCGAAAGACATGGCGCCAAGCCACTCGTTGTTGTATTTCATTTCGACGGGATTACCTGTGACCGAACCGTCCATATCCAAAATTTTACCGGCTTGCTCGCGGTAATTTTTACAGTTTTCCAAAACTTGTTCGCGAGTAAGCTTTTTGCGCACCGCGCCTTTATCGGTTGGATCGCCGATCATGGCTGTAAAATCGCCGATAAGCAAAATGATGCGATGGCCCATGTTTTGCAATTCACGAAGTTTGCGCATGGCGATGGCGTGCCCCAAATGCAAAGAAGGCCCGGTGGGGTCGATGCCGAGGTATGCGGTAAGGCGTTTGCCCGAGCTTAAAGCCGAAGCAAAAGCTTTTTGATTCGGATAAGCATTTTCGACAGCTCTGGTTAAAGCTCTAGTTACACTCTCCTTGTCTGTATTTACTTTAGTCATGCAGGAATAATAGCGAAAATGGCGATAAAATGCAAAAAATCGTGATTCTAATCGAATTTCGTATTTCGAATTTCGTATTTCGAATAAAACCCCCACCTTGTCATTTCGAATCGGATGTGAGAAATCTCCACTGTTATTACCAGCTTAAGTTTTACGAGCGGAGATTTCTCC
>CAZXFK010000010.1:0-6273 GCA_964640115.1 uncultured Gammaproteobacteria bacterium
CTTCTTTGCCATGGCGATGCCATGAGCAAGCGAAGCGCGTCGAATGGCGGAGAGATAGGGATTCGAACCCTAGGTACCGTCACCGGTACACCGCATTTCGAGTGCGGCCCATTCGACCACTCTGGCATCTCTCCCAACCGGTGTATGCTATCGATTTTTTAGCTAAAAGTCAACCTATTCGCAAAATTGAAAAATTACGCTATGCTGTAAATTCGAAATATGAGATATTTTATTGCCAAAAAGAAACAGCGAATCGTCCGAAAGACTTTGGTTGTATTTGCCACATGCTTATTATTAATCACAACATTATTCGGATCAGGTTGTGCGGTGCCAACAGATGAGACGCCAAAACAATTCCCGCAATCAGTAAATACGATTCCGGAGTCTGCAAATACGGCAGTTGCTCCTCTTTCGGATTTTATGCAAAGAAGAACCGTAAAATACGAAGATGGAAGAACGGTTAATTTGATAGTGATCAAATTGGAAAAAGACAAATTCATCTGGGGTACTGCGAATGATCAAAGCGCACCAAAAACAGTTATGGCCTGGAGGCAAGAACTTGGAGCTGATTTGGTTATTAACGGTTCGTACTTTGATGAAGAAATGCGTCCGACCGGTTTTTATAAACCGCAAGATGAAGCGGAATCGCGAATCGCTTGGCCGGAAAGAGATAATCAAAAGAGTGAATCGGGCTATACGGGATTGGTACAAATCCGAAACGGACTTTTGAGCTTGTATTATCTGCCGGCAAGCTTTCAAAAAACTCCGGCAAAAGACAGCGCCGCGTTTTTAAGTTATCCGACTTTGATGGCGGATGGTAGAATACTGCTCGACAGTGACAGCAAAAAATACGCGCGCCGAACAGTCTTGACACAAGATAAAAACGATACACCTTATATTGTGATCACGGAAAGTGGAATAATATCGTTATTTGAAATGGCCAACTGGCTGACCGTGCAGCCGGAAGAATTTTTCACAGCGATTAATCTGGACGGTGGAGGATCGACAGGGCTTTCATATTCGGATAAAAAGATTAACATAGAAATCACTTCGGCGCCGGTACCGAATGTAATCCATTTAAAAACAGCTACTAGCTACTAGCTGCCAGCTACTAGTCTGAACCTTGATTAACTTGATCCACGCTCATATTAACTTGATTACAACCATACTGTCTGAACCTTGATTACCGCTCAGATTCTCGCTCATATTAACTTGATTACTCAATGTAGAGATAATTATATGCCTATAGTAATCAAGTTAATTAGGTTGGTAATCGGTTTTTAAATCAAGGTTCAGACAGGATAATCATGTTAATTAGGTTGGTAATCGGTTCGAAATCAAGGTTCAGACAATTTACGTTACGACGTTTTACGTTACGACGTTACAACTTTACGATATTACGACTATTTAGTTAGTATGTTATAATTATTCCATATGCAAGAAGAGTTAAAAAAGCTTTGTTACGATGACAGGGGCGAGATTAAATCCAAAATCGAGTGCAGGGCGGCAATAATCAATTATCTGATTATTGATGAATCTTTGGATATTGATGATGCCGAGGATTTGGCCGATAAAACCATGCGCGAGCTGAACTTGTGGCCGGATCCGGCAGAAACCGAAGCCGTGCCTGAAGCTTAATTATTAAATCAACCATCAAAACGCCTTGAGGCGTTTTTTTTGCATCCAAATGAAAAATGCCAAAGACTTTACAAATCAGCGGTTATCTGCGTAAATATCGGAAACGATGCTTAACCATCAATTATTATGAAACGTCTAATTTTAGCCATTTTAGCACTTACACTCGCAGTGCCCGCGACCACAAAAGCAATGATGCCGGATACGGCCGTTATCGGTTTGCCCGGAACAACAACTCCGGTTGAAGTGGAGATGAGTGATTTGAGAGTTACGTACAGATTCGACCAAATGAACGAACCCGGTAAAAGTGCCGGATTAATACCCGTACAAGTTGCGGCAAAATTACATAATTTAGGCAGCACACAATCTTTGACTTTGGCTATTCCTCTGAAAAGTCATAATGCACAGCAAGCTCAAGTCTTAAGTGTTTTTGTAAACGGCTTGGAGGTGCCGGTGAAAAAAGTTAATAAAATCGAAATTCTGAGTTCGCAATATACGGAAGAGGCGGGTGTTTTTACAATCAACCTAAGCCGAGATGCAATTGCCATTATCGACATTCGACTTAACCAACCCATAGAATCCCAAGTTCTGCCGTTTTTGCTGAATACGGCAAACGGCTGGAGCGGAACTATCGGCGCCGGAACGATAGAGGCGATAGTACCGTTTATGCCGGCAAACTGGAATTTGGAGATGAGAGCGATTGCGGATGACACAATCAGACCTCTGACTTATTCGGAAAATCGCGCGGCTTATACTTTTCAGAATTTGAACCCGAGTGAAGCGGATGATGTTTACTGGCATTTTGCCAATATGGATGCTTTGGAATATTTTGCGCGCGGTAATGAAAGATTTCAAAAAACACAAGGCGATGCCAAATCGTATGAAATGATGCGGACGGGTTTGTTGGATATGATTCCTTGCAACGGAGTGCGTATGCCTTTGGCGAGTTGGTGGCGCAATATGTATGAAACAGTCACAATGGGAGTGATAGCATCGGTTCCGGAAGGACAAGAAAGAATTGCCAAGGCCATGGAACTTTGGAGCGATGGTTGGACGGTGCCCAACGAAGCCAACCAAGAATGCTTGAATCTCAAACAGAGACCGGACAGATACAAACAATCTTTGGCACAGCTTTTAGCCATACCGGCTGCGGAAAGAAGCACTATTGCCAATGACGCGCTTCAAAAACATGAGGCTTATATGCGGGCTTTATCAAAAGATGCTGGCGACGGCAGTGTGACCGACAGTCAAGAAAAAGATTTAACACAAGATAAAAATATTTCGGAAAACGATAGAGCTCTGATGGCCAATTGGGATTCGAGATTTATGGATCAAAGTAAAGAATCGACCAAGGATGATGAAAACGAAAGTGATAACAGCAAGGGATGGGCTTCATCAACAATCAGCAAACTGCAATCTTGGTTTCCGGATATGTCTTTGGGCTCTCAGATAATGTTGTTTATTTTTTTGGCGGCAATGTTGATTATTATAGTTGCATTTATTTTTATCAAATGGAAAGAAGGCTCGGAAACGGATTCCACCGCTTACACGGGAACGCCGGCAGTTAAAAATACGATGTCGCCGTCATTTATACAGCCGAGTAAAAGTGATACGGAAAAGAAAACCATTGAAGCACCCGTAGCACCTCTTGTTACCATGCAAGATGCGCCAAAGTATCCGCCGATACCCAATGAACCCAGGAGTGCGGAATCGTTTACGGGAAAAGTTAATAATGATGAAAAGCGAGTAAATAATGTGAACGAAAATGCAAATACGGTGGCGAGAACATCGGAACTGGATGAAGCGTATCAAGACAAACCCAAAGATAAACCGATAGCAACGGATCCGCCGTGGATTAAGAAAGAAACTCCGCAAGAGTTGATTAAACCAACAGCTCCCCCACCCTCTCCATCACCGAACAATCTTCCGTGGCAAAAGAAAAATGATAACAATGAACAACCCCCCGGACCAATGGTGAACATATAATGTTCATTGCATAAAAAATTAAGACGGATGAATAATCCGTCTTTTTATTTATCCACTGTTTTTTCTTGACTCCAATCGCGCGGCATGAGAAAAATAGCTATGTGATCGTCGCAACCATGCTTGGCGGCGATCATCTGCATCTGACAACTTCTTCCGATCAGCGGAAGAAGTTTTTTTATAAAACAAAAACGCGCCATTCGAGATGAATGGCGCGGGTTAAGGTTAGCGTTTTACCTTCGCGTCCACAAGTAACCGTTGTTGGACGCGGGGTAGACGAAGTCCTGGATCAATCTTCTTGAGAGATCCGGACGGGTGACGGCCGACATGCTGTAGGGCACGCTTTGAATGCGTGCTCTGCATGCCGAGCCGTCAGGAGGACAAGTGGCGGTGTCGACCACGAAGGCAGCCGTGTAGCCGGGCTTGATGAGTACAACCCAGCTTCCGGTGTTCGTCTTGAGTTCGACGAATGGACAAGCCTCGGGGTTGGGAACAACCGGAAGCCGAGGACTTTCCATGCACTGCCCAACCAAAGGCCTGATGCTCACCATGCCGGCAGGAGCGACCCAAAGCATGTTGCCTGTGTCGTTCCGCATGTTGAACATGAACCCTCGGTTGAACACTGCGTACGCGGGACGGTATGTAACCGTCTCCACGTTACGCAGAATGACTCCGGGTGTGCCGTACGGCCCAACCGGAATCGATCGGGTGACGGGCTCGGGCGCAGGTGCCGGTTCTTCGGTCTTGGCTTGTGCCGGAGCCGGAGCTTCCGCTTGTGCCGGAGCACGCGGAGCTTCGGCCTTGGCCGGAGCAGGTGCGGGGGCAGGAGCAGGCTTGGCCGGTTCGGGCTGCTTCGCTTCCGCAACCGGAGCGGGTGACGGAGCCGGAGTCTCGGTGGAAGCTTCGGCTTTTGCCGTAACTTCCTTTTCCGAACCCCGCTCCTCCGTAGCCACTTCTTTTCCACCTTTGTCATTGTGCGGATTTGGCACAGACGTCCAAGTGTAAGAAGTGGCGGGCTTCTTTTGGGTTGCGGTGTTGCAACCCATCAAAACTGTGAAGGTTGCGAAAAAAACGAAAAAGATTTTTTTCATCATTTGAAATCTCCTTACTGCCACTTAGCGGCAGTTCTTTTTTCCTTTGACACAATCCTGCAATTCCTGAATCGCGGCGGCGTTGTTCACCGTCTGCCGACGAGTTGGATTGCCGGGGTTGTTTTCGGTGGCGTTCGTATCCTCGACCAGAGGAATGACGCCATCACGCGATGGGCAGATCTCGATTGGCCTACCGTTTTGATCCTGTCCCCTCGTGCAGTTGACTTGCTCTTGGGGTGGAGAAAGGTAGATGGACGAGCCCACGCTTCCGGGAGTCATCCCGTATGAGCCGAACGAACCGTAGCCACCCATGGCCATGCCCGGAGTCACCGGCTTGGTGATCCGGGTTTCCACGGTCGTAGGCTGTCCGCGCGAATCGCGCGAGTGTTCGACCGTATGTTCGTGATACGGCGACTCCTCGCGCAGACTGTAACTTCCTCCTTGCGAGGAGAACAGCGGTGCGCAACCGACAAAAGAAAGGAAAAAGGTAACGACGACGAACAAATGGGAAATCTTCATGGGGAGCCTCCTTTGGTCCATGATGCTTGGCACTTAGTCTTAACGCTCTGATAGCGAGACATCATGCCGGTCATGGACGTTTGTTACGGTACTGAAATGACAAGCGGAAAGGAACCAATTCCAATCCGATTGACGGGTTAATATAGCATAAAAAGGGGGAAATGTCAACCCAGCAAAGAATAACCAATTACCAAGATCCAATAATCAATAAATTATCAATTATCAATAAAACAATAATCAATATGAAAGAAAATTTATGATAGTATTTGGCTAATTATAGCGGAAAATAAAAAAAGCCCCTTTTGAGCATATCCGGAGGGAGGAGGGAGATGATGCTCAAAAGGGGGAAGGTTTGGCTAAGGTGTCAGTAGCCGGGCAAAAGGTAGCCTCGGCCGCCGTACATGGGGGCGGGGGCTCCCCAGGTGCTTTGGCGCTCGTGGACCATGACCTGCTCGACGCAGAGCTGTTTTTGCTCGTCGTTGGGCAAGGAGCCTAGGCGCTCCAAACAGCGCTGATATTCGCGGGTTCGGCCGTCGCAGTAGCCGGATTGACCGGCTCCGAAATAGCCGACACAACCGCCGTAGAAGGAAGCATAGGGCGTATTGCCCCAAACGCGGGTGCGCTCTTCGGCGTGGATGTGCTCGCGGGCGTATTCATCCTCGGCGCCACCCATGTCGCCGATATCGGCCTTATAGGCCCCATATCGGCTGGTGTCGCGCTTGACGTGCAGATCCGAGCCCCAAGGCCCGTATTCGGCACGAGCTTCCATTTTTTTTCGCCCGTTGACCTCGGAGGACATGGTGTTGGTGGACCAACAACCGACGGAAAACAATGCCAAATGCCAAATGACGAATGCCAAATACAAACTGTTTTTTGGGTTCATTTTGGTCTCCTTTTTGTTTTTTGTTACATGTTATATGTTACATGCTACATGCATGGTTTTGTGAAGGTATGCTTATAAACGTAGCAGAAAATTGGGGTTTTGTCAAAGATTGACCTTGATTAACAGGATTGATCAGGATTAGCAGGATTGTTACTTAAGAAT
>CAZXFK010000010.1:6373-11522 GCA_964640115.1 uncultured Gammaproteobacteria bacterium
GATTGACCTTGATTAACAGGATTGATCAGGATTAGCAGGATTGTTACTTAAGAATTTAAGAATCTGGAATCTGAGAATCTAAGCAAGCTCATTTATAGTTACACTCATATTAACTTGATTACTTATTGTCTGAACCTTGATTTGCACGATTATTTTGATTAACTCGATTATCATTTATATTAAAAAGATATTCAATATGGTGAGATAGTATATAAAAATAATCATGTTAATCCGTTAATCCAGTGAATCGTGGTTCAGACAATTTGAGATAAAAAAACCGCCCTGATGTTGAATCGGGGCGGGGTTAGGGTTAAAGAACAAAGGTGCAAATTAGCGGCGAGCGCGGGCGGCTGCCACTTCGGTTGCGAGCTCGGGCTCAACCTTGAGCGGGGTGATTTTGCAACCACTACCGCAGTCGGGTTGGCGGGACGAGCCCGTGAATGTGCGAGGGGGCTTGGGAGGAGGTTCGCGAATCACGACAACAGTTCGCTCGGGACGACGCTTGTTATTGCCGTCATCACTCCACAAACCAGCCCACCAATCCTTGAGGCCGATCCACCAGCGCTCGTAGAAAGCGAGGTCGAGTTCCTTGGCCTCGATGGTTTGCGTGGCGGTTCTGGAGACCAAACCCGTGTAAGGGTTGGCTTCGGACTCAACTCCCGCGTTTCGCATGACCAGCCGATACTCTCCTTGAAATTTCGGCGAAACTTGGAAGTCCGCCTTATGAGAGTATCCGCTACCACTTATCTCCTTGGTTACCAAGGGGATATATGAGGGCATGTCGACTGCGAGTGCAGCGGAAGGCGGAACGAATTCGATGACACCGTAAGCTTTTTCACGGGTCGTAAATTCGATCACCACGCGTCCTTGAGAATCAGGATCGGGTGGTTGCCACAATTGATGCGGAATGGCTTTCGCTTCCCGCGAATTCACTGTGACATTGTACATAGCCACAGATTGATTCAGGACGATCCGAATCTCTTGCAAAGGATCTCGCGAATTGAATGTCGCTTGATTCCTGAAAAGACCGGTGACACCATCTGCAACTTCGGCGAACTGTGGTTGCACGATCGTATTGACCGTGTCGTCGAACTCCTGTCGAGTCCGAGTGTATTCCACATGACCGTCGACCTGAATCGGCGTGTCAAAAGCGAGTATAACGACCCCTGAAACCGAAGTGGCCGATTTGACGTGCCAAGTTGCATCGATCTGCTTGGGCAGAGCGCGACCGTTTACCCTGGTGTTGTTATTCAGTACAGAGTACTGATCGATATCCGGAGAGAATCGCAAGGACTCAACTCCGGCGCAGGAGAGAAAACCGCCTGCAACCATGAATACGGATCCGATTACGCACAGCGCCGTTAAGCCCCAAAGACCTTTAGATGCGTAACCGACTACAACGCCCCATGAGCCGTCCGCGACAGGACCCTGTTCTTTCTTGAGGGCGTAAGCGGAAGTGATCCGTGCTCCCAAGCGTGCCAAGTAAGCCACCAACAACCCAATTGAGGCCAGCAGTAACGAGAACCAGAATCCCTGAAGCGCGATGTACGAAACACCGAACCAAAGGTTTTCCAACTCCACCATCAAATTACGGCCAACGGCTGTTTGCAAGCCAAAAGCCAAGATGATGAAGGCGATTCCCGCGTAGGGCATCACGTTAAAGATGACGCGCATACGCTTGACGCGCGACTCTTTGGCCTCAACCGCGGCTTCGTCGCTCATGCTCCCGAAAACGAATTCCAGAAGCCCAACAGCAACGATGCTGAAGAGTACGACGATGGCAATCAACTGGCTGGGCCAAATGAAAATCGCCAAGTCGAAGACGATGATCGGGACGAAAAGCACTGTGAAAAGATACTTGATCTTTCCGGCGACGTACTCTTCATCCAGAATGTCGATCTCTCCGCCAATTTCTTGCAGAGCGTTCTTGTTGAACTCGATGTTCAAGTCGATGCTCACAATAATCTTGGCGATGACTGTGGAAGTGCGCTTGAGAAAACGAGTGCTCTTTACCAACAACCAACCGATGACCGAGGCAACGAAAATCGCCATCATCCCATACATCATCTTGCTAAGGAAGGCCAATAGAATCAGCCCCCGTTGAGCAGAATACGAATCTACTGCGGTAAGGGCGTAGTACTCCAACAGGCCGCCTTGAGCCAGGAATGCAACCGATGTTACGGCGAGCCAGGTGAAAGGATGGGAATATGAACGGTATTTACCCCACCAAGCATTTTTCGGCTCACAGTATGTAGTATCCTTACCCCCCAGCTTCGTCCGGGTCACCACACATGTAGCCGTCAGATAATTAAACAAGGCCCATGCGAGTTGCGCTACGACGAGGAATGCGAACAAGATCCACGCTTGCCACGGCACTTCGTCCATTGCATGCCCGATAATGAAGTAAGCAAGAGCCAATTCGACCATAGTTGCACAAATCGCGAGTCGCAGGAATATCCCGGCGAGTATAGACTTGAGCAACTCATTCCACGTAGCCGCGAAATCCAAAGCGGCTGAAGCACCACGGCCGAGATAGCGAAACGCTATCACGAACAGCTGTGGTTGCGTGACCAGCAAAGCAATCGGAATTATGAATCCCAGTATGTTGCCCATTTTACTCTCCTACTTTACGATTTTTTTAATCCATCTCCAGAGATCAGCCAAAATACTCGACTGATTCGAGGAGGCTTGTTTTTCTTTCCAAGCCCTGATGGAATCATTTACCTTCTGATCAACCTTGCCCATAAACTTGCCTTCATTGAGCAGGCGCTTAATGAAGATTTCGTTGCGCTTGTCAATCTCTGTTACCGCGGTAATCCCGATAATGACTTCGGAATCTTCCCGGCACTGATCAACTACGCCGTCCAAGACAATGCGCCGAACGTACTGACTTGGAATTTCGTGTTCATCCGCAAAGTCTGGCAGATTTAGATTTTCGTAAGGGAACAAATCCTTGACGAAATTATCTGCACTGCCGGCGAGATCTTTTACGGTCTGCAATACCTCCGATGCCCTTTCACCCGCTGTGGGCTTGGGCTTCGGAATGAAGCTTCTAATGAGCCGGAAGATTGTCAGAGCCTTCTCTGCATCCAATTCGGGTTTAGGCGAATCGGTGATCGGCTCATCCAGCAATCGACCGCGGACCATATCCAGAACTTCTGTTGCCGCCGCGGAATCGAAGACCGTACCACCGGTTCCCCTGGCAATGAATTCGAGCTCAGTGTAAACGTCGCGTGCCACATCGGGCGTCCAACGAATACCGGAAAGCTTGTCTTTCAGCATGCCCGGATGCAAGCGGTCGCGAAAACCGCGAAATTCGGCGCGCCGAGCCGGATCCAGATGCCTGATGAATTCATCGTGACTTTTTCGGACTTTGTTTTCATCCAAAAAAGTTTCGAAGTCAGGAATCTTGGGAGCGGGCACATCGGCCAGCTCCAGAACCGACTCAACGATTCGCGCGGTGAGACGCTTGCTGTTTGCCATTGAGGCAAAAGCGGAACGCTCCGCGGGGCTCATCGTGCGATACCAGAGCTTGTAGCGCTCGAGAGAAACTCCTTTGATGGAGCTCTCAAGATCGGACAAACCGGAGACTCGCTTTTGCCCTTCCTTCTCTGAAAGAAAAGGTCGAAGTTGCATCACAAGAACGGGCGCGAGATGCGCCATGTTCTCGGAATACTTCGTTTGCTCGGCCTCGGGCAGAAGCTCGAACCAGCGACGCTGAAGTTCGTGCATCTCCGGGCTCCACGACGCGGCCACTTCGCCAAAATCTTTTGGTGCCGGAACGGCTGAAGCGGACGAGGTGTGACCGGGCACACTTTTCAGGTACTGCCTGGAAACACTTTCGATGCGACGCTTCTTTTCGTCGTCGGAAAGCGTGGAGTGCTGAATCAAGCTGATATGCTCGTTCAGCTCCGCGAGCTTGGCTTCGATCTTAACCCGCTCTTCGGCGGGCAAAAGATCCAATGCCTTTTGAATGTTCTCCAGCGAAATCTTGTCACCGCTGAACCATTCCTTGACCTTGGCGACTCCGTCTCCGCTCAAACCATCCCTGATTTGACCGGCAATCAACGGGCCGACGATGTCGAAGATGAACGGTGCCATGGCGGCGAATGATCCGACTCCCATACTCTTCACCTTTCCCGCGATGCGGTCAACACTTCTTCCCACGTTTCTGGTTTTTGACATTTCCAATTCTCCTCTCCCCATCGGGGAGTTTAAATTGTCGAAGTTGCGTCTTCGAATACACTTCGAAGAACGTGTTAATATAGCATAAAAAATGGGATTTGTCAATCCCTTTTACTAATTAAAAATTATGAATTAAGAATTATGAATGTTTGAGTCGAGCTGAGCTCGATTTTATATTTATATATAGCGAAGATTGAGAGGATTGTGAAAAGTGTGAGAAATGTCAGGGATTTGACATTATGTAGGATTTGGCGCCGTTGCCTTCCGCCAAGAAGGTGTAGCGGGGGTCGGAGGCTATGAGGGTGGCGAGGGTGGGCCAGCGTTCGTGGTCGATTATGATGAAGCGGGCTTGGAGGCGATTGTTGATGAGATTGTAGGCGGTATCGGCGGTGGTGGATGTGTTGTAAACCATATCTTGATAAGCCATGGCCAAATCCGGATCGGCTTTGTATAAAAAAGTTGGATCCATGCCCGAGACGTAGCGCAAGTTTTGATCGTGGAAAAACAAAATTGGGAATTCATCCCACATGGAATGATAAACTCTGTCGCCCGGATTGGCGATTGCGGAAATAGCTTGCATGGGAATTTGATATTGATCGGCCAGAAAACGTTTGGCGTGGTGAGTTGAGGTGTAAGCGGAGAGGGAGTGCTGGACGAGAATCAGAGCTAGGGATAAGAGGATGATTAGAGGGAGGAGTAGGGCGTATTTCGAATTTCGTATTTCGAATTTCGTATTTCGAATTTCGTACATCCCTTCGACTACTCTCAGGGCGGGCGTACATCGTACATCGTACAAGAATTTTGGTTTTGGGGATGAGGCAATTGGAAATTTAGGCAATGGAAGATGGAGGGTTTTTAGGAATTGTTGCCAGTTGATGGTGGAGGCGAGGAGGGCGGTTTGCAGGGCCAGTAAGGGTTGGAAGTATTCGGCGAAGCGGAGGCTTTTGAGGGAGGCGAGGAATAA
>CAZXFK010000010.1:11622-21836 GCA_964640115.1 uncultured Gammaproteobacteria bacterium
GAGTTCCACTCTGTTCCAAGGCGCAAAGCTTGCGGGGTGGCGATGGCTACGTCGAAGATTTGGACTTTTAAGAATGAGAAAAGTTGATTGCGGTTGGGATGGATGAGGGTGGCGAGGAGGGAGGCGGAGAGAGTTGAAACAATAAAATAGTTACGGCGGATCCTCCCTGCCTCCTTACTAAGGAGGTGTTGATATAAGTAATCCGATAAAAGTATCAATATGATTGAAATAGGGAGTAAGAGCCAGCCGCCGTGGGTGAGGGTGAAGAGGAAGCTGATTAGAGCGATGAGAAAAATACCGATTGATACTTCGTAGGGATAAACCTTGTGTTTATCCGTGCTCGCATTGCCGGTTTTTGTCGAATGATCAAAAGAACAATCAGTTAAATCACCGCGCGGATAAACACAAGGTTTATCCCTACGAAGAAAGAGAAGCACTATACATACTGCGGTGAACCAGAGGAGGATGGCGAGGGGGGAGGCTTTACCTTGGATGAGGCGAGTGGTGAAGGGTTGAGTGAAGATAAGGAGGATGGGCCAGAGCCACCAGTGGTTGAGTTTGAGTTTGTAAAAAATGAATGAGATGCCAAGCATGCAGAGAACAGCGAAGAAGATGGAGGAAACTTGCGAAGCTTGCAGAGGTTCTAAAAACAATAAGAAAGGAATTTGTAAAACATGGAATAAAAAATGTTGATCCGCGTAATTTGATCCCAAGGTTGTAAGATCAAGCCAAGGGAATTCGGTCAACGGACCTTGCTCGTAAATGAGTTTGGCGACTGTAATGTGGTAAAAAGCATCGGGATCCGCAAAACGATTGGAGGGGGTTATGAAAGCAAACCAGCTTGTGAAAAGAAGGGCTAGAAGTAAGAAAATCAGTTTGGTTGGCATGCGATCATTGTACACTGTATGAACTGTAGATAACAAAAAACCCGTAAACGGGTTTTTTGCTCTCCCTGCGCAGAGAGGATTATGCACCGGCGACGTTGAGAAGCGAGCCCAAAACAAAGTTGGTGATCGCAAAAGCCGCGATGATGATTAACAAGCCGATGATGGAATTCTTGATCATGGTCTTGGCTTGCTCGACTTTTTTATCTTCTCCGCCGGCAGTCATCCAGAGGAAGCCTGCATAGAGGATATAGATTAAAAGTAAAATACCGATAAAGCCGAGAACCACGTTGATGACCCTGCCGACAACATCCGGCAAACTGGCCGTTGCCGCAGAACCGACTCCGGCTGTTGTACCAACAGCGCCAACCTGAGTTTTTGCAGTTTCAAACGGACTGGTTTGCGCCAAAGCCATACCCGGCAAAGCCAACAGTGTTGAGGCGGCTGTGTAATAACCGGTTTTTAATAATGTTTTCATAGTTTGCTTATAAACCTTTAGTCTTATCTTTATAGAATTTATACGCTTGTAACAGTGGATCCGGTTAGAGCGCCAATCATAACACTCAAAACAAAATCAGCGATCACAAATGATGTAGCGATAATCAATAAGCCGATAATGGCGTTTTTGATCATGGTTTTTGCTTGCTCGACTTTTTTATCTTCACCGCCCGCAGTCATCCAAAGGAAGCCTGCGTAGATGAGATAAACCAAAAGCAGAACGCCAATAATGCTTAGTACGGCATTGATAATGTTCCCGATGATATTGGGAATATAAGTACCGGAATCGCCCGAAGCGGGCTTAAGATCCCCGGCTGCCGATTGAAGAGATGTTTTCATCCCATCCAAGCTTGCGTTGGCCGTTAAAGCCGTACCGAACATGGTGGCAAGTAAAACAAACATCACGACACCCAAGTGAATGATTTGTCGAAAATTATGTTTTTGCGCCAAGCGGTTAATTGAAACCATAGGTTGTAAGAATAAAGGTTATTGCGTTGCTTCGATTAATTGACCGATGACGAAGCTGGTAATTGCCCAACCCGAAAGAATGATTGCCAAACCGATGATACCCGAGATGATCCATCCGCGAGCTTCTTTGGTTTTGGAATCGTCGCCTCCGGCTATCATGTATTTGAAACCTCCAACGAGAACGATGATGACCGCGATAATACCCAAGAAACCGAGAGCCACGTTAATGATGTTGGCAATGGTTTGACGAAGGTCGCTGCCTTCACCTCCGGAAAGCGCCAAGCTTTCGTCCAATGCGCCGACCCCCAAAGTATTGGCGGTAAGTTGCGGTTTTTGAGCCAAAACTCCGGCTACCGGCAACATAATTGCGAGCGCGATAATGAATGCTGTTATCTTTTTTGTGATTTTCATTTATATACACCTCCTTTCATTGTTTATTTATCCATAGTATACCAAATTGATTCAGTTTGTGCCACACTCTTAACTAAAGGGTTAGTTGTAACGTCATAAAGTCATATAGTTGTAACGTGCGGAAACTAGTACCTTGTACCTAGTACCTAGTACCTTGTACATCGTACATCGTACAAATGCTTAGTTCTACGTTCGTGGTTCATTATTCGAAATACCTGCCCGCAATGCTTCGCAATGCGTTGCAGACGGGCGCAATACGAAATACGATATTCGTGATCTCGTTTGTTATCCGATAGCGGTAATGAGAGTGGTAAAGACCCAGTCGAGGATGACGTAGGAGCCGAGGATGATGGCGATGCCGATAAATGAGTTGATTAAGATTTTGCGGGCTTTTTCGGCGCGGGATGAATCACCGCCGGCTATCATGTAAGAAATGCCTCCCCAAACAAACATCAACAAAAAGATAATGCCGGACATGGTTAGAATCCAATTGACCAAACGCGCGATGACCGATGTGACGACTGCTTGCGGATTACCCTGTTGAATACACGGAAAATTGAGGCCTGTGGTTGGCTCTCGGCAATCGGAGCCGACTTGGGTATCAACGGATTTTTGACCTTGACCCGCGGAATCGGATGCTGAATCAGTTGAAGTGCTACCGGGTGCTTGGCCTTGAGGTGTAACTATTTGTTGACCACAACAAACGGCGTTAGGCACGGATTTACAAGAACCTTTGGCATTCGGATCGCTTGTAGCCGGAGCGGGCCATGCGCCGGGCGCGCATTGATTAACAGGAACACAGAATCCCATACAATCATTTTCAGCCGGAGCTTGGCCGGTGGCTTTTGGCATACAACATATACTTATACCGGGTGACAGGCACCATGGCGTGCCTTCGGCCATGGGAAATTCATCCGTTTTACATCCACCGCCTGCAGCACTGCGGCATATTCCCTCACAATCATTTTCTCCTTCAGCTGATACAGGAAATGCGAATGAAAAATGCATTAAATTTACAAGAAGAAAAATTTTCAAATACAGCACAATTGATTTTTTATTAATAAACATATACAAAATAATAACTGATTTGCATGCAAATTACGGACAGCATCTTTCGGTGCCGGTGCAGCCGGTGGACCAACAATTGGCGGCTTCGGTGGGAGTGGCGGGAACTTTACACCAACGGATGGGCACCAATTCATTATTAACCGTTTTGGTGGCGCAAACTTTAGGGTCTTTTGCGGCGCCGGTTGCGGCTTTAGCTTGCGCTTCAGCCTCGGCTTCGGCGGCGGCTTGTTGCTGTGAAAGCAAATCATCGACTTCTTGCTCGGCCAAAGTCGGCTCTTCAACAGGAATGGCGGGATCGGTTGATTGCGAAGTTGGCAAATCCTTGGTCCAAAGAGTTACGAATGAATCAGTTAACACAAAAGACAGCATGATCAAAGCGACACCGATTACCCCGTACTTCATTGTGGCTTTGGCCTTGGTAACCATTTGATCATTACCCCCGGCGATAAGATAGGTTAATCCGGCATAAACAAACACCAGCAACGCCAAAGCACCAACGATGCCAAGAAAGGTATTAATAACACTTCTGGCTATAATGCGAAGATCGGTGACATTACCCAAAGGATTGGTGAGTTTGTAGGTTTTGGGGGTGGCGGGGGCCGGAGGAGTAGAAGTAGATGCAGAAGTTGGTGAGACCGGTGTTTGACAACAAATCAATGAACCACATTTATTTTGACCCGATAATTCCGCAACCTTAGTGCCACCGGCTTTAGTACAATTTTGAGTGGACTCACAAACATAATAATTACCATCCACGAAAGTTGCCGGTTCGCATGCTTTAAGTGCGGCTGGCGCGTTTTCATTTTCGCAACATAAATAATTTTTTCCGTCCTTGCTATAACAACCACGGAAGGTTTGATGCGTATCGGGACATTTTGTCACTGTTGGACCATCAAGAAACTCTTTCAGTCCGGGTGGAGTAATCGCTTTTCCTACAACTTTCGCGCAACTATCTAGAGTTGATATGGTTCCAGGAGCACACGCTTCAGCTGAAACAAGCTTGTAATTTAATAGAAATATACCTGTAAATATCAGTCCGATCGTAATAATATAATAACCGATTCTATTTAAAAAAATATTCATATTAATCAAATTTTTGTATATCCTAAAGAAGAAGCGACGTAGGTAACAATTGTCCAAGCGAGCATGATAAAGACTATGCCGATGGCGGATTTAACCATGGCATCACGGCCTTTAGTGACCCAAGCATCCCGGCCGAATGATAAAAGATACATGGTACCGCCCCAAATAAATGCGATTAAAAACAAAGCTCCGGATAAACCGATCAGAAAATCGGCAAAATATATTCCTTGTTGAACCATATCTTGAATAGTGCAATCGCCGGATTTGGTGCAAGAAACTAATTGCAAGCCACCTGAACGGCCTCCGTAATCCCATTCGGCGGTACTGCCTGTTTGGGGAACTGACTTGGGCTCATTAGAAGATCCGGAGGATGTACCGCCTTCCGCACAAACAGGAAGCATACAACAGGCATATAAAGGACCTTCGCATGTTTCAAATTGATTCGCTCCCTCGCCATAGACTCCGCCCAATCCTTCACATTGACTTTTGTAAGCCTGCGATATGTTTGGTTCGTTGCTGTTTGGTAAACATTGGTAAGATTTACTGACATCCGTTATTGCTATACCACCGCACTCAACTTTTCTTTCAGATGCCGGAACACAATCAGCCGCATGCACGGTATTATTGACAAATACAAAAACAAACAATAATAAGACAATAACGGATATAACAAGCTTAGAAAATCTCATATAATAATTTAAAAACAAAAAATGTTACGGATTCCGCGGGGCTCTTAGAGTTTGATCAACCTTTTGCTGGGCGGTTTGCAAAACTTTTTGCCAATCTTTTTCTTCGGTGATGCGAAAATCTTCGACAAGCTGTTCAATGGCTTGCTCCATGGCTTCGGGATCGTAACCGCGGTACCAAGTGCGCGAAGTAAGAATTTGCGAAGCAAAGACTCCCATCTGTTCATCATCCAAATAATCCTCGATTAATGCTTTATTGGCGGGCGGGCGCTTGGCGCGATCCAGATATTGTTTTTCGTTTTCTTGTTTAACCAAATAATTGATAAAGTTCCAAGCGGTTTCCGATTCTTTGGATTTTTTGGCAACCGTCCAAACCCAATAGTTGGCAAAGTTTACCTCGGGATTGCCTTCGATTTGAGGTAGACGTGCTATGGAAAGATTAAGTTTGGGCGCGCGAGCCTTGATCAAAGGAATGTGATAAGAGTAGCCGAAGAAATATGCCACGCGGCCTTCGATAAAAGCATCCAAAGAATTGGGCATACTATCGTTCCATGAGTAGATGCTCTTGGTTGGATCCGCGAAGTCGGTGTAGAAACGCAATGATTGGATGGCGGGAAGTTCGTCGCGGACAGCGGATAAAGCTTCGGGCATGCGCGCGAAAACGGGATAGCCATCATCACCGGCCATCTGTGTGCCGTTTTGCATCATAAGCGCGGTGATGATATCGGTGGCCCGCTCGACGTTGTTGGTAGTGCCAAGAGCCGCACCGGACTGCAGGATGTTGTTATCGGTATCAATGGAAGAAAGGCGGTTGATTGTGGCTTGAAAAACATCCCAAGTTTTGGGAATGGTGGGAATGCCGGCCGAATTAAGCATGTCTTTGTTAACAAACATTGCCAAGGTATCCACGGACATGGGAAGGCCCATGATTTTTTCTTCCAAAAACGCTCTCTCGGTTGCGGGAGCGGTGTTTATGCGACGAATAATATCTTGTGATACTGATTCGGGATATTTTTCTCTGGCTTCGCGAAGCGTAATGCTTTTTTCGTTTTGCAGAGTCAAGGTTTCTTTGCGATTGGTTACACTGCCTTCGACAATGGTATAAACCATTTTGGTATAATCGGGCATGGGCTCGATTTTTGATTCGTATTTGCCAATCCAGGTATTGTGAATAAGAAAAATGTCGGGACTGCGATCTTCGGCCATGGCGTTCAGTAAAAAATTCTCGTACTCTTCGAGGCGAAAGCTTTTGTAATTAATAGTGATGTGCGGATGAGCTTTTTGATACGCGTCAATAAGCGGAGCGTAAGTGGTGCGATCATCCAAAACCGCCCAGATCTCGAGCTTTTTGGGTTTAGCGGCATCACCGGTTGCTTTGTCGACACCCTTGGTGCAACCTTGACCGGTTAACATCAAGCCGGCAATCAATACAATGAACAAACGGTATAAAATAGAACTCATAGTAAGTTGAGTTTATTATAGCACACATACCGACCATGATTAACCCTAATTACAATTATTAGCCTTGATTATGGTTAAACAGTTTTATTGGATGGTTAGTTTATCCAATTTGTTGTTGTAAAGACGCTTAAATTGTAAGCTTTTTGAACCGAAATTAATTAACAATCCGGATTTTATATTGTAAATTTCAAGATAATTCAGAGCCTGAGCCATGTGTTTACCCTCCAGAGTTTCAACAGCTTTGATCTCAATCATGATTTTATTGTCAACATAGAAATCAACTCTGCGAACACCGATCTCATGACCTTCATATATTATTTGCATGAATTTTTCTCGTTCAAAAGGAATTTTTCGCAACTTGAATTCTACAGCAAGAGCTCTGCCATATATTTTTTCCTGAAAACCATTACGCAAAAATCTATGAACTTTCATAGCCCCTCCCACGATATCCCTAACTAATGCATCAGTATCATCCATATAACTATAATTATGGTAAATTTTGTATTAAAAATTTCGGCTAATTAAGGTCGGGCGTTGTTTGGATTAGTTTGCGATTCTAAAATAAACCACGTCACCATCCTGCACAATGTATTCTTTGCCTTCGATGCGGACTTTGCCTTTTTCTTTGGCGCCGTTCCAGCCGCCATGGGCAACAAAATCTTCGTATGAGGCAACTTCGGCGCGGATGTAACCTTTTTCGAAGTCGGTGTGAATGACGGCGGCGGCTTCCGGACCGGCCGCTCCACGGCGAACAGTCCAAGCGCGGGTTTCGAGTTCGCCGGAGGTGAGAAAGGTGATGAGATCCAAAGATTTGTAAGCGGAGACGATGAGGCGATCGAGACCGGATTCGGTTTGACCGACAGACTCCAGATACTCTTCCCTTTCTTCATCGCTCATATCGAGAAATTCGGATTCCATTTTGGCGCAGATGGGTACTATCTCAGCGTATTTCGAATTTCGTATTTCGAATTTCGCAACTGCATCTTTCCAGGAGGAGGATTGGAGTTGGTCTTCGGAGACGTTAAGGGCGTAGATCATTGGTTTAAGGGTGAGGAGGGAGAGGGACTTCATGGCTTTGCGTTCGTCCGCTGTCCATTCCAGATCGCGAAGAGGCTCCCCTTTTTCGAGGGAAGCTTTGGCGCGTTCGAGAGCGGGAACCAAGATTTGCAGTTCTTTGTTGGTGCCGGATTTTAATTGTTTGCTTGCCGATTCAAAACGTTTTTCGACTATGGCGAGATCGGCTAAAGCCAATTCGATGTTGATTGTTTCCATGTCGCGAGCCGGATCGATTTTGCCGTCCACGTGAATAATGTCATCATCCTCAAAAACACGGAGAACTTGAACAATGGCATCCGTATCGCGGATGTTGGCCAGAAAAGCGTTGCCCAAACCTTGGCCTTCGGCGGCTCCGCGAACGAGGCCGGCGACATCAACGAATTCGATGGTTGTGTGCACTATGCGTCCTGATTTGGAAATTTCGGCAAGAGGTTGAAGCCGAGGATCGGGCACTTCGACCACGCCGACATTGGGGTCGATTGTGCAAAAAGGAAAGTTGGCGCAATCCACGGCTTTTTTGGTGATAGCGCTGAAAAGAGTTGATTTGCCCACGTTTGGCAGGCCGACGATTGCGATTTTCATACCTTGATTAACTTGATTAGCAGGATTAACTTGATTGAGAGGATTGTTATTTCTATTGTCTGAACCTTGATTAACTTGATTCTCGCTCAAATTAACTTGATTACTTATGGATGATTATTAAATAAAATAGAATGTGTCTTAGTTTAGCGGGAATATGGGGGTTTGGTCAAACGCTTATACAGCTACAAGCCACCAGCTTCTAGCTGCTAGCCATAAACACCTCCCCCCTCGCTATACGCTCGAGTGCTCCTCCCACGGTACCACCTCCCCTCGCCTTCGCTCGGTACTCCTCCTTGGAAAGGAGGAGAGTTTGGTGGAAGCGGGTTTGATGGTATTAACTCACTCTAAATCTCTCTCTTAAGACAAGAGAGAGACTTGTTGGCTAAGTTTTATAAGTGGAGATTTCTCCCCTCGGCATGAGCTCGGGGCGAAGGCACATCCGATTCTCCGCCTGAGGCGGATGCGCCTTAGGAGCAGAAATGACAAAATAAAACTGCAGCGATCCGTAATCGTGGTTCGATGTTCCCTCCTTCGCCGACCCACTTCGCTGAAGCTACGAGGGTCAAGAGGCTTCGGTGGGCACGCGTGGTTCGTTGTTCGAGGTTCCAAGTTTTACATTATATGTTAGTATGTTCTCAAGTTATATGAAGATAGCAATTATTGGCGGAGGGGCGGCGGGGATGATGGCGGCCGCGACAATAGCGGAAAGGGATCCGGATGCGGAGGTTGTTTTGATTGAGAAGAATGAATCCTTGGGGAAGAAGGTGATTATATCGGGGGGCGGAAGGTGCAATGTTACAACGGGGTTGGATGATGTTAAGGAAGTGTTGAGCCGATATCCGCGCGGTGGGAAATTTTTGACCAAGGCTATGTACGCTTTTCCACCCAAAGCTATGCGCGAATGGATGGAGGATCATGGAGTGCCCATGAAAATTGAAAAAGATGGAAGAGCTTTTCCGCAATCGGACGATGGAAGAGATGTGGTGCGAGTTTTTTTGAATATTTTCAAAAAAGCGAACGTTAAAGTTTTATATAAAGCGACTGTGGAGGATATAAAAAAGACGAAAGACGGATTTGCGGTAAAAATTAAAAATCAAAAAGAAAGCATCTCTGCCGATAAAGTCATTTTGACCACGGGCGGGCAGGCGTATCGGCAAACGGGTTCGGCGGGTGACGGATATGCTTTTGCAGTGAAGCTCGGACACAGTATTACTCCGCTTGCGCCAAGCTTGAGCGCTTTTCACACAAAGGAAACTTGGCCGGCGAAACTGGCGGGTTTATCATTCGTGAAAGTTAAACTTGATGCCAAGACGGGATCAGAAAACTCAAAGAAATTTACGATGACCGGACCAATGATGTTTACGCATAAAGGAATTACAGGACCCGCGGTTTTCGCCATGTCTTCGCTTATGGCATTTGAACCAATCTCGGCAAATAATCCAGCCATGATTACTGTTGATTTGTTTCCGGAAGAGAAATTGCAGGATGTAAATCGTAAGTTTGCGACTTTGTTGAAGAATAATTCCAAGAAAAATATTGTAACGGTTTTAAGTTTGATGATTCCCAAATCTTTGGCGGTGATACTTTGCGAAGAAATTGATTTGGATGTGATAAAAGTATCGAGTCAGATTAGCAAGAAAGAGATTGAGAGGATTGTTGGATGGATAAAGGGGATGCCGGTAAAGATTATAGCCAAAGCGGCGGGTGAAGAATTTGTTACGGCCGGAGGAGTTTGTTTGGATGAGGTGGATCCGAAAACCATGGAATCAAAAAAATGCCCCGGATTATATTTGGCGGGAGAAATTTTGGATATTGATGGGTTTACCGGGGGTTTTAATTTACAATCGGCGTGGGCGACGGGGTATGCAGCTGCAAGCTGCTAGCTTCCAGCTACTAGCTATAACCACCTCCCCTCGCCTTCGCTCGGGTACTCCTCCTTAAAAAGGAGGAGAGTTTGGTAGAAACCGGCCTTTGTCATTTCGAACGAAGGTGAGAAATCTCCGCTTAAGCAGCTTGG
>CAZXFK010000011.1:0-21449 GCA_964640115.1 uncultured Gammaproteobacteria bacterium
TTCATTTACCATAAAACCAACACTTTGTCAACCATAACCCGCAACCATTAAAAACTGATTTACGTCAGTTTAATGTATAAATAACAAAAATAACCGAATTCACTCATGTAATTTTTCATTTGTCTTTCGTAATTCACCTCCGCTCCTCATAAATAAAACAACAGCCCAAACCGCAATCCCCACTTCAATCAAAAACGTCCAGTGAAACACAAAATTCCAAACCCAAAAATCATAAACCGCCGGCACGTCAAACATATAAAAAGCTCTATCGGTTATCGGATATAACCATTGTATTTTCCCTACAATCGTATCCAATACCAAATGCAAAAAAATATTACTAAAGAATATTATCGACGCGATGACGTAATCTTTCTTTTTCAACATCCAAAACAACAAGATGGTAACCACAGCCATAATCATCCAATAATACGGAATGTGTATCCAATATCCATGATGCAAATTCTGCCGATTATCAATCAAATAAAAATACACAATATCAAAATCAGCAATCACACTTCCCAATAAACCTAAAAACAGATACTTGGATGTATCAAGCTTTTTCTGAAGAGTTTTGGTTAAAATATAACCAGCCGGTAAATGCGCGATAAACATAGTTTTACGTTATTAACGTTAGTAACGTTCATAACGTTCATAATGAGTTCAGTGGCTAAAGCGGATCCTCCCAACCTCCTTACTAAGGAGGTGCTTCGAATGAGTCATTCAAGGCTCTTCTCCTGAGGTGAATGCGCCTATGGAGTAGATATTCAAAATTCGTGGTTCGACGTTCGACGTTAGACGTTTGACGTTAGACGTTAAACGTTTGACGTCAGTCTCGCAATAGTTGTAAACCCGTGTGGCTCCCTATCAAGCGGAGTATGTTTGCAAATTTCCCTTGTTATCACATTAACCGTCTCGATGAGTTCGATTGGTGCTGTGACTCTCATTATATCGCTTAACGAAGCTGATCGAAGAAACTGTAACAGATTCATGGCATGCGCCGGAACTCTGATTAAAGCTTCGCGAACGGCCGTACGGCAGTCCAAACACACCAGCCCGTTCCTGTCCGGGGCATAAAAAACTTCCGTAGGACCGCTTGCCCGCCCGCAATGAGCGCAAGCCCTAAAATAGGGCCCATAACCCAATAAATCCAATAAACGCAAACTTACCGCTGAAAACAATAATTGAGCCCTTATAGGCGAAATTTCGCCCTCAAATTGAGCCAAAATACCGCATAATTCCGCCCAAAGCTTGTAAATCCTGCCATCAGATACCCCGGGCTTTAAAAGCTTCAAACAAAGGTCGGAAAATGCACCCGCCACGGCAAATGCTCCAACCGCATTAAACCTCTTATTAACCTTACCACGAACCGCCACCGCCAGATGATCATATGCTCTGCCCTTGGCAATCATCACATCCGCAAAAGCAAACGGCTCCAATTGCGGAGCTTGTTTGGCTTGCGCTTTCATAGCCCCTCTGGCAACCGCAATCATAAACCCATGATCCAACCCATACAAAAAATACTGCCGATCCCATTCTCTCATCGGCACCTTCTTTAACACCACAACTTGATCACGAATGTAACTCATCTTTCACGATCGGAATTATGAATTCAAAATTAAGAATTAAAAATTAAAAATTAAAAATTAAGAATGAATGTAGCCTGCGGCATTTCTATACCAAATTATGAATTAAGAATTAAAAATTAAAAATGAATGTAGCCTTACGGCATCAAAATATAATTCCGAATATCGAGCTTTGCTCGATTCCAACATTCTTAATTCTTAATTCTTAATTTTTAATTAGTAATTAAATTTGAATTACTTCTTCCTATCCAAATAACTCTGTAATATTACAGCCGCCGCCACAGCATCATCTTCCGCCCTGGAACCGGATGCGTGCATCGAGTGTTGTGCTTCGGCCGTACTCATCATTTCATCAACCTCGTCAACGGCGATATTAAACGAGCGCAAATCCGAAATAAAAACTCTTACGGCTTTAGCTTGATTGGATTCTTGTGATAAATCACGCGTATCACGAGGGATTCCCACAACCACTCGATCCACACCCTCATTTTCTATCACAAGCTTGATTTGCTTAATCACATCACCATGCCCCGAGTTATTCAAAATCATCCACGGACTGGCAATCCGTGTTGTTGTATCCCCCAAAGCGATCCCCACCTTGCGCTCCCCGTAATCAATTCCTAAAATTCTCATAAACTTATCGTACATCGTACGTCGTACATCGTACAATGTCTATCAGCTTTCACGATAACCGATTTGAGGAGGTTCTTCAACATCTGTTTCGAGCAATTGCTTAATTGCATCAAAAACAATCTTAAACTGCTCATCATAACGTTTTTCCATGACTTCAAGTTTCAACCGCAAATCCTCATGAGTTTGTAACATTTCTCTAAACTTAGTAAATGTCCTCATTATTTGAATATTTACAGCTATTGCCCGCTTACTCCTCAAAACGCTTGATAACATAGCGACCCCCTGCTCCGTAAAAACCATTGGCGGTCTTCTTAAACCCATTTTCGCCCATGCGTTGGAGGTCACAATTTGTGATCTCCAATTTTCAAGCTCATCTAATGTCAAAGTAAACATAAAATCCTCCGGAAAACGATCTGTATTCCTTTTCACGGCCTGATTCAAAACCCTTGTCTCAACTCCATACAATTCCGCCAAATCAAAATCCATCATCACTTTTTGACCACGAATAATATATATCTTATTTTCAATCCTGCCCGCAGGTATAATTTCCCGGCTCATAACTTTTATACAACTTAACACAAATACTGAGTATTCAATCATCACGCATTTTGCATTACGCATGATGCATTGTTAATCATATGGTCGGCCATGGCGTTATCAACTCATAACCCTCCTTGGTAACAACCAGAGTAACCTCCCAATGAGCCGCCAAAGAGCCATCCGTGGTCACAATCGTCCAACCGTCATTTTTTTGCGCGACCCGCCAATCTCCCAGCGCGACCATCGGTTCAATCGCCACGCACATTCCGGCTTTAAGTTTTACCGGCGGTTGCCGCCTGTCATGAAAATGAGGAATCTGCGGATCTTCGTGCACCGCATAACCCACACCATGTCCAACCAAGTCACGGATAATCCCAAATCCTTTCGGCTCCAAATAATTTTGAATGGCTTTACCTATATCATGCACCCAAGATCCATCATGCACGGTTTCCAAAGCAATTTCCAAAGCTTTCCTTGTTTCTGCCGATAATTCGCGCGCCGCATCGGAAACATCACCAACCAAAACCGTACAAGCCATATCCGTAGCCAATCCTTGATACCAAAAACCGATATCCATTTTAACAACATCGCCGTTTTTAATGACACGATTGGGCACAGCCGGTCCATGCACAACTTCATCGTTGATTGAAATGCAAACCGCCGAAGGATAAGGTGGGTCTGAACTGTGAATTTGATAATTTAAAAAAGATGGCCTACCCCCCGCTTTGGCCATTTCCTCTTGCGCCAGCTTATCCAAATCCTCGGTATTGGCCCCGGCTACGCATTTTTTTGCAAGCAATGACAAAACCTCCGACAAAATAATTCCGCCGGCCTTCATCTTTTCTATATCTTCCGCACTTTTAATTTGAATCATAACAAATTAACTTCGTCTTAACATCATAATGTCGTAACGCAGAAGTTCATAAAGCTAAAAGTCTAAAGTTTATCAAGAGCGACTCAAGTAACTCTTGATGAACTTTAGTCTTGACGAACTTTTAGCTTCAAACGACTTGTAGCTAGTGGCTAGTAGCTAGTAGCTAGTGGCTAGTAGCTAGTAGCTACTAGCTAGTAGCTAGTAAGTAGCTTATTGCGAAAACCCCAATTTGGCAATTTTTTTGATAATATCCTCAAAAACATAAGGTATCGGCTGTTCTCCGTTAATCGACAATAAAATACCTTTTTCACGATAATAACCCGCCAGAGGCGCTGTCAACAGATGATAGGCTTTTAATCTTTGCTTGATAACCGAAGCCGTATCATCAGCTCTTTGCACCAAATCACCTCCGCATAAAGAACATCTATCTTTAACAGCCGGTGGAGCGTATTTATTATGGTAAACCGTTTTACACTTTGGACATTGTTTGCGCATACTTAAACGCTTTACAACTTCATCATCCGGAATTTTAATTTGAATCGCCAAATTTATTTTTACCAATCGATCCAACTGCGAAGCTTGTTCAACATTTCGCGGATAACCATCCAATATAAATCCACGGGTAAGATCTATTTTTTTCAATTGCCTGGCCATAACCGCATTAACCAAATCATCCGGAGCCAACAAGCCTTGAGCTACATAGCCGTTAACCAAATTACCCAAAGTGGTTTGCGCCGTTATTTCAGCTCTGAACAAATCTCCCGCGCCAACGAGCGGTAAATTAAAACGTTCAGCCAAAAGCAAACCCTGCGTACCCTTACCCGAGCCTTGGGGTCCGAAAATTACAGCTTGAAGTTGTTTGCGTTTCATAATTTATCAACCAAAAATATTATAATAAAAGTCACGATTGCCGTTCCCAAAAACATATTACTGCGTAAAACGTAATCCCTGCTCAAACCGTAAGCGAGCCCGAACAGCATAACAAAAATGCAAAAAAACAAAAAGACCAATTCCCCATAGCCAACCAATATGTGAAAGGAAATTCCGGCTGTTACCATCAAAGGCAAGATACTGACCACTTTTCCCCTGCCCGGATTCCAAGTATTCAATCTTGATTGAATCCAACCCGAATAATCAACCGGCAGTAAAAAACCCGGCACCAAACCCGATTTTCTCGCATCATGGTATAAAACAGCCATCTTCATTTCTTGCGATCTGTAATGGTCATACAACAAAACACCCAGTGCCAAAAAAATAATACTGCTTGGTAAAAAATGCCAAACCGACAACAAACCTATTCCGACGCAACCGATTATATAAAACAAATTTATCGAATAAGTGGCATACCAAGCAAAAGCCAAAACAGTTAACAAAGAAGCGGACAAAATCGCAAACCACGGAGGGAAAACGGCTAATACAAATATCCAAACCCCTGAAAAAGCTATTACCATCAACATAACCTCCCACCAAATCGTTGACGCTTTTTTACGAAACATGGAAACAATCATGAGCACTATTAATATCGCCACCAAAATCGTTTCAATCCAAAAAATCAACTCCGGCAAAATATACGATTTTTTTTGCAACAAAATATGTGCCCCAAACACCACGAAAAATACATGCGCATGAATAATGGCATACGAAACCTGCCACAAAGGTTTATTTTTCTTAAGAGACTCATCCATAAAAGTCACCTCATCTTATCACACATCACTCAATCTAAACAAAACTAAAATCAGCCACCAACTGATCCCACTTCGCCTAAACCACGTGGTACACCCAGCCAATGACTGACATCACTAATTTCTAAAATTATAACCCACATTCGAAGCCCCTTAACTCGTTACGAACGTTACGAACGTTACAAACGTTATAAACGTTATTAAGGTTATAAACGACGTTTGACTCGTAGCTGGTAGCTAGCAGCTAGTAGCTAATTTAGTAGGCATCGTATTCCCGCATCGTCACTTGAGCCTCAATTTGTTTTACGGATTCGATAACAACCGAAACCACAATCAGCAAAGATGTACCCCCGATTGCCAAAGCCGCCGATCCACCCGTGCCTTGAATAAAAATCGGCATCACGGCAATCGCTCCCAAGAACAAAGCTCCGAACAAAGTTAAGCGGTTAATAACAACCTGTAAATATTCCGAAGTGGGTTTTCCGGGACGAATTCCGGGAATAAAACCTCCTTGTTTTTGTAAATTTTCTGCAATGCGATCCGGATGAAAAATAACGGATGTATAAAAATAAGTGAAAGCGAAAACCAAACCGAAATACAACAATCCGTATATCCATTGCACTTGCATGGTAGCCAAAACCCATCTGGCCGCATCAGCCATCCACGCGGTTTGCGCGCTCACAAAAAATTGCGCAATAAGTGAAGGAAACAGCATTAAAGAAATCGCAAAAATAATTGGAATAACGCCCGCCATGATCAACTTTAACGGCAAATGCGAAGATACTCCTCCCGAAAGCGCTCCGGCACCCCTGACTTGTCTGGCATATTGCACCGGAATTTTACGTTCCGCCTCGTTGACAAAAACAACACCCACCACTGTTAAAGCGGCAACGGCTACATACATTAAAACGTAAATCCACTGCGATGAATCATAAGAAATCAAAAACTGAGACACGGTTTGCGGTAAACTTGCCAAAATACCGGCAAAAATCATAAGCGAAATTCCGTTTCCCACTTTTTTCTCGGAAATCAATTCACCGATCCACATCAAGAATACAGTACCCGCCGTAACCGTAGCTATTAATGCCACCAAATGAAAAATCGATGTATTGGTTAATATTTGACCTTGCGATTGCTTTAACAATGAAATCAAAGCGAAAGATTGCAAGATGGCCAAAGGAACCGTAAGCCATCTTGTCCATTTTTGAATTCTTTTTTGACCCGATTCACCTTCTTTTTGAATCGCTTCAATTTGCGGAACGATCATTGCCAATAATTGGAATATAATGCTTGACGTGATATACGGAGCGATACCCAGGGCAACAACCGAAAAATTACTGATTGTACCTCCGGAAAATAAGCTCAACATGCCCAATACTTCGTTCCCTTCAAAAAATTGGCGCAAAGCAACCAAATCCACACCCGGCAAAGGTATATGCGCGGTAATACGAAACAGCACCATCATCGCCAATACGAATAGCAATCCGTTACGCACTTCTTTAACTTTCCAAGATCTCAATAATTTATCCCACATAATTTTATATTATAAACTTTAACACGTTTACAACAACACTTCCAGCACGTTTTCCACCTGTCAAACGATCAATATGCAATTGGCAAATTGTCATTGATTCTTATTTGGCGGAAATACTGCCGCCGGCTTTTTCGATCATTTCTTTAACTTTGGCTGTTGTCTTGATTCCTTTTAAATGAATGGCCATTTTCAATTCACCTCCGGCCACAATTTTAGCCGCTTTACACGATTTAACAACCAAATCTTTGGCTTTTAACGCTTTCAAATCAATAATCTGATTGGGAGTAAAAGCTTTAACGATTTTTTCGACTTTAATTGTTTGAACATCCGGTCTGATGGATTGAAAACCGCGATTTTTCGGGAATGATAAAAACATGGCTCTCAAACCCTTGAGCTTCAATTTATTGCGTCCGCCCGAACGTGCTCTTTGGCCTTTTTGACCTTTGCCCGCGGTCGTTCCACGTCCCGAAGCGTTACCGCGTCCAATACGCTTAACTGTTGTTTTTGCGCCTTTGGACGGTTGTAAAGAATGTTTTTCAATCATATTTATGCTTTATTATTTTTTTGCATTTCTTCTTTGCCGGGATTTTCAAACTGTTCTTGATCCGAATTAACCGGCACATTTTTTGCGCTTAACATGCCCAATGCTTCAAACACTGCTTTAACATTGCTTATCTTATTTGTCGTGCCTAAAATTTTTGCTGTAATATTCGGTACACCGGCCAATTCCAAAGTCGTACGTACCGGACCTCCGGCTTTAACACCCGTGCCTTTTGGCGCCGGTTTCATAACCAATTGAGCCGCTCCGTGCTTAATCCAAACCGGATGCGGAATGGTTTCGTGCACAATCGGTACAGTAATCAAAGATTTACGGGCTTTTGTTGTTGCCTTGGACATTGCCGCCGCCACATCCAAACCTTTAGCAACTCCAAAACCGACTCTTCCTTTATGATTTCCAATAACAGCCAAAACTCTAAAACGCATGCGTTTACCGCCTTTGGTAACACGTGTTACACGTGAAACCTCGATATTTTTTTCTTCATAATCGGATTCTACCGGCACCTCCGCTTTATGCGGTCTTTTACCTCCGCGTCCGCGTCCACCTGGGCGGTTTCCCGGCTTGGCTCCTCGTTTTTTAAAATCTCGGCCGCCTTTACCCGAAAAACCCGAAACTTCTTCGGCGGGTTTGGCGTCTTGATTCACGCTTTGCGTTTCTGCGTTTTGCGGTTTTTCCTGCAAAACGTCTTTTTGCAATTCATCTTGAGTCATAATTTGGTAAGTTTAAAATACAAGCCCTCCCTCGCGAGCTCCTTCGGCAACCGCTTTAACGCGTCCATGATAGCGCTTATCTCTGCGATCAAAAACTACGCTGGAAATATTTTTAGCTTTGGCTTTTTCAGCAATTAATTTGCCAATTTGAAAAGCGCGTTCGGTTTTTGTTACTTTGTCGGCCTGCAAATTTCTATCAGTGGCTGCAACCAAAGTTTTTCCGGATGCGTCATCTATCAGCTGAACGTCGATATGATTCAACGATCTGAAAACCGCCAAACGGGGTCGTTCGCTTGTACCGACTATTTTGGAACGCACGCGTTTTATCCTGCGATTACGCTGTTCCATTTTTGCTTTCATTGTATTCATAAGCTTATCTTATTTTGATGCTGTTTTGCCCGCCTTACGTCTGATTACTTCGTCGGTATATTTGATACCTTTGCCCTTATAAGGTTCCGGAGGTCTAATTTTTCTGATTTGCGCCGAGATTTCACCAACCATCTGCTTGTCTATTCCGGTTATAGTTAAAATATTTTTCTCAACTTTTGCGGTTATACCTTCAGGTAACTCAAATTTCACAGGATGCGAAAAACCCACTTCCATTTTTACTGCATTACCCGCAACCTCCACTTTAAAACCCACACCTATGAATTCCAAAGATTTGGAATAAGCGTTTTGAACTCCGGCAACCGCATTGGCCACAAGTTGACGCATTAAACCCCAAAGCGCACGTTGCTTGCCGTCTTCGTGATCGGCTACATCAACAACTATGGCATTGGTTTCCGCATTCTTTAAAAGTTGCACTCCATCAGGAATTTTAACAACCAAGGTTCCTTTTGGGCCCTTTATTGTAATTTCTTCCGCGGTGATTGCTGTATCAACACCCGCCGGAATGCTTATTGGCATTTTACCGATACGAGACATATTTTTTAGTAGACTTCGCAAATAATTTCTCCGCCCAAATGGCGTTTCCTCGCTTCTTTATTTGTCATGATTCCGGCCGAAGTCGAAACAATGGCAATACCCATATCGGAAAGCACTCGAGGCAACTCGTTGTGCTTGCGATAAACTCTGCGGCCCGGTGTGGAAACGCGTTTGATTGAACGTATTTTTGATTTTCTTCCGTCGTAAATCAAGCCCATGCTCAAAATAGCCTTGGGGCCGTCTTCTTGAACTTTTACATCGGAAACAAAACCTTCTTGTTGCAATATTTTCGCAATCGCAACTTTAACCTTGCTAGAAGGCGCTTTTATGGATTCATGACCTGCCATTTGCGCATTGCGCAAACGAGTCAAGAGATCGGAAATGGGATCGGTTATCATACAATTTTTTACCAGCTTGATTTTTTAACTCCGGGTAATTCACCTTTTAACGCAAGTTCTCTGAAACAAATACGGCACAAACCGAAGTCTCTGATATAGCCGTGCTTGCGTCCGCAACGCCAGCACCTGTTTTGTGCTCGCGTCGAATATTTGGGAGTACGCCGTGATTTGGCGATTTGATTCTCTGTTGCCATAGATTATTTTTGAAATGGGAAGCCTAATGCTTTAAATAACGCCAAACCTCGATCTTTGGTTTTTGCGTCCGTTGTTACCGTGATCTGCAGACCGCAAACTCTTTCGACTTCATCGGGACTGATTTCCGGAAAAGGCAAGTATTCTTTAAAACCAACCGCAAGATTTCCGGTTTTATCCACTATTTTAGGTGAAATTCCGCGAAAATCGGTTACACGTGGAAAAGTTACATTCAAAAGTTTGTCCAAAAACGACCACATTTTTTCACCTCTTAGGGTAACAAATTTACCTACGATCATACCTTCGCGGACTTTAAATCCAGAAATTGATTTTTTGGCTTTCGCCTCCACCGGCTTCTGTCCTGTTATGCGAGTCAAGACTTGATCGGCTGTTTCCAAAAATTTCGAATCCTTTTGTGAGGTTGGTATTCCTATCGAAACCGAAATCTTTTTCACTTTGGGTACCGCGTTAACGTTAGAATCTCCGAGCTCTTGTTTCAAAGCCGGGACGATTTCTTTTTTATAGCGTTCTATTAACTTCATAACTTTATTCTTGGGGTCGTTTATTCTGTCTGATGTTCTTTCCGGAAGAATCCTGCAACATCACATTCGAAGCATGTATGGGCATGAAAAATTCCACGGTTTGACCTTTTTCTCCGCTTTTTCTTGGTCTTAAGTGGCGTTTGCATTTATTAACACCTTCCACCACGACACGATTAATCGCCGGAAACGCTTGGAGAACTTTTCCGTTTTTTCCTTTATCTTTACCGGCGATAACACTGACAGTGTCGCCTTTTTTTATTAAGAGTTTCGGCATAATTTTATAAAACTTCAGGTGCCAAAGAAACAATCTTCATATATCCTTGTCCGCGCAATTCACGCGCCACCGGACCAAAAATACGAGTTCCTTTGGGCTCTTTATTTTTCTTATCGACTATAACTGCGGCATTATCATCAAATCTGATATATGTTCCATCCGGACGGCGGTTTTCTTTTCGTGTTCGGACTATAACCGCATGTACGATATCCGATTTTTTGACAGCTCCGCGAGGCGCAGCTTCTTTCACCACGCAAGTGATCAAATCACCAACGCGCGCAGTGCGTTTTTTATAACCGCCGAGTACGCGAATACACTGGAGTTTTTTAGCTCCCGAATTATCCGCCACTTGCAGCATTGTTCGATGTTGAATCATAAAACTGGTTTATTATTGGATTGCCGACTTTACTGTTCTTAAATACAGCCATTTTTTATCTTTCGCCAAAGGCCTGACTTCCATAATTTCCACGGTATCTCCCATTTTGGCTTTGCCTTGTTCATCATGAGCTTTATATTTTTTGGATATCGTGTAAATTTTTCCGTATTTGGGATGCTTTACGGAACGATCAACTCGAACCGCAATGGTTTTCGTCATTTTATCCGAGGTGACAATTCCGATCAGCTTGCGCTTTACGGAAATCCTCTTGTTATCTGTTTGTTGTTCCATATTACGATTCTAATTTATTAGTTTTATCCGTTTCCGAATTTTCCATCTGTTTAAAGATTGTAAGCATTCTGGCCAAATCTTTACGCGCATGCAATAAATCGCGCACTTTGGCATGCTGTCTGGTTGTTATGGTAAAACGCAAATCCCTGATTTTGCCTTTAAGCGATGCTATTTGGCTGATTAATTCGCCTTTGCTTAATTGTTGTATATCCTTTGCTTTCATATTTAGAACTCTTTAGTTATATAAATCGCTTTGCATGGCAATTTATAAGCCGCATCTTTCAACGCTTGCTTGGCTTTATCTTCGGGGATTCCATCCATCTCAAATAAAACAGTTCCCGCTCGAACAACAGCCACATAATGATCAACAGCTCCTTTACCGCCTCCCATACGAATCTCATTGCCTTTTTTGGTAATCGGTTTATCCGGGAATACCCTGATCCAAATCTTGCCTCCGCGACGCGTGTATCTGGTCAAGACACGTCTGCAAGCTTCAATTTGACGCGAAGTCAACCAAACCGCGGTTGTCGCTTTTAAACCAAACGGACCAAAGGCCAAATCAATTTTATCCGTAGCTACGCGGATATTACGACCTCTGCCTTTATGGCATTTTCTATGTTTTACTTTTCGTGGAATTAACATAATTGATTATCTTTAATTTGCCGAAGCTTCTTGTTTGCGCTCAAAACGCTCGCCTCGAAAATTGGCATTTCTGGGCGTGCTCGGCTGATATTTTTGCAATTTGTCTTTCGCAAATACGTCTCCTCTGTAAATCCAAACTTTTACTCCAATCGCTCCCATTTGCGTTTTGGCGAAATCATTATAATAATCAATATCGGCACGCAAATTGGATAAAGGAATTTTGCCCCAAGACAGCCACTCTCTTCTGGCGATTTCAGCTCCGTTCAAACGTCCGGAAACCGCAACTTTGACTCCCAAAGCTCCGGCTTTTTTGGTTCTTTCTATGGTTTGTTTCAAAATTCTTCTAAAAGGCATGCGTTTTTCCAAATCCGCTATTATTTGTCCGCAAACAACCGAAGCTTCCAATCCTGCTTTGGGAACTTCTTGTACATTCAATTGCAACTGAACTTTCTTACCGCGGTAAAATTCTTTCATGAATTTTTTCTTCAGATCCTCTATACCGGTTCCTTGATGTCCGATAACAACACCGGGTCTCGCCGTAGTCAACGTAATTGCCAATGTACCGCGTGATCTGTCTATCAATACATGAGCCAAACCCGCATCTTTAAGAGTTGTTTTGAAAAAAGCGCGGATATCATGGTCTTGTTCAATTTGCGCACGATAAATAGTTTTGCGCGCAAACCATTTCGACGGCCACGTTGTGGTCGTTCCGATGCGAAACGCTTTTGGATTTACTTTATGTCCCATAGGATATTATTGATTTGAAGTATCTTGGCTTACGGTTTCTTTTATATCATTCAATTTTACCGGCGCCGTATTTTTGGCTTTGCGCGGTGTATAAACTTTCTTCTTTTTCTTTGTGATAATCGGTCCGTCGGAAAGTTTTAATGTGATGTGGCTGGTCTTTTTTCTTATCGCTCCGGCTCTGCCATAGGCCCTGGGCCTCCAGCGTTTTAACATTTTTCCTCCGTCTACCGTTAAATGCGAAATCCACAAAGAATCCGGATCCAATTTAAAATTATGTTCCGCGTTGGCTTTTGCCGAGCGTAACAATTTCAGCATTGGTTCGGATGCGGCTTTATTTAAAAACTGCAACTGAGTTTCGGCGTCAGTTACGCGCATGCGTCTAATCAAGCCGGCTACAAGCCGTACTTTTCTTGGCGACATTCGTAAACTGTTTAGTTTGGCGATTACTTCCATATGTTATATATATTAAGCGTTTTTACCTTGCTCGATGGTCTTTTGCATCTTTCCACCATGTCTGACAAATTTACGCGTTGGTGAAAATTCGCCAAGTTTGTGGCCAACCATGTTCTCTTGAACATAAACGGCAATATGATCTTTACCGTTATGAACACCAAATGTAAATCCAACCATTTCCGGTGTAATGGTGGAAGCTCTGGACCATGTTTTAACCACGGTCTTGTCGCCCACTTTGAGCTTGGCTACTTTTTGCAGCAATTTCGGACACGTGAAGGGTCCTTTTTTTAAACTTCTAGACATAAATTATTTCTTCTTTTTATTGCGACGTCTCTTTATAATCAAAGCATCGGAAGTAACATTCTTACGCCTTGTTTTAACTCCAAGCGCCGGCTTACCCCAAGGTGTCTTGGGATGTTTCAAACCGATAGGGCTCTTACCTTCACCTCCGCCATGCGGGTGATCAACCGGATTCATAACTTTACCGCGAACTGTTGGTTTAATACCTCGATGCCTTGTTCTGCCCGCTTTGCCCCAACGAACCAAACGATAATCTTGATTGGATACCGTGCCAATTGTGGCCATGCATTTTTTATTTACATTTCGTACTTCTCCTGAAGGCATTTTCAATGTTGCATACTTTCCTTCAAGAGCCATCAATTGAACCGAAACGCCGGCTCCTCGAGCAATTTTTGCGCCTGTCATGGGTTGCAATTCAACCGCATGTACAAAAGCGCCCAAAGGAATTCTTTCCAAAGGTAAACGATTTCCGGTTTGAATTTCAATATCCTCTTTGATCGTGGAAACTATTTTATCACCAACCTTCAAATTATCCGGTGCGATTATATACCTTTTTTCGCCATCCTGATAAGCAAGCAAAGCAATGCGCGCTCCGCGATTCGGATCATACTCAATGGTTTTAATAACTGCCGTAATATCCATTTTTTCACGTAAATAATCAACAACGCGATACATTCTTTTATGACCTCCTCCACGATGACGAACCGTAATTTTACCCAAACTTCTGCCTCCGCGTTCTTTCCATGGCTTAAGCAAAGATTTTTCCGGTGTCGATCTGGTGATATCTTTAAAAGTTTGCACCGAAGAGATTCGGCGACCGGCGGATGTTGGTTTATACTTCTTAATAGGCATATTTTTATACTCCTTCGTATAGATCTATGGTTTGACCTTTCTTAACCGAAACAAAAGCCTTCTTCCATTGATTTCGGCGTCCTTTTTTATGTCCGCGATAAATGGGTTTTCCTTCTCCTCTTGCGGTACGCACTTTTTCCACTTTCACTCCGTAAAGTTGTTCTACCGAATTGGCGATGGCGATTTTTTCAGCGGTAACCGGCACATTAAAAACATAAACGTTTTTCGAAGCCAATTCCGCCGCACGTTCGCTTACTTTTGGTGACAACAGTAATCTGTAAGAATTACCGGCTTGTCCTTTGGCTGCCTTGGTGGGCAAAACTTTGCCGTCTTTTTTGGTTGTTGTTTTTTGTTGTGATTCCGGTGTTATAATTTCATCCTTAATTTCAACATCATCGGTTTTTGCCGATTTCTTTGGTTTCTTTGATTCATCCATGCCGTTTGCGGCTTGATCGGATGTTTTTCGTTTAAATAAACCCATAGTTATTTGTATAATGATTCAAAAGCATCTACGGCTTTGGCTTCAAAAACGATAGTCGGATAATTAATCAATTCCGCTACATGCAAAGCATTAACCGTAGTCAATCTTACATTTTGCAGATTGCGTGTCATTCTAAGCAATATTGGATCGGCTTTTGCCAATACAACCATAACACGTCTGCCAACCGGCAATTTTTTAAACCAATTTGCCGCTTCTGCCGTTTTAGGTTTGTCGGTCGGTAAAGAATCAATCAAAAACAAATTCGTACTCGCTAAACGATCCGAAAGAACCATAAACAAAGCTTGCTTTTTTGCCTTACGATTGATTTTAACTGAAAAATTACGGTCCCCGCGAGGTCCGAATGTAACTCCTCCACCCTTCCAAATCGGTGATCTGGTGGATCCGTGTCGAGCGCGTCCGGTGCCTTTTTGCTTCCATGGTTTTTTACCTCCACCCGAAACTTCGCCTCTGGTTTTTGTGTTGGCAACCGCATTGCGTGCATTGGCCTCTTGAGCCACAACAACTTCGTGCACCAAAGCCGGTTTGACTTTGACGCCAAAATGCTGCTCCGGCAATTCCGCCTGAGACACCACTTCGCCTTTTACATTGTAGATTTTTGCTTGAGGCATATTATGCTGTTTTGATCTTAATTAAAGAATTTCTGGCTCCCGGCACTGCGCCTTTAATCGCCAATATTCCTCCATCGCGAACTTCAACAATTTGCAGATTCTTAACGGTTACTTGCTCATCTCCCATGTGACCGCCCATTCTTAAACCTTTAAAAACTTTTTGAACTCCGCCCGCACCTATGGAACCCGGCATTCTAAGCTGATCTTTATGACCGTGGGATGCCGGACCACCATGAAAACCATGTCGTTTAACAACACCCTGAAAACCCTTACCCTTGGAAACACCGATAACATTAACCATTTCTCCCTTTTCAAAAATCGAAGATTCGATAACATCACCGCGTTTTAAATCACCCGGTTCATTAACTCTGAATTCGGCCAAAAATCTGAATTTTGGCAATTCTTTAAGATGCCCCTCGAGCGGTTTGTTTAAACGTTTGGCGTTTGCAAAACCAACTTGTATCGCTTTATATCCGTCTTTGCCCTCCTCTTTGACCTGCGTTACAACGCATGGTCCCGCTAAAACCAGAGTAACAGGAATTACTCGTCCGTCTTCGGCGTATACTTGCGACATTTCTAATTTTTTTGCGAGTATAAATTTCATAATATTTTTCGTCTATGATTGACGTTCCGGCTTCGTTTGATTGGTCCTGTGGCGGACATCAAACGTTTAATTAACATAAAAGCCAGAAACAAGAAACCATTCAACCGTTTTATGCGGTTTTTTCTCAAATTAAACAATTTGAGATTTGATGGTTTATCGTTTCTGACCTCTGAGCGATTCTTAAATTGCAGAGAAATATTGTAATTCCTATGGTATTTTAACCAAAATGGCTAAATCTGGATTCACTCGTCCATTGATTCGCTACAAGGAGGTTATGTCCATGGATATCGCGATCGCGCGCGATTCTGCCGTTCATATCTTGACTCATCATGTTGTTCATGACCTGTCATGATGCTGAAAAGCGGACAACTTTCTCCTTGGGAATATTAAACGAGGGTACGTTTTATATTTCAGCTATATATTTGATAGCTGTTATGACATTTTAATTTCCACGTCCACGCCTGAGGGCAAATTCAATGATGTTAATGCATCGATTGTTTTTGCGCTGGCTTCAACTATGTCCACAATTCGTTTATGAATACGCATTTCAAATTGTTCACGCGCATTTTTATGCACAAACGTGGAGCGGTTAACTGTCCATTTGCGTTTTTCGGTCGGCAAAGGGACGGGACCAATCACCTGCGCTCCTGTGCGCAAGGCAGTCTCGATAATGGTATGGGTGGCCTGATCTATGATTTTATGATCGTAAGCGCGAATCTTGATGCGGATTCGTGTCCCGACCTCTTTGGCCGCCTTATTGGAAGTTGCTGCTTGTACCATGATTGTTCCCGTCCCTCCGACCGTTCTGCGGATCCGTTTAAGATCCGCAGAACGCCGAAGCGGACATTTTAATTGATAAAGTTGAAAAAAATATTACTTAATGATTTTTGTAACCACGCCGGCACCAACCGTTCTTCCGCCTTCGCGGATGGCAAAACGCATTTGTTCTTCCATGGCAACCGGTGAAATGAGTTTAACGTTGATTTTGACTTCGTCGCCGGGTTGAACCATGGCTACCCCTTCGCCCAAAGTAACATCACCCGTAACATCTGTGGTGCGAATATAAAATTGCGGTTTATATCCTGTCACAAAAGGCTTGTGGCGTCCACCTTCATCCTTGGTAAGGGCATAAATCTGAGCTTCGAATTCAGTATGCGGAGTGATTGAACCGGGTTTGGCCAAAACCATACCGCGCTCAACTTCTTCTTTGCGAACACCGCGAAGAAGCAATCCCGCATTGTCACCGGCGCGTCCTTCTTGTAAGGATTTGTTAAACATTTCAATACCGGTAACAACTGTTTTGCGTGTTTCGCCCAAACCGACCATTTCAACCTCTTCGTTAACTTTAACCATACCGCGTTCCACGCGTCCGGTAACAACTGTTCCGCGACCTTCAATTGAGAAAACGTCTTCGATTGGCATCAAGAAATCTTTATCAACTTCACGAACAGGCTCGGGGATATATTCATCCAAAGCTTTCATCAAATCCAAAACCGGTTTGGAAGCTTCAGGATCAGCCGGATTTTCCAAAGCCTTCAAAGCCGAACCGCGGATAACCGGAGCGTTATCGCCGTCAAACTCGTATTTTTTGAGTAATTCACGAACTTCTTCTTCAACCAAATCAACCAATTCCGGATCATCAACCATGTCGGTTTTATTTAAAAATACACAAATAGCCGGAACGCCGACTTGGCGAGCCAAAAGGATATGTTCGCGGGTTTGAGGCATGGGTCCATCTGTCGCGGCAACCACCAAAATGGCACCGTCCATTTGAGCCGCACCTGTGATCATGTTTTTGATGTAATCGGCATGTCCCGGACAATCCACGTGGGCATAATGACGATTTTCGGTTTCATACTCCACATGAGCCGTTGCAATCGTAATACCGCGAGATTTGGACTCGGGTGCTTTGTCTAATGCGTCCACGCGCTTCTCATCGGCTTTCAAGCCGTTAGCGGCCAACACTTTTAAAATTGCGGCCGTAAGCGTGGTTTTGCCATGGTCAACGTGTCCAATTGTACCAACGTTAACGTGAGGCTTATTGCGTTCAAAAGATTCCGCCATAATAGTAAAGTTACTGCGCTTAACTCCGGCTGATTTATGCCCGAGCCTCCGGAAAACGGAGATATGCGCTTAAGATAATTAAATGGTTAAATAAGCAAAAAAGACTATAGCATTTCCTAAAAAATAACGCAAGAGATCATCCGTTTCGAGCGTCATCATCCATCGGCTCAAAATAAAATCTATCTTCCGTCGCTATTTCTTCGCTAGATTTAGAAGAAATTTGCTCTTGTTCCGGAATTTGATCTTGTGCGGGTTCAGCAACAATATCCGAGCCCGGCCAAACCTCATCAACAGTTTCCGTATTGATCGATTCTTCCTGATTCGATTCCGTCCGTTCACGTCCTATCGGTTCAAAAGCCGATTCAGCCGCCTCATCGGGCTGAGCTGTTTTAGATCCATTACCTTTTTTTGACTCTCTTTCCATGGCATCCAATTCTTCGTAAGGAATATATCCAAAATCCTTATCTCTATTTTTTCTATATTGATGATACAGCTCGGCTTCATTTATTTCGTCATCGTCATCATCAAACTCAATGCCCGAAATATCGGACAAATCATCCCTCGATTCCAAAATCGCATCGCTGTCCCAATCATCATCCAGGTCATCAACACCCTGCCAAGTGAATTCATTTTCCGTTATCAAATCCTCATATGCATCCAAAGGCAAAATAACCTGTGCTTTTTTACCATCATCATTGGTAATAATGATCGGCGCTTTGACCTTACGGGCCAATTTAAATATTCTTTTCCACGACATATTGCCCATAGTTCACCACGTATGAAAACATTCGACAAGGGTATATCCGGCTTTTAGCTGCTAGCCATCAAAATCAAAAAGAACCTCAGTTTACCAAGGCTCTTTCTTTCTTCGAAATTCGTTATTCGATTGTTACGCTATTTCTTGCCTTTTCCTTCAATCAACTCCGCTTGCACCGAAGACGGGACCGGAGCGTAATGATCAAATTCCATCGAATAGACACCGCGGCCTTGTGTCATGGAACGTAAATTGGTGGAATAACCAAACATTTCAGCCAAAGGCACCAAAGCCGTAATCACCTTCATTTCAAAACGGTCTTCCATGGATTGAATTTGTCCGCGCTTGGAATTCAAATCGCCCATCACATCACCCATATATTCTTCAGGCACAACAACTTCAACCTTCTCCATTGGTTCCAAGATGCTAACGCCGGCTTTTTCACATGCGGCCTTAAAAGCCATGGAAGCGGCGATTTTAAACGCGGCTTCGGAAGAGTCAACTTCGTGATACGAACCGTCATAAACAGCGGCTTTAAAATCCAAGATCGGATATCCGGCTGCAACACCGCGCTTGGCCGCTTCTTGAATTCCTTTATTGATTGGTTGAATATATTCACGAGGAATAACACCGCCAACAACCTCACTGGTGAATTCATAACCTTTGCCGCGTTCATTCGGTTCAATTCTGATCCAGCAATGGCCATATTGACCGCGTCCACCGGATTGACGCACGAATTTACCTTCACCTTCGGCAACACCCTTAATAGCCTCTTTATAGGCCACCTGAGGCTTACCTACATTGGCATCAACATTGAATTCTCTCTTCATGCGATCAACGATAATCTCAAGATGCAATTCTCCCATTCCCGAAATGATTGTCTGCAAAGTCTCTTCATCACTTCTGACTCTGAATGACGGATCTTCTTCGGCCAATTTCTGCAAAGCCACACCCATCTTTTCTTGGTCAGCCTTTGTCTTAGGCTCAATTGCGATATCAATAACCGGTTCCGGGATAATAATCGTTTCCAAAATTATGGGATTGTCCTCATCGCACAAAGTATGACCCGTAAAAGTTTCTTTTAAACCCACCGCGGCCGCGATTTCTCCGGCATATACTTTATCAACTTCTTCACGGCTGTTGGCATGCATACGAACTATACGACCCACTCTTTCTTTTTTGCCGTTGGTTGCATTGTAAATGTATGAACCGGATTCCATGGTACCCGAGTAAACGCGGAAAAAAATTAATTTTCCCACATATGGATCCGACATAATCTTAAACGCCAAGGCTGCAAAAGGCTCGTCATCATCCGCTTTTCGAGTCACGATATTTTCTTCATTTTCGGGATCTTTACCTTGAACCGGAGGAATGTCCAAAGGCGAGGGTAAATAATCAACAACCGCATCTAACATCATCTGAACGCCTTTGTTTTTCAAAGCCGAACCGCACATGATCGGAAAAATATCCATGTTAATAACAGCTTTACGTAAAGCGGCTTTAATTTCGGGTACCGTCAACTCTTCTCCGGCCAAATATTTGTTCATCAAAGCCTCATCGGTTTCGGCCAAAGCTTCCAAAAATTCATTTCTGGTTTTTTTTGCTTTTTCCAGCAATTCAGCCGGTATTTCCGTTTCTTCAATTTCACGGCCCAGTTCATCTTTATAGATATAGGCTTTTTGCTCGATCAAATCCACAATACCGATAAAATTCGATTCGGAACCAATCGGTAACTGAATCGGATACGCGCGCTTAACCAAACGTTTACGAATCGATTCAACATCTTTATCAAAATCAGCTCCGGTGCGATCCAATTTATTCACAAAGCACATGCGCGGAACTCGATTCTTATCAGCTTGGCGCCAAACCGTTTCGGATTGAGGCTCAACGCCGGCAACTCCGTCAAAAACGGTAACCGCACCATCCAAAACACGCAACGAGCGTTGTACTTCAACCGTAAAATCAATATGCCCCGGAGTATCAATTAAATTCATGCGATGACCTTTCCAAAAACAAGTCGTTGCCGCGGATGTAATCGTAATTCCACGTTCTTGCTCTTGTTCCATCCAATCCATGGTAGCCTCGCCCTCATGAACTTCGCCGATTTTATGCTTACGGCCGGTATAAAAAAGCACACGTTCGGAAACCGTTGTTTTGCCCGCGTCGATGTGGGCTATAATCCCGAAATTTCGGGTATCTTTTAATGGATATTCTCTGGACATATTGTTTGTTAAATCGTATGAGACAAAAAAGAGGCGGACGCTATCCTGCCTCTCGTTATTGTTTTATTCTTAAAATTCTGCCATCACCATCATCCATAACTAGTATGCAAAATGGGCAAATGCACGGTTAGCTTCGGCCATACGTTGTACGTCTTGTTTTTTCTTGACCGCATCACCCTGATTGCCCATAGCCGCAAATAATTCATCCGCTAAACGCGTAGCCATAGGTTTGCCTTTCTTTGCACGAGCTGCGGTAATAATCCAACGGAATGCCAATTGTTGACGTCTATCGGCTCTGACCTGCAAAGGAATTTGGTAGTTGGCTCCACCTACGCGGCGCGATTTGACCTCGAGCAAAGGAGAAACGTTTTTCAAAGCTTCTTCAAAAGCCTCCAAAGCCGGCTTCTCGGATTTTTTCTCCAACACATCAAGCGCTTGATAAACAATGCGTTGTGATGTCGATTTCTTACCCTCCTCCATGACGTAATTGATGAATTTCGCCAAAGAGACCGAACCATATTTCGGATCCGGTGTTATCGAGCGTTTTGGAGCTTTTTTACCTCTCATAATATATATTTATAATTCTCTA
>CAZXFK010000012.1:0-20466 GCA_964640115.1 uncultured Gammaproteobacteria bacterium
TGATCCCCCGTTGTAAGGCATCAAGAACAAAGACCCATCGAACACCTTCCCTCAAGCGGAAAAGCGCCTCGCCGTAACCGCTATCGTTACCATCCATAATGTTTTTGACGGCGGATTCGATATCCCGGATCGTATGAGATGCGTTTTTGCGGAAAGGCAAAAGAACAATATTGCCGAATAAGCCACGAAAAACGGACAGCTCGTAGATTTGACGCTCCGCATCGTGCATCATGGTGGCGGTTCGCTGTTTGATGGCTACCGTCGGGCAAAAACCGCTCCACAGGCGTTGATACAAATCGATTTGAGCGGCGATAAGCCTTGAGGTTTGCAAAGCTTTTTGATCCATGTGCATGGAAAGCCATTGCATGGCTTCTTCGCGTTCCAAAAGATTCCAAATTGCGCCACCCATGCTCATGGCTTGAGCCGGGATATTGGCTCGGCCCAAAGAATCCTCGCGGATCAATCCGCGAATCATTTGCATGTTGGCTTTGCGCTTGCTTTCATCAATTTTCCAACCATAGCGATCTACCAAATGATTCATGCCGGCGGACAAATCATGCAAGACATGCTCCAGATGAGGCCCCATGCGGAGCAAGAAAATCACGTATTCACGCAAAGCCGATACGTCACCGGCTAAATCCGAAGATTCGGTGCCTGCGTACCGCATGTTCGGCTCCGCGCTCGGCTTCGTATGCATCGCGATAAATGATGTGCGTCGAAGCATTGTCCGTACGCTTTGCCAAACCGCGATTGGGGCGAAAGATTACGCCCGGAAAAAACAATTCGTGTTTGCGCGAACCGTCCGGAAAAACCAAAAAAGCTTTTTTCAGCAAAACCGCGTCGCCCCAAGGCAGTTGTTGAATTGGAGCCCTGAGAAAACCGCCACGATTTTTGATCAAGCCGTTTTCCACCCGTTTGCCGTAATTGGGATGCATCAGTGTCTCCTTTTGTGATGGTACAGGATTGGATTTAAGCAATTTTTATCGTTTTTGTCAATGACGAAACGACGTAAAAATTATCCGCATAACACAAAAGACGCTTGTTGGCGTCTTTTATGATTTTTGAGTTCAATTTTTATTTACTGCGGGAGGCTTCAGCGGTATTGCCATAAGCGCCCATGTTGATTCTGCCTCCGTTTGGAGCTGTCTCCAAGGCGTAGGGAGATGACAGGTTTCCCGCATCGATCGCAGGGCTGTGAGTCGAGTCAATCGCCCAAGATCCGGTTTGCGGATTGTAACGACCCGCGGTTGAACGCAAGTGATAATCGTTATTGGCGGAATCAGCAAGCAAGGGATCAGAGCTTATATTGCCGGTTCCGGACCATGTCTCGGAGCTTAATGAATACGAAACGTTGATTGCACTGCCGCTGCGCACATAAAAATCATCGCCGTTACCCCAGAAAATGGAATTGCTGATTGTTGCGTTTGAAGCATTATCAACATAAACCCCATTACCGCCATTGCCGGAACTGCCGGAAGGATTATTGTTGGCGATAACGCTATTGGTGATATATATGTGCGAAGAAGACGGACCGTCATCAACCGCAACTCCGGCTCCTTGACCGTTGCCGGTGCTGTTACGATAAACCAAATCATTATCCATATAAGCCGTGGCGCCTTCATCGATAAATACTCCGGCTCCGTAAAGAGGAGAATAGTTGTCGTAGATTTTGTTGAAGCTCATGCGCGCAACCGTGCCTTGACTGTGGAACAAAACTCCACCTCCCCAACCGTAACTCATGGATACGCGATTGCCGGATACAATATTATTGCTGAAAGTGATTGGGCCGTTTAGATATACGCCCCCACCATGATCATCATAAGATGTGTTGTTTTGCACCTTATTGTTGTCAACTAAAATTCCGACGGATGCCGAGCCGTAAATGGCCGGACCGCGTCCGCCTTGATTGGAGCGAATGATGTTGTTGACTATTTTGGAACTGCCTCCGCAAACGATTATTCCCGCACCTCTGGTTGTAACACCGTTCGCACCGTTATTCTCAACGATTGAGTTGCTGACGGTGATGTTATCGGGATGAGGCCATGATGTTACCGTGTCGCAAACCACGCCTTTCGAGCTGTTGGCAACGCGGACATTATCCAAGACGCCATGATAGGCGTTGGAACTGAATCTGGTAAAGGTTACACCGTTTTGATTGGCGCCTCCGCTAATTGTTGTGGCCGAAGGGTTATTAGAGCGCGTGGAAAAATTACCGCCTTGGCCGGATGCGTATGCGGTTGAATTGGCGCCACTGAAACCTCCTAAAAATGTTAATGCTTTTCCTTCAGTGTTGATGGGTCCGTAAGTACCGACGGCGAGTTTAATGGTATCACCGCTTGAAGCGCGAGCGACTGCGTACTGAATGGACGCATCGGGATATTGAGCCGAGCCGTTGTAAGTTCCGGATTTATTATCATCATCAACATGCCAAACATTGCCCGTATTTTGAACGTAGTAACCGGTCAATGGGGCGATGTAACCCGAGCCGACAGTGACTTCCATGTTGGCCGGAGATGACCAACCGGTCGTATTGCTGAATTCGATGAGATGTGTGCCGGCGGGAATATTTATTTCGGATTCACCGCTGTTGCGCCAAGCCGAAGTTCCGGTACGGCGCCATTTGGCGCCGGCTGAACGTGCTTCTGCCGGTTGAATGAATACTCTCAATTCGCCCGGTGCAACTTCGCTGGATCCTGACGGAGGAGGTTCGGTTCCCGAAGGAGGGGGCTCGGTGCCTGTTGGCGGCGGCTCATTTCCCGACGGGGGAGCTTGATAGCCGGCCAAATGACCGCGACCGGCACAAACCGAATTAGTGGGAGCATAGTTGGAATCCAAGTTGGGATTAGCCTCAACCGAACCGCTGTCGCCGTTAATGTGAGTTTTCCAAGCCGATAAACCTCCGCTCCAACTTGAACGTCCGTCCTCGAAAGAAGCGGCTCTGCCGGATTGATAATAACAGTTATTGCTCATGTTCGGATTTCCGGTAAGTGCGCTTAAGCCGCCCAATTCGTTGGCATAACGAACGCCGACTATGGCCGCGCGATTAACCGTTTCTTGAACAACTATATTGTCGCGCACGATCGGATTAACGTTAGCCGGTCTGCCTGCGCTTGTCTCCCAATCTTGAAAAGTGATGCCAAAATAAATCGGGCTGTGGTAAGTACCGGCGGCGTTGATGATTGTGTTGTTGTAAACCTGTGCGTCTTTTGAAGCGTATAAGCCGATACCGGACCAGCCCGTGTTGCGAACCAAGTTATAACGCGCTATACCGCGGAAGTTTTCATAATACTCGGGATTAACGGTGAGATCAAAGAATTCGGGACTGGTATCAAAACCGAGCAAGATGCCGGCACCGCCCGTATTTTCAACTAAGTTGTATTCGATGATACCATCCGCAGCTCCACCTTTCAGATAAACTCCGTTGGAGCAAACATGATGGATGTGATTGTAAGCGACATGAGCTTTATCGCCGTTTACATTATCGATGCCTTCGGCGTTACAGCTTCCCGTCATTTGTCCGGCATTGGAATTGTAAATTTCATTGTTGCGGATGGTTATGTTATCCGAGCCTGGTTTGATTTTAACCACGTCGCGATATGAATTGTGGAGCTTGGTGTTCTCGATCAATAAATTTGATGCACCGGATCGATCATTAGGATCTCCCCAATCCCATTTTGTTTCCGTGGACACGGCGTAAAATCCGCCAATGACCTCGATACATTGCAGTGAACTGCCATTTGATCCTACATACATGTTGATGCCGACGTTTGAAGTATCACTCGAGCGATCGATTATCGCCCATTCGCCGGGATAAGAACGAATGGTAACATTTTGGACGCGAATGCGAATTTCTTGAGGCTCAACATAAGTACCGCCCCGAACCACAATGGTGGCGCCGGCAACGGCCGCATTAACCGCGGCGCGGACAGTGCGGTAAGGCTGGGAAGCGGAGCCGTTAGCCGTTGAATCATTACCAGAAGTGGAAACATAAACTGCATTGGCCGGAATGGGAGCGGAATTACAAACCGCGGTATTTACACCATAAACGATTTCTCCGGCAGGAGGTTCGGTTGGAGGGGGGTTGACCACAGGCTCGTTGACGATTAAATGAACAGCTTCTGAGCCTGTCATTTCACCTTGATTATCAGTGGCTACGGCCGAAATGTGATATTCGCCGGCACTGATATTATTCCAATTATATGAATATGGAGAAGTTGTATCCTCGCCTATTTTAGTTGTGCCTCGATAGAATTCGACACGAGCTACAGAACCATCAGGGTCTGAAGCTGTTGTATTAATTGCAATATTGGCCGGAGCTGTAAATTCGGATCCGTTTACCGGAGATGTGATTGAAACGACAGGCGGACGATTAACAGCGCCAACAATAATATGTATAGCTGCGGAACCGGTCATCTCGCCTTGATTATCAACCGCGACAGCCGAGATGTGGTACTCACCGGCACTGACTCGACGCCAGTTGAAGGAATACGGAGCAGATCTGTCTTCGCCGATTTTGGTTGTACCGCGATAAAACTCGACACGGGCAATGGAACCATCCGGGTCGGAGGCCGTAGCGGTGATGGTTATATTTGAACGCGGAGTGAATGTTGCGCCATTGGCGGGAGATGTGATGGAGACAATAGGCGGAAGATTATTGGCTATTACAACGATACGGACAGCTTCCGAACCGGTCATTTCACCTTGATTGTCGACAGCAATCGAAGAAATGTGATATTCACCGGCACCGACGTTTTGCCAATTATAGGAATAAGGAGCTGTTGTATCTTCGCCGATTTTGGTTGTACCGCGGTAAAACTCGACACGAGCGATTGAGCCGTCCGGATCGGAAGCGCTTGCGGTGATTGTGACAGAGGCCGGAGAAGTGAATTCGGCGTTGTTACTTGGCGATGTGACGGATACTACCGGTGGTTGATTAACCGGAGTTGGTTCAGGTTCAGGTTCAGGTTCGGGCGTGGGATCCGGGGTTGGATCGGGTTCGGGAGTTGGATCAGGAGTAGGATCCGGGGTTGGATCCGGGGTGGGATCTTGAGCGGGATTTACTACAACGGAAAGTGAAAGAGAGTTGCCGGATAAACCGAGATTGTCCGTGGCTTTGGTGCTGACCGAATAAGTTCCGGCTGTTACATTGCTCCACATTATTTGATAAGGAGCGGTTGTATCTTCGCCAATCTTGGTATTGCCTTGATAAAACTCGACTTTGGATATTGAGCCGTCATCCGTAGCATTGGCGGAAAGCAAAATTTCAGCCGGAGCGGTGTAGTTATTGCTTGCAGACGGACTTGTTAAGGTGACAACCGGCGCTTGATTGGGCGTCGGCGCTGGTTCTTCTATAACCGTACCGCCGACCGTGTAAGTTATCTGTAATTTTGGACGCTTACTTGCAGAAGATGATTCGGAAGAATGAATGGTAGGTGATCCGGCGCCCGGGCCTGTTTCGTTAACCAAAATAAAACCGTTGTTGGATGACGGATTGTTGATCCAATTTTGCACAACGGCCGGATCCAGAGCCACGGTTTTGGTTTGATCGCCCGAAGCGTTAAAACTGCTGATTGTAAACGACTTGCCCGCGATCACATCGCCCGTACCTTTCCCTCCTTCGGCAGACCAAGCTACGGATGGATCATCGCGATAAAGCCAACCTAATTTTTGAGCATTAATATTCCAGGGAGTATTCAAGTAATAACCGCGGAGTATTGTGCTTGGGATATTGCTATATCCACTCTCCCAATCCGTTACCACCAAGGTGAGATTAGCACCGGTTACGGTGGCTCCGGCCGGCAACGTGAGATTGGTAAATTTTACCAAAGCTCGTTTTTCGTATGTGGGGTTACTGGAATCCACCTTAATATATGATCTAAGAACACCGGTGGTTTCCGTGACGCCCGTGTCATTCCACTCGATATATTGATTGGAGATATTGGCATCAAGTGTGCCCGTGTAACCGTTTGCTCCTTGTTGAAAAGAAGCGACGGAGCTTTCGGCATTTGCCGTTTGCATGACTACCCCGTTTGGACCGATACCCAAAGGCATGGCAATCGCGGCTATTAGCAAAAGAATTAATGGTTTACGCATAATACAAAAAAATAAATAATAATTAATAAATTACAAATAATAAAGAATTGATACCGAGTAATTGTATTGTATAAGGAGTAATTAATCCAGAGTGTACTCATTAAAAATGCCTGTGAATAACGGCGTATAATTAAGCATTTTTTAAACCTTGTCAAGGGGTAACGCCTTTATTTGCTAAAATTGCCATAATTTTATGACAATTTTTCAGATTACACCGTCCCGTCCAATATAAATAGCAGTCAAAGCGGGATAACAAGATGAATCATTTTTGGAGACAATGCTTGAGTAATACCCAGCTTATCCACGGCAAAAATAAAACCCATGCCATACTAAAATTATAAAGCACGGGAACATGTATTTGATTCGAGGAGGGATCTTTTACGCGGACCGTGCCAAGATAAACTATGCGAGTCAATAAAATTGTCTGCCGATGCGTTTTGATGGTTCAAGTTTTAACGATGATCTTGATTGCCGTTCCGTTAAAAAGTGTTAATGCTTTTGAGAGGATCTATTTCAGCGAAATAGCTTGGGCGGGTTCATCGCTAAGCACGGCGGATGAGTGGCTGGAATTGGTTAATCCAACCGAATTCGATATTGACGTCAGCGGATGGAAAATTTCGGGTGCGAGCACCAATGAGATTGATCTTGTTTTACCTTATCCGACAATAATACCGGCAAACGGCGCTCTCTTGGTCGCAAATTATGATTCAAGTAATCAAAACGCGGCATCCACCGTGACGCCCGACGTGGTTTCGAGCACTGTTTCACTATCCAATTCAAAAATGCTGATTCGGCTTTTTGATACGGATGGAGTGCTTGTGGATCAAGCCGGGGACGGGAGCGCGCCGTTTGCCGGATATTCGGCGGAAATCAAAGCCACAATGATCAGAAATCAAACTGACATATTGGGAGATGTCGCGGAGGTTTGGCGCACTTGCGATTTACCGCACAACATAAGCACTGATGATCGCGGAACACCGGGATTTGTTGATGATGCATTCGTTCAAGATACGTTTGAAGAACCAACTGAAGAATCAATTGATGTTGTTGATGATAACAGTGTGATCGACGAGAGTGCCGAAATCCAAGAAACTCCGGCTGCCGATGTAAACGATTCCGAAACGGAAAATACGGAAACGGTTAATGATATCGATGATAATGAAGCTGTTTCGCCCGAATCAGATCTGACAACAAGCGCAATTGCAGACAATGTCTCTACGACAACTTCCGTGGATGTGATTAACAAAGTTAATGAAAATGACGATGATACGGAATCAGTTGTTAATCAAACAATCCAAACAACGTCGACGATAACGGCGGAGACTGCAACGACAATGGTGACGACTACGATGATTCCCGTGATGATAGCGACAACGACTGATATAACTGTTTTACAAACAAATATATCCGAAAATACGATAGATCCACAAACCAATTTGAATAATGCAAAAATGTTTTTGCGGATTAACGAAGTAATGGCGGCGCCGGTGATTGGCAAGGAGTGGATAGAGCTTATCAGTTTGGATCAAAGTGTGACGATCCATCTGGAAGGATTGGCGATTCATGACGCGGTTGGAAGAGTTGTGAATTTGACCGGATCGGTTGGCGGCGGAGTCAATTACAAAGTTGTCGAGATCCCCTCTTCCAGACTGAATAACGACGGAGATTCTGTCCATATCGTATCGGCCGATGGGATATTGATTGATGCTATGGATTATCAAAGTCATGACAAAGGAATGCTGTTGGCAAAAGATCAAGATATGAAATGGCAATTCACGCAAATCGCGACACCGGGCTCAGCCAATGCAATTTGGATGCCAGAAGAAGAAGAAGAAGAAGAAGAAGAAGTTGAAACCGCAGACATTCTCGAAGATCAAGGTGCCGCCGAGCAAAATCCAACGATAAACACCACCACAGAATCAACTGATGAAAAAGATCCGTTGATGAATCAAAATGATAAAACCAATCAAATGTTAATCAAATTGAATGAAATTCAGCCAAATCCATCAGAAGGTAAAGAGTGGATCGAATTGATTTCTTTCACGACATCGAGCGTGGATTTGACGGGGCTGGAATTGCATGATGCCACGGGAAGAGTGATGAAACTCAAAGGAGTGGTTGATGCCGGAGCTGTCCATGTTATTGAACTTAGCTCGGCAAGACTTAATAATGGCGGAGATAAAATTCTTCTGGTTGATGATAAAGGCGTCGTTATCGATGAGTTGGAGTATACGGGTTCGCAGAAAGGTTTTTCTTATGCGCGTATGCAAAATGGCGCATGGAAAGAAGTGCCTCTTCCTACAAAAGGTTTGCGAAATTACGAAGTCGGTGAAGAGCGTGCCGACGATAAAGCGATGATCAGCGGAATTTCATCGACGAGTACGGCGAGCATAACCTCTACGGGCCAAGCGGTTACAAAAGCCAAAAAATCGACAAAGACAACGACTAAAACTTCATCCGCTAAAACAACAACCGCAATACAAAAAATATTATCATTAACTGATTACTCTATGTTGCACCAAGAAGAATTCGGCGGAATGCGCTTACAATTGCGCGGTACCGTCGGCACCTTGCCCAGACATGTTTCGGGCAGAGGATTCATTTTACTGAATCATGATGGACGCGGACTGTTGATACGAGTTCCGAGTTATAAAAAAATTCCGGAATTCGGAACATTTATAACAGTTACAGGTTCATTGAAATTCGATACCCGTGAATTGCCCTATTTATCGCTTTCGAAAAATGACGATTGGAAACAGGAAATGATGAATACGATCACACCCTCCATTCGAGAGGTCTCGTTACTCTCCCCCGCTTCGGAAGATGCTTGGAGTTTAGTGCAGGCAACCGGAACTGTAAGCGGAGTGTCGGGTAATACGGTTAATTTGATAGTGGATAATATTGATGTTGATATGACCATCAAATCCGGTGTCGAGTATAGAGCCAGCCGGCTGAAAAAAGGAGACGTTATCAATGTAAAAGGAATTCTGGATATTTCCAATGACCGGCCGGTTATATTACCGCGTCATGCTGATGAAATTGTACTCATTTCGCATGCTCCGGAATCACTGACGTCCGGAAACGGCGAAAAACAAGGAATACCGGGCTGGACTCCGTTTGGTGCCGCGGCTATTGCCGTGGGAGCTGTTGAAGGCTTGAAAAAATTCAAGCAACATTATAAGGGCGCCAATTTAAAACAAATCTTATCGAACCGTAAAACCGTTGAAACCAGCCGAAGCAGTTGATTATTGACATTTAGCAGATTATGTGATATGTTGGCGAAATTCGCGGTCATTATGTCTGCGAAAAAATTCCAGGAGGAACGGATGAAGTATTGTAAATTGTGTGGCGGAGAGTGGGAGTTTAACGGTGGTGTCTGCGACAATTGTCGAGATCGGTTGCCGAGCTTAGCTAGATCGGTGGCTATGACGGATGAGGTGGATTCACGCCCCTCCTGTGACGACCTTGGTCAAACGGACGATTGCGATCAGTGCGGGGCCTACAATCAGCCGCTCGTGGTTTATACGCCAGTGAGATAAATAGAAGGGATTACATATGCATTGCGATGCATGCGGAAATAACTAAGTATCTACTCCATAAAACTCGCTATTTGCGGGTTTTTACTTTTTATGATTATGAAAATTTAACCACTTTAATACAAAGATCCGACTATGACTTGCCAGTTTTTCTATCTTTTGATAATCTATTGCCACATTGCATGTAACACGTAACATGTAGTATGTACCAAAAACGAAGCGTTAGTGGTTCCATAATTGGCAATTGCTAACTGTTTATATAGTCCGCGGGTATCGTATAGCGGCTATTATGCTACCTTGCCAAGGTAGAGATACGGGTCCGACTCCCGTTACCCGCTCCATCCCCCTTCGCGTGAAAGCTTCGGGGGATTTCACGAGAAACCAGCCTGAAGGCTGTTTTTTCGATTCTAGCGATGCCCCTCGAAGTCCGCAGGACGAAGTGGGGCCATCCTTCGCTAAAGCTTCAACCTACGTAAACACTTCGGTCGACACGTCGGGTGGCACACCACAGTTAAAAAAGTGACGGGCCATGATGCGAATAAAGAAAGACAGTCTCTGGGCTGTTTTTTCGATTCTTTCCGGCAATTCCTTAAAGTCTGCGGAAAATGATAATCAAACCGGAGGCTTTTGCATATTTTTTGTTTTTGGTGCAGAATGCGGAATATATAATTTTAAAAGTCATAACGTAAAACGTCATAAAGGAGACAAATCCAAAACTTCGTTAAGACGTTAAGACGTTAAGACGTGAACCTAATTTATTTATGACCCCAGAAGAATTAAAACAGAAAGAATTATTGATTCTGCAAAAGGATCACATGCTGGCTCTGAAAGAATATTTGGAAACCGCAGAGGAGAGAGAGGCGAGGATTGAAAAAGCGTTGATTATTCATGTTACATGCATGGACGAACGCGACAGATTTGCGATTGACGCAACCGGAGAGCCCTACGGATCCGCGGAATTGTTTGCGTCGCCGGGAGGCTGTTTTACGCAAGACAGGGATCCGGTGAACGGTGCGAAAAAGTTTTTGGAGATTTACGGCAAGAAAATTGAACAAGCAAAAAAAGACGGGCGTGAAGTTGTTATATATTTAATGCCTCACACTTGTTTTGCGGACAATCATGCGGGATGCGCGGCTTTTGCCGCTGATGAAGAAGCGGAATACAACCATTTTTCAGCGCTTGCGGATGAGTTGGCGAAATTACCTGAAATGGAGGGAGTGGTCATACACACGGACATGTATGATACGGATACGCATGAATTGGTGCCTTTTCATGGCGATACGATGCTGCCGGCGTACAACCAAGCCGCGGATTACTTACAACAAGAAAAAGGAATCGCAACAAACGCAGAAGTGGATGAATGGGACAGATTTCATGCCGGTTACAGAATCTATGTGGGAAATGTTCCCTTGGCATGGACTCCGCGCCGAAACGTCGCCTACCATCTGCATGATAAAATGGATAAAGAAGAACTGCTGGAAGGAATCGCTTTAGCGGTAAAAATAATTAAAACTCATTCCCATGCGGATTTGGACGAACATGTTATGGTGTTGCAATTGGATCATGCGTATGGCGATGATACCGACCTGGACATGAGCGACGAAGAGTTGATCAGTCAGCTGAATGCATCAGCAAAACTCAAAGAAGCTAACATTGAATTAACCGCCAACGACTTGTTGATTGTACGCACGGAAACCGATCCCAACACTTGGGAAGGACAGGTAATAAAAACCTCGATTGACTCTTGACACGAAACTTTTGAATTGGTAATCTTGAGCCGCACCTTCAATAAAAAAGCAAAAAATCCGCGTAAGCGGATTTTTTGTATTCACCATGTTTCGTGAAACACACCTCGTATCTCGATAGTAATCGAGAGATGAAAGCCCTTCTTCGCATAAAGCTACGAAGGGCATCCTTCGCAAAATCTACTAATGGCTGTGCCATCCGTAGCTTTAGCGAAGGATGGTGGGCCCGGTGGGACTCGAACCCACAAGCCTTGCGGCGACAGATTTTAAGTCTGTTGCGTATACCAATTCCGCCACGAGCCCAAAAATGATGGCGCGAACAGTTTAACTCGAACCTTGATTAAAATCAAGAGGTTGAAAATTACGTAAAACAAAGAAACAAACGCCTTATCCCCTTGCGGATTGACATTTAATGAGAGTATGATAAATTATTCATTCGCACTTTTTCGGGGGGAGAGAGATGAGCAAAACAAAACAAATGCCGACAAACAGAAACAGTAGTAGTCGTCCGCCAACCGCAACTTTGGTTGCGACCAACGATTTGTTGCGTGATGTAATGGTTAAACTGCGTCATCCCAAAAAAGTAAGCGGCTTGGGAGATCCTTGCGAAGAGTTGGCACAAAGCATTTCGGAAACGGTGAAACCGGATGGCTCGACGGAGCAATTGAGAAATGCGATCCGTACAATGATGGATAGAAAATTGCTCGGATACCAGCGTGAACAGCATTCCTTTCACCTGACCCAAAAGGCGGTGGACGTATTTGAGGAGTTGTACGTGGTAATCTGTTCCAAGTGCGGTGCCTCAAATGTAATGCCGCGCAACTCCGATTACACACAAATTTCCTGTCGACGGTGCAAACAAAGTATCTAATCTCTCTTTAGGCTCGATAGTTTCGAGCTTTTTGATTATTTAAAAACGCATGCTTTATGCGCATGCGTGTTTTGAATAGAACGAACAGTCAAAAGGGTGAAGTTTTGCACCATGCCGGCAAATTGCCGGTCCTTTGAAAAAAGCGGAGATATCCTTTTCGAGTTGCTCGTCATAGACTTGTGTAATGCCGGTGCCGACAAAGCCCACTCTGACCAACACGGGCGTCCAATCACGCTTGTACCATTGGTTAAAATTCTGCACTCCTCTCCAGACACCGTTTAAGATTCTGAAATCCTCTTGATTCAAAGCGGTTCTGTCCGGAGCCGAAGTCAAAATGAAAAACTCACAGCCGCGGCGATTGCCATGGGATTTTACCTGCACGCAGAGCGTAGGGCTGCCATCCAAAGGCGGTTCGCAAAACAAATCAATTTTGCGATTGATGTCGTGATAAGCGTTAGCGAAACGCACACTGACTCCGCATCTGATTGCCGCTTGCGCGAAACGCGCAACAGCCATGGAGCCTTGGTAATGAAATGTCCAATCGACCGGATCGAGCTCCATTTGTCTGCACGAACGAAGAAGAGTCTTTCTGTCATCGCCAATGAGACCAAGCAAGGCTTGAACCAAGCGATTCTGTGACTCAATGGATGACAACAGAGCTTTTTTTATCAGCCAACTTTCTTCGTCGGGATTGACCAGGATGGTTTGAGCCAAGGAATAGTGGAAAATGGACATAACGGCATTGCATACGGCCGTGTTTTGTCTGCATAAGCTTTTATAAGCGTCCATATGTGATTGCATCTTCTTGTAAACATCCCGGGGATGCAATTCCAGAAAGTTGGGTGCAAAACGACTGCCTTCTGCGGCGGCCTTGCCAAGCCAATCCGTAAATTGAGGCGGGGCCGGTTTTACAACCCTGCTCAATTTAATCTGACTACCCAACTCCATTCGCCTATTTTTCATAGCGCTTCTCCTTTGTTAATGTACGGCAAACCGATTTCCGTCTGCGCACAGCCTCCTTATTGGAAATTTCATTTACTATAGCCAATTTAACGGATTTGTCAATGGCATGATGACGATATTTTGTCATAAAACAACAACAAAAGGCGTTTTGAGAACAATAATCATCAAAATAACAAATCTATGAATAAAGCAAACACTTATATTATTGGAGTATTGGCGATAGTAATTTCAGTTTTAGCTGTCGCCTCCTTGTCATTTGCGGGTGGACAAAAGGTTCATATTCCCTTGGTTACCAAGGGGATTCAGGCTTTACTTGGCAAAGATACGCCACAACAGCCTGATGCGGTAAGGATATTAACCGCAGACAACCAAACATTATCCGAGTTAATCGCGACATCGGGTACAACACCATCTCTCACAATAAATCGAGACGAAAAACCGGCAGATCAAAAATTGCCGATGCCTCTGAAATGGAAAAATTTTGAGTACAACGGATTCACACTGGAATTACCCGCCGATTGGACGGCTGTTTGGCCCGCAACCGAAGAGGCTTATGCGACTGTGTTGTTACAAGATAACGAAGGAAGTACGGCCGCAACAATAGTCAGTCCGCCTCCGACAACGGGGTACCCGGGATATACGATTACCGAAAAGGAGAGAACCATAAAATATAAAGAGTTGATTTTTGTGATCAAATATTGGCACGGTGAACCGGAGCCGGAATTGAACAGCGGAAATTTGGACATGATCATTGTTTCAACCGTTAATCATGAAAACGAAATCGTAAACATGTTTGACCCAAGGAATTCCATGCAGATATTTTCCAAGAGCCAAAATGATGCTTCGAGATTATTTGAAAAAATTTACGACAGTATCGAATTCAATGATAAGTGGGAGGATTATTCCGGAGATGTTTACTCGTTTCAATATCCCGCAAACTGGACAGTTAAAGAAGATGCCGGAGCCGGGCACAGATGGGTTGAATTTTTTGACAATAGCAACAAGCTGACGGCATCCATGAAATGTCCTATTCCCAAAATGGATAAAACCATAGACAAAAAATCCGAAAGCTTGAGAACTTTTGAACTGACAGGAATCCAATATGCCTTTAAACACATATTGGGTTTTGATTCCGGAAATAATCCCGGAGCAAATACCATAACCATGGAAATGGTTAATCCTCCGGAAGATTTACTTGGGGGAATCAGCGGAACAGCCTGCCAATTAAACGCCGAACAAACAGGTTTGGAAAAAGTATTCACAAGAATTCATCAAAGTTTGACTTTGAAAGAGTTAACAAAATAATAACCGTATAAATGAATCTTGAGCAATCGAGATTCATTTTGTTTGAATCATGATTAGGCGGTCGATTTGCTTTTTAAGCTCATCGGGATATATAGTGAAGAGTGGATATTAACCGGCCGGTATAATTTAAAGATAGACGATATAAAAATACTTAATTGAAAAAATATGTCTGAAATCAACGCATCAAGTCCGGATATTAAAACCAATACGGCCTTGGCGGTATTGGGAATTGCGCTGACGTGCACGTTAGCGTTTCATTTTTTAATCCCCGGTCATGCATTCGGTTTTGGCTTTGCTTTATTTTCTTTGGTGTTGGCGATAGGCATGATACTTATCGCACATCTGGAAAAAAGCCAAAATAATAAGTGGGCGTTTTTGTTTTTAGTGCCGGTAGCCATGGGTATCACCACTCACTTATTATATGCCGGAGATGTGTCCAGAGCCTTGGCTTTTTTACTGACTTTGGGATCATTAACCATGTTCGCCTACTGGTACACAAGGCCGAAAATACCTTTTAACGATGTAATCAGCCTTTGGCCGCGCCGGCTTATCATGGAATTACTCTGGCCGTACGGAGCACTGAATGCTCATTTCGCCAAAGTAAAAAATGATAAAAAATTAGGTTCAATAGTTTTGGGAATTTGTATTTCCATCCCCTTTTTGTTGATATTCACGGCATTATTTTCTTCGGCGGATCATTTATTCGCCAAGACTTTTGAATCATTCTTAAATTCAGCCGTTACTGAAGAATGGATGATTGAGCTATTGCGTGATTGTATAATCGCTTTATTCTTTGTTGCTTCGGGACTGACAATGATGATAAGAAAAAATAAAGCGGTCCAAGATAAGGTCATTCATATTTGGAATTGGATAAACCAAACCACTGTGGCGGTTTTTCTCATAATGCTTAATTTTCTGTTTGCCATATTTTCGGTTTTCCAAGCCGCATATTTTTTTGGCGGAAAAGAATTGATCCAATCACAGGGAATAACATACGCGGATTATGCGCGAAGCGGATTTTTTGAATTGTTATTTGCTGCCGGTTTGGTGTTTGCCATTTGTTTATTCATCTATCGCGGAACAAACATGCGTGTAAAATCCACGCGTCTTTTATCGGTGTTTCTAATAGTACAAACCGGAGTGATATTAAGCTCTGCGATCAGCCGGTTGGCGATATATATTGATGCTTACGGCTTAACTTTGTCGCGGTTCTGGGCAGCATTTTGTATTATCTTAATAGCCTTGGTTTTAACAGCCGGAGCGTTGGGCGCCATACTTAAAATTAATTATTCGCAATTGGCCAAAGTGGTTTTTTTGGGAAGTTTGATATTGACTTCGACGGTATTGATATTCAACATCGAAGGATATATAGCAAAATACAATATTGAAAGATATTTATCGGGAAAAGCGCAATTTTTGGATATCCATTATTTGAACGCGCGTTTAAGCTCGGACGCGGTGCCCGAATTGGTATTGTTGACTAAAACAAATTGGCCGAATGAATGGATAGCTACCAGCAACTCGACCGAATATTGGAGCAACGATTTTAACCGCCAAAATCTTTTTAATTCCCTTGATTATGACAAATCTTTGCTTAAAGAGAAAATCAAAGAAAACATTTTAGGTTTGTCGTTATCAGATCTGTGGGCATTTGAATCTTTGCAAACGTTGAGCAATTGATTTGTGAATTCGGCACATGAGTTTTAGAGGTTAAGGCCTGTTCGACGTGATTTTCGAGATGAATGTTTTGCGTGATTATTGAGTTTGTTGGAGATGTTTTGCCAAGCCGGTAAAAATGTTGCCCAGGGGATGATTATGAGTACAAGAGGTAATAATACTTCCGGGGTGGGGAAAAATTCGCCGGCCAAATATATCGCCAAAACAAAATTCATGTAAGTGAGAGTGATTGATGTTGTATTTTTTTCGGCATGAGTTTTCCACCAAAAGCCGTAATAACCGGCAAAGTGCATCACGAGCATAAACAATAGCAATCCACCGATGAAGATTATTAAACGCCACCAATTGTGAGATAAAGCGAAAATATTTTCAGATTGTGCGGAAATTACGGCGATAATTAACAAACCCAAAAGATAAAGAGAAATTGGTTTGGTATTGGGATTGATTTTTGCCACTGTTTTGGCAAATAAGCGACGAACAGCCAAAGCTAAGAGAAAAGGAATAAAAATGACCAAAATCAGTTTAATAAACATATCAAAAACATCAACCGTAACCGATGCGCCATAAAACAGCTTGGTTAACAGAGGTATGCTGAAAGGAGCCAAGAGAGAAGTTGTTACAACAATAATCATGGCGGTGGATTGCTTACCGCCGGCCACTTCGACCAACAGCGGCGCCGTCATTCCCGCGGGCATTGCAGCCAAGAGGAACAAAGCCAATCCCAAATCATGAGGTAAAAACAAGACGAGAAGCCAAACAGCCGCCGGTAATAAAATCATCATGTAAAAATTGACAGCTGCTAAATATTTCCAATCTTTAAAACCATCCAAAACCAATTCGGGTTTCATTTTCAGACTGGAGATGAAAAAGATTATTTGCAAAATTATGGTTGTCCAAGGGACAAGATGCTTTGACCACGGAACGAAAATTCCAATAGCCAAAGAGATAATCATTATAACTATGTAAGATTGCGCTAGGACGGCGTACCATTTTTTATACATGTGATTATTATATATCAATTGAAATATTTAGCGAAATGACAATATTAATTATAAATATTTATGATAACTAGAAAAAACTTAGACTTTAGCTGATATAATTGATAAAATGAATTAATGCCCATTGCTTTTGAAGAATTCGCCGGCTTATCAGAAACACAAGCCGTAAACAACAGAAATAAGTTCGGCGCCAACACACTTTACGAAAAAGAACGTAAAAGCGTACTATTATATTTTCGAAGAATCATTGATGAGCCGATGTTACTGTTGCTTCTTGCGGCAGCATTTTTGTATTTGATGATAGGAAGCACATGGGACAGCGCCCTTATGCTTGGCGGAGTTATGGTTATAATAGGAATTGATATTTACCAGGCGCACAAAACAGATAAAGCTTTGGAAGCATTAAAAGAACTATCCACGCCCAAAGTGCAAGTTATTCGCGACGGAGAAATCAAAACAATCAAGAGCGATGATTTGGTGCGTGGGGATTATTTAATAACTCAAGAAGGAGATCGAATTCAAGGTGATGGCATAATCAAGGCAGATTCAAATTTTACAGTTGATGAATCACTGTTGACCGGAGAAAGCGGAGCTATTTATAAAATAGCCAAGAACAAAAAATGCAAAGATGACAAATGCCATGTTTTGGCCGGTACGTTGGTTATTTCGGGACAAGCTGTTATTGAAATAACAGCCGTGGGATTGCAGACTCAATATGGCAAGATTGGTAAATCATTGGCTAAAATTCAAGAAACTCCGACTCCTTTGCAAAAACAAACCAAGCAAATAATCAAAATATTCGGAATAGTGGGCGCACTGGCTTGTTTGTTGTTGATGGTGATCGTTTATGCTTCTAATAATGATGCCATAGACAGTTTGCTTAAAGGATTAACCTTGGCAATTTCCGTTATTCCGGAAGAAATACCGGTTGTATTAACGGTTTTTGCAGCTCTAGGTGCTTACAGATTAACAAAAAAGCAAACTTTGGTGCGTAAAATTAACGCTATCGAAACCTTGGGTCATATTACAACTCTGTGCACGGACAAAACCGGAACTTTGACCGAAAATCGTATGCAATTGGAAGAAATATATACCGGAGCAAAACTAATTTACACTAATAAAATAACCAATAAAGACAATGGCGTGAAGGAGGTGCTGAAAACGGCATTAATGGCCAGCCAACCCAATCCGTTTGATTCGATGGATATTTCAATACATGAATTATCTAAAAAAATCGGTTTGATTCCGGAGAATGTATTTGGCAAGATTGATTTGATACGTGAATACGGATTTGATCAAAAGTTAAAGTTCATGGGTCAGGTGTGGCGATCGGGCAATGATGAGTGTTTAACCATAAAAGGATCTGCGGAAAACGTGATCGAAAGGTGCTCTTTGAGCAAACAGCAAAAAGATGAGTTGCTGAAACAAATCGATTTTATGGCCGGCAAAGGATTAAGAGTCTTGGCCACCGCAAAAAAAACCGTTTCCGATAAAAATATTTCCGCCGGATTAAACCAAACCAATGATTTTGATTTTGTTGCTCTGTTGGGTTTCAGAGATCCTCCGCGGATAGACGCAAAAAAAGCCATAAGCATAGCCCGACGGGCGGGAATCAGAGTACGTATGATTACCGGAGACCACCCCCAAACCGCTTTGCATATAGCAAAAGCTGTTGGCATCGTGACGGCTTACGGAGTAATAACAGGATCGGAATTGGATGACATGAACGAAGCTGATTTGCTGAAATCAATTGAAAAAATTCATGTTTTTGCGCGCATCAATCCGGAACAAAAGTTAAAAATAATATCGGCACTGAAAAGCAAAGGTGAAGTTGTGGCAATGATGGGAGACGGAGTCAATGATGCACCGTCGTTAAAAGACGCGGATATCGGTATTGCCATGGGAGAAAGAGGAACAAACGTTGCCAGAGAAGCGGCTGACATCACTTTATTGGATGACCGATTGATTACGGTGGTGCAAGCCGTGGGCGACGGGCGCAGGATATTCGACAATATCCAAAAAGCGGTAAGTTACATTTTTATTGTCCATGTTTATATAATTTTAACAGCCTTGTTAATTCCCCTTTCGGGTTTGCCTATTTTGCTTACGCCGATACACATAGTTTTATTGGAATTGATTATTGATCCGACTTGTTCGTTGGTGTTTGAAGGTATTCCGGCGGAAAAGGATATCATGAAACGTAAACCGCGTAATCCGATAAAAGCTTTGATAACCATGCGCCAATTGATTCGCGTTTGCTTAACCGGAGCACTGATTTTTGTGCTTACATTTGCGGTTTATAAAACGGCTTTGGATCAAGGCTGTACTCCACCGCAAGCGCGCACTGTCGCCTTTGGTTTGATAGTCTGGACCAATTTACTGTTAGTACTTACCGCCGGAAGCAAAAAACGATTATTCGGACAAATGGGAAGCTTCTTCAAGAACAAAGCATTTATATTTGTTTACTCAAGTGTGATTATAGGGTTATTAATTTTGATTTATGTGCCGGTTATAAATAACAAATTCGGTTTTGAGGCCATACCATTGTGGATTTTATTTGGAGTGGCGGCAATCGGTACGCTGCCATTACTGTTTGGAGAATTATTAAAGATATTAATTCCTTATCAAACGAAAAAACCGGCCTAAAGCCGGTTTAATTTTTATTTACTAATACTCAAGAAATGTATGATTTGAGAGCTTTTTCATGTCTGGAAAGCTCTTGCTCGACCAGCATGATTTGCATGTAGGCGGGACGAACCCCGTCATCAACTCCGTTACGATCAATGGTGGAAAGGATATTGTCAAAATTTTCTTGCGTCGATTTAATATCAGCCATACCCTTTTCACACAGAGAAATCAGCTCCGGAGACAATTGAGATTCTTGTACGGAATTGTAAGATTCGGGTGTGTACATAGTTTAAAAATCTTGATTTAATTGGCCTGCCAGAAAAGCGATGCGTGAAGAATTTTTTTGCGGTGAACTTTTTACGGCTTGCTGCATCTTTTCAGACATGATGCGTAAGTATTCGATACGGGCGGTACGGGCTTGAATATCGTTGGCTATGGCCTGAATACTTTTGGCGCGCTCACTGCCATCCATACCGCGAGATATTTTTGGCGTTTGCGAAACCGAAGTAGCCGACACAACCGGTGTGACGGATGCTTTGGGTGTTACTTTTGGCAGTGGCCGGATGAACGGATTGGGAGGCATTACTTTGGGATTATAACATACTAATAACGAACCACGAACTTCGAACTACGAACTTCGAACCTAGAAC